>JACQGW010000021.1 GCA_016199325.1 Chloroflexota bacterium
GTGCTGCTCCGACCGACCGGTGACTTGGAGTCCCACACTCGCTACGGCCCCGCGCGCGGCGTCCAGTTGCCACCAACCACCGGGGAGATTCCTCGCTGCGGCTCGGAATGACAGACGGCGGTCCCTCGCAGCCACCGGGAGATTCCTCGCTGCGGCTCGGAATGACAGACATGGGTATCGCACCTTGCTCGTCACCCGTCATGTATCACCCCTCACCGACCACGCATGACGTAATGACGCATGACGCATGACAGGACGCATGACGTAATGACGTATCACTCATTACTCACCACCCGCCGGGCCTGGAGCGTGTCCAGGTCGATGAGGACGCCGTAGTCGCGCGCCGCTGCCTCGACGGAGACCAGTCCGTTGCGGACGTCGGCGATCACCTGCTCGACGTCGCGCTCGGCCGGGTTGCCGTAGCCGCCGCCGCCGGGCGTGTCCATCGTCAAGCGCAGGTCGGGATCGCTCACGGCGAGCTCGCCGAGCTGCCGCCGCACCTCATGGGTGGGAAGCTCGACGCCGTCGCGGTAGACCCGCGTGGGCGTCGCCGGGCGGCCACCGGCCAGTCCGATGGGCGGATAGCCCTGGTGCTGGCAGAACGGCGTCAGCATCAGCGGCTGCGCCCGATCGTCGGGCACGCCGACGGTGGCGCGCAGGCCGAAGCCGCCGCGGTGCCGCCCCGGCCCTGCCGAGTCGGGCAGGAGCTCTCGCTCGTGGGTCAGGCCGGCCGTGCTGTTCTCGAAGATCTCGACCGGCAGGGCGCAGGCGCTCGTCGGGTAGCAGATGGAATCCACCCCATCGGCGAGCGGCCCGGCGCCCATGCCGCCGCCGTTCGTCATCAGCTCGCTGAAGTGCAGGCCGTAGTCGTCGACGCCGACCACCCGGAAGTAGCTCGGAAAGCCGGCCGGCGCCGGGACCTTGTGGGGAATCGCTTTCGCCAGACAGCCCGTGACGGCCGCGTGGACGTGCCAGCCCACCTTCATGCGGTCGTTCACGGCCGCCGGATACCTGGCGTTGAGGATGCTCCCCTCCGGCGCCCGCAGCTTGAGGGGGCGAGAGAGGCCGGCGTTGTGGGGGATGTGCGGCGTCAGGAGGGCGTTCAGCGCCAGGTGCGAATGGCCCGTCGTGTAGGTCAGCGTGCAGTTGATGCCGCCGTGGGGATGCTCCGGCGGGACCTTCACATAATCGAGCTCGAGCTCCGAGCCGCGGATGCGGACGACGGCGCCGATGGTCATCGGTCCGTCGAGCTCGTCCAGGGTGAACTCGTGCGGGTAGTCACCGTCGGCGATCCCGCCGATCGCCTGCCGCATGGCCCGCTCGGCCCGCGTCTGGACGGCGTCCGAGAGCGGCACCAGGTCGTCGAGCCCGTACTCGTCGAGCAGCGCGAGCATCTGGCGGACGGCGACGTTGTTGGCCGTGACCATCGCCGTCAGATCGCCCAGGACCATGTCGGGCGTCCGCACGTTGGCGCGGATGAGCGCCAGGAGGGTCTCGTTCCGCCGGCCGCGATCGTAGAGCCGGACCGGCGGGACGAAGATCCCCTCCTCGAAGATGCTCCGCGCCATCTGGCTGTTCAACAGGCCGCCGACGTCGCCGATGTGGCAGATCGTCCCGGCGAAGCCGGCCACCCGCCCCTTCTTGAAGAACGGCGTCACGACGGCGACGTCGTTGAGATGCCCGGTCGAGAGCCAGGGGTCGTTGGTGAAGAGGACGTCCCCCGGCGCCAGCGAGTCGAGCGGGAACGGGACGAGGAGCTTCTGAACGACGTTCGCCAGCGCCAGGTTGAACATCGGCATGCTCGTGGAGGCGTGGGCGACCGACCAGCCGCGCGCGTCGAGGATCTGGCAGCCGAGGTCGTTGACGGCGCTGACGATGGTTGTGAAGGCGGTCCGGCGCAGGACCGTCTGCATCTCGTCGGCGACCGTGACGACCCGGCGCCAGACGATGTCCAGCGCCACCGGATCGTCAAACGAGGTTGACCGCTGAAGCGTGCTCGTCATCGTTGTGCCTCCACGCGGATCTCGCCGGAAAGCTCGGCGCCTGCCGGAGCGAGTCGGTCGACGATCAGATTGAGGAAGCCGTCGACCCGGCCGATGCTGTGCGGCGGAATCAGCGCCGTCGACTCGCGCTCCTCGACGATGGCCGGGCCGTCGACGGTCGCCCCCGGCGCCAGTGCGTAGCGGTCGTAGACCGGGGTCTGCTCGTAGCGGCCCAGCTCGCTCCAGTACGCCGGCCGCTCGCCGCGCCGGGCCGACGCGACGTCGCCCAGCCAGCCTGAATGCTCCTTCAGCCGGACGCCGGCCAGTTGGCCGCGGGCGACGATGCGCCAGGTCATGATCTGGATTGGGAAGCCGTCGTGCAGGTGGCCGTAGAGCGCCTGGTACTTGCCGTTGAATCGCTCCTCGATAGACGCCTGGCTCGCCGGGCCGAGGGCGCCGCCGGGGATCTCGACGGTGATCTCGTGGAGCTGGCCGACGAAGCGGGCGTCGACGGTGCGCTCGATCTCGACGTGCTCCGGCGCCACGCCCGCCTCCCGCAGGACGGCCCGGCCGCGCTCCTCCAGGTCGTCGAGCATGGCGTTGACGGCCGGCCAGTCGGCGGCCTGGAGGACCTGGGGTCTGGACTGGGCGAACTCGAAGGCGACCGGTGCGGCCAGGAAGCCGATGGCGGAGAGGACGCCGGCCGCCAGCGGGCAGATGATCCGCTGCTGGCCCAGCGCCTGGGCGACGCCGGCGGCGTGGATCGGCCCGGCGCCGCCGAAGGCGAGCAGGGAGAAGCGCCGGGGGTCCTGGCCGCGCTCGATGACGTGGATCTTGGCGGCGGCGGCCATGTGCTCGTTGACCAACTGATGGATGCCCCAGGCCGACTCGGTCAGCGTGAGCCCCAGGGGGCGGGCAACTCGCTCCACGATGGCCCGTTCGGCGGCGGCCCGGTCCAGGTGCATCTTGCCGCCGAGGAAGTAATCGGGGTCCAGGTAGCCGAGGATCAGGTCGGCGTCGGTGACCGTCGGCTCGGTCCCGCCGCGCCCGTAGCAGGCGGGGCCGGGGTCGGCGCCGGCCGAGCGCGGCCCGACTTTCAGCAAGCCCATGTCGTCGATGGCCGCGATGGAGCCGCCGCCGGCGCCGATCTCCGCCATCTCGACCGCTGCGAACTGGATCGGGATGCCGGAGCCCTTCTTGAAGCGATGCACCCGCGCGACTTCGATCTGGCGGGTCGACGCCGGCCGGCCGTCCTGGATGACGCTGATCTTGGCGGTGGTGCCGCCCATGTCGAAGGAGACGAGGTCGCTCGCGCCACAGGTCTGGCCGTAGAAGGCCGCGCCGATGGCCCCGCCGGCCGGCCCCGACTCGACGAGCCGAACCGGCAGCGCCGCGGCGGTCTCCAGCGTGCTGATTCCGCCGGACGAGAGCATCAGGTACAGGCGCCCGCGGTAGCCGAGCTGCGCGAGCGCCCGTGCCAGGTTCTCCAGGTAGCGCCGGGTGAGCGGGCGGACGTAGGCGTTCGCCACGGTCGTGCTCGTCCGTTCGTACTCACGGATCTCCGGTGCGACCTCACTGGAGATGGACACGTCGAGCTCGGGCCAGCACTCGCGGACGAGATCCGCCGCGATCTGCTCGTTTTCGGGGTTTCGATACGAGTGGAGGAAGCAGATCGCCAGCGACGTAAGCTCTCCCGGCGCCGTCGCACCGGGCGCCAGGCGGCCGTTGGCCGCCGCGAACGACCGGTCCTTCGCATCTTCGGCCCGCAGCCGGTCCAGCGCCTCGACGATGGCCTCCCGCTCGACCCGTTTCAGGACGCGGCCGTTGCGGTCGACCCGCTCGTCGACGCCTATCCGGAGGTAGCGGGGGACGAGCGGCTCCGGGAAGCGGAGGAAGAGATCGTAGATGTCGTAGCGCTGGGCGTTGCGGATGTCGAGGCTGTCACGGAACCCCTTCGTCGCCAGCAGCGCGACCTTTGCCCCTTTGCGCTCGATGATGGCATTCGTGACGAGCGTGGTCCCGTGGATGGCGTTCTCGACCCGGCCGGCCGGGACCTGCGTCCGTTCGAGCAGCTCGGCAAGCCCCTGAAGCACGCCCTCCGAGGGATCCTGGGGCGTCGTCAGGCATTTATGGATCTCGATCTCGCCGGTCTCGGCGTCGAGGAGCGCAAAGTCGGTGAAGGTGCCGCCGATGTCAAAGGCAACCCGGTACGTCGCATCTGGCATGATAGTCTAGACCCCCAGCGTGGACGACGTCAGCGCCAGGAGCAGGCAGGCCATGAACATGTCGTGCGCCTCCTGAACGTCCTGCGCGTAGTAGGAGACGGTACACTCACTCTCCCGCTTGATCTGCGGAATGAAGCAGATCCGGGCGGCGGCCGACGCGTCAATCGTCGTCACTTCGAGCTTGATCGGCGAGGCGAACTGGAAGGGGCGCATCTCGCCGATCCGCGCCAGCGCCCGCTCGGCGCCCTCACGAATGCGCTGATGGGCCACCGGCTGCGGCAGACAGCGGGCGATGTAGCGGTCGATGGCATATTTCACGACCGCCGTCTCGACGTGTGGCAGTCGGGCTTTCGTGTCGGCGCAGATGACGTCGTCGCCGGTGACGAGCGCGACGGGAACGCCGTGGCGGCCGGCGAGACCGGCGGCGAACATCGCTTCGCTGATCGGCTCGCCGTTGATGCGAACCTCGGCGAGGACGGCCGAGCTGTAGGTGTGGGCAAGGATGCCGCGCGCATCGCCGGCTCTGGCGTGAGAACCGACGAGGAGCACTGCGGCGAACGTCTCGTCCAGCCCCTCGACGGTGAAGAGCGGCCGGTTCCAGCCGCCGCGCACCAGCTCGGCGCGCGGATCCAGCCCGTCGAACAGGAGGTTTCGCATGTTGCCGTGGGAATCGGCGACGACGACCCGCGTGGCGCCGCCCCGAAACGCCCCTTCGACGGCGGCGTTCGTGTCCGCCGTCATCCACTGCCGGGCTCGCTCGTAGTCCTCACCCCTTGAGCTGCCGGGCGTCCCGCCGGCACTGGTCTCCCGTCTGGAAACGACGCCGGAGATGCCCTCCATGTCGACCGAGATGAGCACGTTCATGGTCGATTCCTCCTATGAGAGCGCCTGACGAAACCGCAGAGGCGCAGAGAGCGCAGAGAAGATCGCAGAGACACGGCGGTCTTGTTCGTCTCTTCTTTGCGTCGTCTCTGCGTCCTTTGCGTCTCTGCGGTTCGTATGTTTTGTTGTCTAACTCTGCCTGGGCAACCGTTGCGCGGTCAAGGTGTCCAGGTCGACGAGGACGCCGTAGTCGCGCCGAGCGGCCTCGACGGAGACGAAGCCGTTGCGCACGTCGGCGAGGACGAGGGCCGGGTCGCGTTCGACGGCATCGCCGACGCCGCCGCCCCCCGGCGATTCCATCGTCACCTGGATCGACGGATCGTCCAGGTCGAGCGCGCCGAGCACCTGCCGGACCTCGTCGATCGGCAGCGTGACGCCGTTCAGCAGGGACCGCGCGGGCGACGCGCTCCGACCGCCGGCCAGACCGAACGGCGGGAACCCCTGCCCGTGGCAGTAGGCCGTCAGCGTCACCGGACGGTCCAGGTGCTTGCGGCGGCCGACGGTGGCGCGGGTGCCGCAGCCGCCGCGGGTCCGGCCCGGCCCGCCCGAATCCGGCAGGAACTCCTTCTCGGTCCAGAGCGTGGTCGTGTTGGTCTCAAGGAACTCGATCGGCACGCTGCCGGCAGAGGTCGGGAAGCAAACGCCGCTCACGCCGTCGGTCGTCGGGCCGGCGCCCATGCCGCCCGGCACGACCATCAGCTCGCCGAACGGGACGTCCTCCGGGTCCACGCCGACGAGCCGGTAGAAGCTCATCAGCGCGGACGGCGCCGGCGCCTTGTGGGGGATCGCCGGCGCGAGGGCGCCCTGGAGTAGGTCGTAGACGTGCCAGCCGATCTTCGTGCGGTTGTGTACGCTCACCGGATGGCGGCAACTGAGCAGCGTCCCCTCCGGAATCCGGAACCGGATCGGCCGGAAGAGGCCGACGTTGCCGGGGATGTGCGGCGTCAGCACGCAGTTCAGCGCGTGGCAGGAGTGACCGCGGGTGTAGGTGGAGGTGCAGTTGATGCCGCCGTACGGATGCTCCGGCGGGACCTGGACGAAGTCGATTTCGAGATCGCTTCCCCGGACGCGGGCGACGAGGCCGACCGTCATCGCGCCGTCCAGCTCGTCGAAGGTGACCTCACAGGGGTAGTCGCCGTCTGGGATCTCCTCGATGGCCTCGCGCATCGCTCGCTCGGCCCGGGTCTGGACGGCATCCGAGAGCGGCTCCAGGCTATTGAAGCCGTACTCGTCGAGCAGGGCGAGCGTCTGGCGGGCGGCGACTTCGTTGCTGGTGACCATCGCCATGATGTCGCCCATCACCGGGTCCGGCGTGCGGACGTTCTGCCGGATGATCGATACGAGGGTCTCGTTCCGCCGGCCGGCCTCGTAGAGCTTGAGCAGCGGGATGTAGAGCCCCTCTTCGAAGACGGTGCGGGCCATCTGGGCGTTCAGGAGGCCGCCGATGTCGGCCACGTGGCAGATGGAGCCGGCAAAGCCGATCAGCCGCTCGCCCTTGAAGAAGGGCGTGACCACGCCGACGTCGGGCAGGTGCCCGGCCGAGATCCAGGGATCGTTCGCGATGAACACGTCGCCCGGCCGGAGGGTCTTCGGCGGAAACTTCTCCAGCAGCTTCGGCACCAGCGCCTGAAGGCCGAGGATGAACATCGGCATGCCGATGGCCGCGCGGGCAACCGACCAGCCGCGCGCGTCCATGATCTGGCAGCCCACGTCGTTGGCCGAGCTGACGATGGTCGTAAACGCCGTCCGGCGCAGGACGGTCTGCATCTCGTCGGCGACGGCGACGAGCCGGCCCCAGATGATCTCCAGCGCAACGGGATCGTCAAACAGCGATGGCCGTCGAGCCAGCTCTGTCATCGATGTACCTCCACGGCGAGACCGGCCGCGCCCACGAGCGGGGCGGTGGGCAGCCGTTCGATGATGAGGTTGAGATACGGATCGACGCGGCCGGCGCTGCCGGGCGGGATGAGGGCAGTCGATTCCCGCTCCTCGACGATCGCCGGACCCTCGATCCTCGCCGCCGGCGCCAGGGCATAGCGGTCGTAGACCGGCGTCACCTCGTAGCGGCCCAGTTGGCCCCAGTAGGCGAGCCGCTCGCCGCGGCGGGCATCCCGGTCCGAGCCGGGGCGGTCCGGCCGCCGCTGCAAGTGGACGGGCGCAAGCTCGCCGCGGACGACGACGCGCCACGTCCTGATCTGGATGGGGATGTTGTCGTGGAGGTGGCCGTAGAGCTCCAGGTATTTCGCCTCGAAGCGCTCCTGGATCACGGTCTCGCTATCGGCGCCCAGCGTGCCGGCGGGGACGTCGACGGCGATCTCGTGGAGCTGGCCGGCGAAGCGGGCATCGGCGCTGCGCTCGATCTGGATCCGGTCGGGAGCGACCCCGGCTTCGAGGAGAACGGCGCGCCCGCGCGCTTCGAGGTCGGCGAACAGATCGTTAACCGCGGTCCAATCGGTCCGGCGCAGGAGCTGCGGTCGCGACTGGGTGAGCTCGAAGGTGACGGGCGCCACCAGGAAGCCGATGGCGGAGAGGACGCCCGCCGCCAGCGGGCAGATGATCTGCTGCTGATCGAGCGTCTGCGCCACCGCCGCGGCGTGGATCGGGCCGGCGCCGCCGAACGCCAGCAGCGCAAAGCGGCGGGGGTCCTGGCCGCGCTCGATCACGTGGAGCCGGGCCGCCAGCGCCATGTGCTCGTTGACCACCTGGTGGATGCCCCAGGCCGCCTCGATCAGGCTCAGCCCCAGCGGTCGGGCGATGCGCTCCTCGACGGCGCGCTCGGCGGCGGCCCGGTCGAGCCGCATCGCGCCGCCGAGGAAGTAGTCGGGGTCGAGGTAGCCGAGGATCAGGTCGGCGTCGGTGACCGTCGGCTCGGTCCCGCCGCGCCCGTA
>JACQGW010000348.1 GCA_016199325.1 Chloroflexota bacterium
CAGCGAATGCCGAGAAACTTGGCAAATGACCCACTAGCGAAGCTGCCGCCAGAGGTAGAGGAGAGCCACTGCGGCCGCCGCGCCGCCTAGCACCCAGGGCTGCCGGGTAAGGAGGCTGAGCGTGGCGCCCGCCGCGATCGCCAGCACCGTCCAGGCCAGAGCGGTCTGGATTGGCATGGTCGGCCCCGTGCCGATCCAGCGCCTGGCCGGTCGGCGTTCATCCCCGGCAGGGCGCGGCGCCGGTTGAGGGCGCGGCTGCCGGTTCGGCGCCGGCACGGCGATGGGCAGGACAGTATCGGCCTTGACGGATCGGCGGGCCCCGGCCGTTCCCGCGTACTTCCACCGCGGCGCTCGCGCCGACCGACCCCGCCCTCTGGCCATGCCCCTATCCCACCTCCACCAGCTCGTGCGCCGAGCCGCTCGCCGTGGTCCGGGCGACCCAGTCCAGGATCCGATCGCGGAAGATCGCCGTGTCGAAGTTCTCCGCCCACCGGCGGATCGCCCGGGGATCGTACCGATCGGCCCGGAACGACGATAGCGATTCGGCCAGCGACTCGACCGTCGGTTCGGCGAAGAACTCGCCCGTTTCGCCCGGCAGGACCGTTTCGAGCGCGCCGCCTGCCTTGAATGCGATAACCGGACGGCCCGATGCCATCGCCTCGATGGGAGCGATGCCGAAGTCCTCCTCACCCGGAAACAGGAACGCCCGGCAGGTGGCCAGCAGATGCCGTACCTCATCCCCGCCGGCGCGGCCGCGGAACTGGATCGTCGGTCCGGCCAGGCGCTCGAGCGCCGGCCGGTCCCGGCCGTCTCCGACGACGACGAGTGGCACACCCAGATGGCTACAGGCGCGCACCGCCAGGTCGACGCGCTTGTACGGCACCAGACGCGAGACGATCAGGAAGAATGCCCCCGGCTCGGCCGCCATGTCAAGACGACGGGTCTCGACCGGCGGATAGATCAGCTCGGCATCCCTGCGGTAGTACTTGGCGATCCGCGCGACCACCGCCTTCGAGATCCCGGCGAACGCGTCGACCCGCGTCGACGCGAGTACATCCCACACGCGGAGGCCCGTCAGCGCCGGCGCCAGGGCGGCGCGAGCGACCCGGCCGAGCCCTTCGCGTTGGACGTAGTGCGCGGTATCCCACAGGTATCGAGGCGGCGTCAGGCAGTAGTTCAGGTGAGCCGTCTCCGGGCGGGTGAGGACGCCATGGCAGAAACCGCTGCTGTTGCTCAGAACCACGTCATACTCGCTCAGGTCGAACTGCTCGAAGGCGAGCGGATAGCACGGGAGGAACGGTTGGTGGGCCCGACGGACCAGCGGTATCCGCTGGAGCCAGGACGTCCGGATGTCCCAGGCCCGGTAGGACGCCGGCATCGCGGCGGGCTCGTAGATCGAGGTGTAGATAGGCGCCTGCGGGAAGAGGTCGTGGAGCACCTCCAGCACCCGCTCGGCGCCGCCATACTGATTCAGCCAGTCGTGGACCAGGGCCACCTTCATCGGCGGGGAGTATACCACTCCTCCCGGAAGATGCGCCAGACAAAATACAGGACGCCGAGAGTGTGCAAGGCCGAAAGGACCAGGGCAAACTCGTAGAGCGGCCCGAGCTCCGCCGCGGCGCTCCTGGGCTCGCCGGCCAGGCCCGCCCCCGCCAGGGCTAGGACAACCGCAGTTGTGGCGACCATTTCCCTTCCTCCCTCCCCGACAGCAGATACATCAGGTAGCTGCGCTTTACCTTCGGCTCAACCATGAACAGGTACAACAGGGCTGCCACGAACAGGGCTGCGCCCATGAACTGGAAGACGGCCGCGAACTGCGCCCCTTGCTGGGTCGTGACAATGAGCGCGGCGATCACCGGCTGGGCAACCGCACTCCCCAGTTGGGCGGCCATCACGATGACGGAGGTGCCTCGCCCAACGGCGCCGGGGGTCAGGAGCTCGGAGATGTAGGCGGCCCCAAGGGTCGAGTTATTGTTGGCGATGACGGCGAGGACGGCCACCAGCGCAAACACCGCGTAGACGGCGAGGATCGGCATCCCCTCCTGCAGCATGGGCAACGTGAAGTTGGCCGCAGCCGCCAGAAACGCACCCATTACCCACAATGGCGTGCGGAGCCCGCGGAACAGCACGTCGGAAATCCACCCGCTCAACAGGTAGCCGACCAACGCGCCGGCCCACGCTGCGGAGGCGATGCCCCCGGCTGCCAGAAGAGGCAGCTTGAGCTGCTGCACACCGTAGATGGGAAGCCAGGTCTGGATGCCGACCGATGCCCCTTGCACGATGAACGCGCCACCAAAGCCCAGGAGGATGCTCCGGTTGAGGAAGATGGTTCGCAGAGGCACCATGCGCTCCCCCGGCGCCAGCTCCGCCTCGGACCGAGCCCGGCTTGGATCCAGACCGTGGCCCTTCTTCTTCGCCAGCTCCTCGGCGCCGAAAATGAACTCCAGCTCAGCCCGACTCACGCGCTTGTCCAGCTCTGGACGGTCCGCCACCAGGCGGTGCACCATCCACAGCATCGGAATGCCGAGGAAGGAGACCGCGATGAAGGACCAGCGCCACGAGCCCAGGATCTGGGCGATCGGCACGACGATGAGAGGGGTGAGGATCGAACCGGCGGCGATGCCGGTGAAGACGACGGCCGACGCGCGCCCCCGCTGGTGCGAGGGGAACCAGGTCGCGATCAGCCGATAGACCGGCGTCGTTTCGAACCCGATGCCGATGCCGAAGAGCAGGTTTCGGATGAACAGCTCGTTCGCGTCCCCCACCAGGGCCATGGTCCAGGTGAAGATGGAGAAGGCGGCCACAGAGATGGTCACGGTCTTCCGGGGACCCAGCCGATCGGTGACGAAGCCGGCGAAGGGCTGGGCACCGGCAAAGCCGATGAAGAAGGCGAACATCACCCAGCCCGTCGTCGCGTTGTCCATCGCCAGCGAGGCCGCGATCAATGGCAGCAGCACTGAGGTCTTGTTGCGGTCGATGAGGTTGACGAACCATGCGCACCAGACCGTCGCCGCGATCTGGTGGCGTCGCTGCGATAGGAGCATTTCCCGCACCTCCATTCGAGACGGACAGCATGGCCACCGTCTGCCTTTCTATTGCACGATACCGCTCACGACTGTTGCCACCTTGCGCCGGCCCATTGTACAATTCTACTCACGACAGCTCAAGCGGAGAGAGCTTGCCACCGAAGGCCAGCCATGCCGCAGTTCGCCGGGGGTACACACCTCGATGATCAGCCATCAGCAGTACCACCAACCGGGCGCTCAGTCTGGCGCAACTGGACGCCTTCGACCCTCAAACCCCTTTCGCGAGCTCCGGCAGGAGGACGTCGAACAGTCGGTCCCTGCACGATTCCAACAGATCGCCCTGGAATACCCCGACAGGCTTGCGCTGAAAGACGAACAGCGGGGGTACACGTACCGAGAGCTCGACGAGTACGCCAACCGCATCGCTCACGCTATCCTCGATCAGGGCATGCCGCCTCAGTCCCCGATGGCCGTCATGGTCGAGCAGGGCTTCCTGCACATCGCGGCCATTCTCGGGATCCTGAAGGCCGGTGGCATCTTCGTCGCGCTGGACCCGGCGAATCCCGCCTCTCGCATCCAGCATATGGTGGCGGACTCTGAGGCGCGCCTGATGATAGCAGACCGCAGGAGCAGGCCGCTCGCGGCGGGACTGGCTGAGAACGTTCGGCTGGTGTCTCTTGCGGTTGAAGAGATAGACCCGTCGCTGCCATGCGTGAATCCGAATGTCACGATGGGGCCCGACGAGATCGCCTGTCTCGTGTACACCTCCGGCTCGACGGGGGTGCCAAAGGGCTCGGTGGTTCCACACCGGTATCTGTTGCGCCACGTGCTGAAATGCACCAATGCCATGCACATCTCCCATCTCGACCGAATGACCCTGCTCAGCTCGGCCGGTGTGGGTGCTGCCGTCGGGACGATCACCGTGGCGCTGATGAACGGTGCCTGTGTTCTTCCCTTCTCAGTTCAAACAAACGGACTCCGGGCCCTGGGAGACTGGCTGGGGCGCGAGGAGGTCACCGTCTACCACTCGGTTCCGACGCTCTTTCGCCATTTTGCGCAGAACCTCGCCGAGAACACCGTTTTCCCGAGTCTCCGTCTGATATGGCTATCCGGCGAACCCGTGCTCCGCCGGGAGGTCGACCTGTTCAAGAGCCGGTTCGCGGGGAGCGTCCTGCTGTGCAACAGTCTGGGATCCACTGAAGGCGGAGCCATCGCCGAGTACTACATCAGCCGGGAGACGCCTTTCGACGGCGCCGTTCTCCCGGTGGGGTACGAAGCCGATGGCATGCGGGTCATCGTCGTCGACGAAGAGGGAAACGAGGTTCCTCCCGGACAGATCGGGGAGATCACCGTCCGGATCCGCACCCGGGGCTACTGGCGCAGACCCGGCCTGACGGAGGCCATCTTCCTGCACGACTCGGAAGGTGGCGACCGGCGCATCTACAAGACCGGTGACGTCGGCTACATGCTCCCCGACCGCTGCCTCGTCCATCTCGGCCGCAAGGACTCGCAGGTGAAGATCCGCGGCCACCGGATCGAGCTCGCCGAGGTCGAGATGGCCCTGATGGACCTTCCGGTCGTCCGAGAGGCCGTCGTAGCCGCCAGAAAGGACATCCTCGGCGACCCCAGGCTCGTCGCCTACGTGGTCCCGGAGGGAGGTGCCGCCCCTTCGGCGTCCACGTTGCGCCACCAGCTCGGGCAGCGCCTGCCGGACTACATGATCCCCGCCCACTTCGTCACGCTCGATACCCTGCCGATTGGCCCATCCGGCAAAGTGGACCAGCTGAGGCTGCCCGACCCGCCGGCGGATGACGGCAGAGAAGCGGATGTCGAGCCAGAGGCAGATGCCGACTCAGCGATCGAGGGGGAGATTGCGGGTCAGGTCGCGCACATCTCGAAGAGGCTGCTGGGCCTGCACCGGGTCGGTCCCGACGACAACTTCTTCGACCTCGGCGGCGACTCCCTCCTGGCGACCAGGATGGCGCTCGAGATCGAAAAACAGTTCAAAGTGCGCCTTCCAATGGACGTCCTCTTCGACCAGCCGACCCCGGTTCGTCTGGCCGCCGCCATAGCTCTTGGCAGCCACGCCAATCTCGGCGACTGTTTGGTCCCCATCTTCGCCAGGGGCTCGCGGCCGCCCTTCTACTGCGTCCACGGTGTTCGGGGAGCCCTCGAGCACTACTGGGTGCTGGCCGGGCACCTGGGTTCGGACCAGCCGGTGTATGGACTGCGACCCCGCAGCGTGTCCGGCAACTACCCGCTCAGCTTCTCGGTCGAAGAGATGGCCTCCCACTATGTGGAGGATATCCTCGCCTTCCAGCCCGATGGCCCGTACTTCCTCGGCGGCTACTCTGCGGGCGGGGTCTTTGCCTTTGAGGTAGCTCGCCAGCTTCGGAACAAAGGGTGCGCAGTGGGTCTGGTTGCCCTGTTCGACACTGCCTGTCCCGGCCATGCCAGGCGAACGCCTGTGGTGGACAGAGCTCGCCGGCATCTCGCCGTCATGTCGCGGCTCACTCTGCGCCAGAGGCTGAACTACCTCCGGAATCGCTTCGGCAAGCACTACTGGTCGCGACTGTTCCTGAGGTTGCTGTACCAAGCCATGGGCCGCGGCGTGCCCGTGGACAGGACGATCGAGACCCTGGACAAAGCCATCGAGTTTGCCCTGTCCAACTACCGTCCGCATCCCTATCCCGGCCGTCTCGTCGTCTTCGCGGCTGTCGAGAACGAGGGCTTCTCCTTCGACCGCCAGAACCCGCTCGAAGGATGGAGGGCCGTCGCCGCCGAAGGCGTGCAGTTCTGCCGGGTCCCGGGGGATCATGCGAACGTCATGCAGGAGCCCCAGGTCGCTACTCTGGCTGGCGAGCTGGGTGCCTGCATCCGAATGATCCAGGACGGCGGATAGGAACTCGTAGAAATGCGGTCATGCTGAGCCGCAGC
>JACQGW010000349.1 GCA_016199325.1 Chloroflexota bacterium
CTGAAGCGCCTACTACGAGCCTGGGGCGAGCGCGGGTGGGAGATGTGTCGCCCGGGGCGGCCCTGCGAGCGTTTGTGGACCAGGCCGGGAGCGGCGACTACGTCGCAATCCTCGCCTACCTCGCTGAGACGCCGGCGGTCGACGCGGCGCTCCAGGTGCTCCGGGTGGCGATCCGCGACAGATGCCGGGTCGCGACGGCGCTCGGATTCGGTCCCCGCTACCTCCATTCGACGGGCCAGTATCACAAAGGCGGACCGCCGACCGGCGTCTTTCTCCAGCTCACGGCCGAGACGGAGCGGGACGTGCCGATCCCCGGCCAGCCGTACACGTTCGGCGTGCTCGCCGCTGCCCAGGCGCTCGGCGACCTCGAAGCGCTCCGCAGTCGCGCCCGGCCGGTCCTGCGCATCAACCTGGGTCGCGACCCGGTCGGTGGCTTACGGCGAGTGATGGATGATGAGTGATGCGTCACTCGTCACTCGTCACACGTCATACGTCATGCGTCATGGCGGGTGGCGGTGGGGGGTGATGAATCATCGGCCCTGGCGGTCATCCGCTACGCATGACGCGTGACCAGTGACGTATGACGCATGACGAGTGACGCATGACGTATGACGGGGGAACGCATGGAGATCGGATTCGTCGGATTGGGGCGCATGGGCGCCAATATGGTGCAGCGGCTGCTGCGGGATGGGCACCGGGTGGTCGTGTGGAACCGCAGCGCGGAGCCGGTGCGGGCGGCGGTCGAGCACGGCGCCATCGGCACGAGCACGCTCGAGGAGCTCGTCGGCCGGCTGGAGGACCGACCACGCGTCATCTGGGTGATGCTGCCGGCAGGGCCGCTCGTCGACGAGATGCTCGAAACGCTGATGGGGCTGGCGTCGCCCCAGGACATCCTCGTCGACGGCGGCAACTCGCGCTACACCGACACCCTCCGCCGTGCCGAGGCCGTCACCCGGCGCGGCTTCGAGTACGTCGACGCGGGCACCAGTGGCGGCATCTGGGGTCTGCGCGTCGGGTACTGCTTGATGGTCGGCGGCCAGGCCGAGGTCGTCGAGCGCCTGGCGCCGATCTTCACGAGCCTGGCACCCGAGAACGGGTGGGCGCACGTTGGGCTTAACGGCGCCGGCCACTTCAGCAAGATGGTCCACAACGGCATCGAGTACGGCATGATGCAGTCGTATGCCGAGGGCTTCGAAATCCTCGAGCGGTCGCCCTTCGGCTACGACCTGGAGCAACTGGCCCGGGTCTGGAACCACGGCAGCGTCATTCGCTCCTGGCTCCTGGAGCTGGCCGCCGACGCCTTTCAGCGGGATCCGAAGCTCGAAGGCATCCGCGGCTTCGTCGAAGACACCGGCGAGGGCCGCTGGACCGTCCAGACGGCGATTGACGAGGACGTGCCGGCCTGGGCCATCACCGCGGCGCTGTTTGCCCGTTTCGCCTCTCGTGATGAGAATGCCTTCTCCGCCCGCGTGCTCGCCGCGCTCCGCCGGGAGTTCGGCGGCCACGCGATTCGTCCGGCCGAGCCGGCAGGCGGGGACTAGAAAGCGCCATGGTCAGACCGCAGGTTCGCCAACCGTTCGAGATCAATCCATTCCAGGAAGAAGCCGAGCGCGAGCGGCTCGCCGAGCCGTGTGTCGTCGTCATCTTCGGCGCCACCGGCGACCTGACGCGCCGGAAGCTGGTGCCGGCGCTCTACGACCTGGTTCGGGAAGGACTGCTCCCGTCGAACGTCACGATCGTCGGGTTTGCCCGGCGCCCGTTGAGCGACGCGGCGTTCCGCGCCCAGCTCCGGGAGGGCGTCGAGCAGTTTGCCGAGGCACGGCCGCTCCACCCCGAGCTCTGGGAGGATTTCGCCGCGGGCATTACCTACCTGGCGGCGGACTTCGAGGATCCCATGGGGTATCGAGAGCTCGCCAGGCTGCTGGACCGGCTCGACGCCGAACGGGGGACGCTTGGCAACCGGCTCTTCTATCTGGCAACGCCGCCGAGCGCCTATGCCCCGATCATCGCCCAACTGGGCGCGGCTGGACTGAATCGCTCCACGGGCTGGGCCCGTATCATCGTCGAGAAGCCGTTCGGCCACGATCTCCAGAGCGCCCACGAGCTGAACGAGCAGCTCCTCGCCGTCTTCCGGGAGAGCCAGGTCTTCCGCATCGACCATTACCTGGGCAAGGAGACCGTCCAGAACATCCTGGCGCTCCGCTTCGGCAACGGCATCTTCGAGCCGCTGTGGAACCGCCAGTTCATCGACCACGTTCAGATCGCCGTGGCGGAGTCCATCGGCGTCGAGGGGCGCGGCCGCTACTACGAAGAAGCCGGCGCCCTCCGCGATATGGTCCAGAGCCACATGTTCCAGCTCCTCTCGCTGGTGGCGATGGAGCCCCCGGCCCTTTTCGCCGCGACGGCGGTCCGCAACGAGAAGGTCAAGGTGCTTCAGTCGATCCGCCCGATCCGTCCGGAGCAGGTGGCCGAGTCGACGGTGCGGGCGCAGTACGTTGCGGGCCCGACGGGCAGCGGCATCGTCCGCGGCTACCTGGAGGAGCCGGGGGTATCGCTGGCGTCGCGGACGGAGACGTACGTCGCCCTGCAGCTGGAGATCGACAACTGGCGCTGGGCAGGCGTGCCGTTCTATCTGCGGCACGGCAAGCGGCTGGCCAGGCGAGAAACGCAGATCGCCATCGTCTTCCGGCTGCCGCCGACGATGCTCTTCGGCCGAAACGGCGCGAGCGCGCTGGAGCCCAACGTCCTGGCGCTGCGCATTCAGCCCGACCCGGGGATCAGCCTGCGATTCGGTGCCAAAGTGCCGGGCCCGGCGATGCGGCTGCGGGCCGTCCACATGGACTTTCTGTATGGCGCCTCGTTCGGCGCCGCCGAGCACGACGCCTACGAGCGGCTGCTGCTCGACGCCATTCTCGGCGATTCGACGCTCTTCACGCGCCGCGATGAGGTCGAAGCCGCCTGGGCGCTGATCGACCCGATTCGGGAGGGCTGGCAGACGATGAAAGAGGCACCGCTGCCGACTTACCTGGCCGGGAGCTGGGGCCCCGCGGCCTCGGCCGGGTTCATCGCACGAGAGGGGCGGAAGTGGGTGCGGCTGTAGAGCAGGGTCGCGAGAGGCCGAACCGCCAGGAGGCCGAACCGCCAAGACGCCAAGGGCGCCAAGGAGGACGCCAGGGAGAGCGTCGACTTGCTTGGTCAGTCGCTTCGGAAACCGGTCTGGATGGCGCATCCGGCGAGAACTTGCTGATCTGGCGACTCCCCGCCTGTCATGAGTTCCCTGAAAAAAGGGCTCTTTGGCGCGAATCAAGCACCGATTTCACGAGTGTTTCCGCCAGTCGGATACGCGCGATCTGGCTTTTTTCAGGGGACTCCTGTCATGCTGAGCCGCAGCGAAGCATCTCC
>JACQGW010000355.1 GCA_016199325.1 Chloroflexota bacterium
CCGGCGTACGTCGGACCGGATCCCCCGTCGCGCGGGGGCTTGGCCCCCGCCGGGGCTCCCCCGGCCCGCCGGCGGGGGACAAGCCCCCGCGCTACGGCGGCACGGCCACCCAGTGCGCGTCAGCGGGGGACAAGCCCCCACTGCAATGGCGATCGACGCTCTCCCATACAACGGAGCAGCCACCGGGCGGTTGCGGCCCCGGTTCCCCGGCCGAAACGCCCCTCGGCGGCTGTTCGGGCTCGACGACGGCGGTCACCCAAAAGGCGACCCGGAGCTCGCCGCGAATTCTCCGCGCGGGCGGCTATTCGGGCTCGACGACGACGGTCACGTGGGGCTCGAGGCCGCGACTCAGGTGGACCGGCACCTGGTAGCTGCCGAGGTGGCGGATGGGCTCTTCGAGGACGACCTTCCGCCGGTCGATGGGCTGGCCGAGCTGCTTCTCGAGCGCCTCGGCGATGTCGGTGTTGGTGATGGAGCCGTAGAGGCGGTGCTCCTGGCCGACGCGCACGCGGAAGGTCACGGTCGTCTGGCCGAGCCGGCTCGCGAGCGTCTGATCCGCATCGGCCTGCTTCGCCTGGCGGCGGGCCTCGGCCTTCCGCTCGGCGTCGAGCTGCCTGAGTGCGGCCTCGCTGGCCGGCACAGCCAGCTTCTTCGGGATGAGGTAGTTGCGGGCGTAGCCGTTGGATACCTCTTTGATCTGGCCCGCCTGAGCGGTGCCGGGGACTTCCTGTGTAAAGAGTACCTTCATGGGGCATTCCTTTGTCGGGCGATCGCGGAGGATTATAGCCTGGCCGCCAGTCGCGGACAAGCTGCACCCGCGCGACAGAGAATGGGGACCGAAATCCCCGCTCAGACTTCGGTCCCCGAAACAACGTGACCTCGGTGCGCGTGCCGGCTAGCTTACCAGCGGTTGCGCCCACCGCGGCTGGATCCCGAGCTCGCGCCGCCGCGCTGTTGCTCGAAGCAGCTCGAGCAGTAGACAGGCCGATCGGTGCGCGGCTGGAACGGCACCTGGGTGTCTCTGCCGCAGGTTGCGCAGACGGCGGGGAACATCTCCCGTTCGCGGCGTTCGTACCCGCCAGACGAATAGCTCCCACCACCGTAGCCATCGCTGCGATTGGCCTTGTGGGCCGCCCGACAGCTCGGGCAGCGGCCCGGCTGGTTGGTAAAGCCCTTCTCGGCGAAAAATGCCTGCTCGCTGGCGGTGAACACGAAGCTCGCGCCGCAGTCGCGGCAGGTCAAGGTTTTGTCAGTCATGATCGCGCTGACTCCTTCGAGAGAAAAGTTGGGACAACTCGGTCAGCGCGACTTTCGAGAGGAGAGAACAGGAGAGCGGGGGAAATCCTGTGCCAAACCTACCGGAACTGGCGGGCCGCCGATGCAGTACCACTTCGCGTAGTATACCACAGATCGGGCCGCTCAGCCACACTCGTCTCCCCGCTTTTGCCGCGCCTGTGCCGACCACGCTGATCAGTGCCGAGCGGTTATGCTATAATTCCATCTGTCGGGCAAACTGAACGGCCGACGCCGCCGGGACTGAACGAGAGAACGGGCGGATCCCGGTCGAGTTGGGAGAGGATCTGTCCCTGTAGCTCAGAGGAGAGAGCGGCTGCCTTCTAAGCAGCGGGTCGGGGGTTCGAATCCCTCCAGGGACGCCAAGCCCAATGAATCCGCCACAAATCCGCAACCGGCACGCCCTTCAAACGTCGCTACAGCGCAGAGCGACACGATAAGTGGACAAAAACGCCGCTCTGGTTTGGGTGCATCGATGACAACTGCCCGCCTTACTGCTTCCGGTCGGAAGCCGGCCGCCGACGAGTACGGCGCGCTGGCCGAGTCCTTCCGCCGGAGCCTGCTTGCCGAGAACAAGACGCCCTCAACCATCAAGACGTACCTGGAGGCCGTCGACCAGTTCGCCCACTTCCTGCGGGCACAGGGCATGCCGCGGCAGGTTTGAGGCGACGCTCCGGCGGCGGTACTGTTCGAACACCTGCAACGTTCGCGCATGGCGCAGGGCGCGGCGTGAGAGCGCCGAGGGAAAAGGACAGGCGGCTTAGATGCCGCCGAGTAGGGAAAAGCCACCGCGGCGTAGACTCGCCGACGCCCGCACAGGACTGAGCCACGCCACCGTTACCGCGCATCACGGCGGCCGAACTGGTCCGGGCGCTTGAACGGGATGGTTGGTACAGACACCACCAGGTGGGAAGCCATCTCATTCTCAAGCACCCACGCAAGCCCGGGCGAGTCAGCGTCCCTGTGCACGCCCGGAAGACGATCAAGCTGGGAACACTGAAGGGTATTCTCGACGACGCCGGCCTGAGCGTCGACGAGCTGCGCGCACTGCTCTAGGAGGTCCGATGCAACGGCAGTACAAGTACACGATCATCTTGCAGCCAGAACCCGAGGAGGGCGGCTACTCCGTCAGCGTGCCCGTCCTACCAGGCTGTCACACGCAAGGGGATACCCTCGAGGAAGCCATCGCCAACGCCCGGGAGGCGATCCAGGCGTACATCGAGAGCTTGGAGCAGGACGGTGAGCCGGTCCCGGAGGAGCGCGATCACGCCCAGGCCATCGTGATCGACGTCGCGGCATAGACGCTCTCCCTGAGCAGGACTAGCCAGGCGATTCAGACCTTGTACTCTCGCCTGGTTCTGGATCGCAAGCAGCGGGTCGCATCCGACACGATAACTGGACAGAAAATGGGGTCGACGCGTGCGGGCAAGAGGTGAGGTGGTACGCGGCCAGCCGTGACCTGCGTCGCCTGCGCATAAACGAAGAAGGGGTAGTGGGGAAGGTCAATCAATCCTGCAGAAAACGGCCATCTGGCCGATGTCGCCACCGGACCACCACGGCCGATCCTATCGTGTGTTACCCGCCACGCCAAGATACCGGTTCTCGCTGATTAGCTTCTGCACACCGGCCGTGGACGCGCTCCGCGTGGGCCCATGAAGAGCTCGTTGAACTCGGAGGTACTATCTGGCCACGTCTTGCCTTGGTAGTGCGCGAGCGCCGGCACTTTCGCCAGCCACTCCAGTATCAGCCTTCGCTTCGTCGCGTTGTCTCTTCCCAGACCGTACCAGTAGTCGCGCAAGAAAGTGAACTCGGTGTAGACCTGCACCGTCCCTGCCTGTGCAGCCTCCGGCATCTCGTGGTCTGGCACCCGCTGCTTCACCAGTGCCAGGAACTTCGACGCGTTATCTCCCTGCTGCATGAGCAGATGGGCCAGCGTCGTGCAGAAAAGCCTCTCCTCTCTGACGAACTGGTAGAACCTATCGAGCATCGGCGTGCGCCGTTCGTCCTCCGACGAGTGCTTGGGCGGCGGGGGTGGCTTGGGCGTGTTCGACTTGATCGCGGACTTGCCCTGCTCCCCTTTGAGTCGGTTATTCTCATCCCGCAGGCGCTGGATCTCCTCTCGCAAGGTGCGATTCTCCGCAGCCAATTGCTCGATCAGGTTGAGCAGTCGGACAATGGCCTGACGAGCGCCGTCGTCCTGGATCCGGTTGAGGTCGAGATCTTCGAGCATGGCCTCCGCCTGAGCGGGCAATCACGCCCCTCTCTCGCAAGCCAGTATACCAGCAGGTCGGTGGTCAAGCAAGTCCTCCACCGCTTATTGAGAAGATACCCCCAAGGGCTTGCCACAGACCGGACAAGGCAGCAACCCAGATTGCGCGATCAGAGGCGCCAGGACCTCCAGCACTCGCTGGTGCCCGACTCGCTCCCCGTCGAGCCGGGCGAGCGATTGTTTCATGTCGTTGATCCTCGCCTCAAGGTCAGCCACCATTTTCTCCAAGCCGGCGAAGACGTCGAAGATCGGGTGGTCCTGGATGCTGGCGAACAGGGCGGGATCTTCTCGGAGAACGGAGCGCGCCGCCTTGAGAATACCGATCAGCTCTCCTCGGTCCTGGTCAGCCCGCCGCTGGACGGTGATCTCCTCCTGGACGGAGCGGAGGGCTGCGATGGTAGTCTCCCGGTCTTCCTCTAGCTTCCGCATCCGGCTGTACAGGCTCTCCCGGTCCTCGACGCCGATCTGTCGCAGATGCTCCAGTTGCCCGGCGATTTCCTGGGCGAGCCCCTTCACCTGCTTCTCGGCCTCTCGCATTGCCGACACGAGCTCGTTCAACTGGTTCAGGCCGAGCACCCGCTGGAGGTGCAACCCGAGAGCCTGCCGTGGCGGATCGTTCAAGAATCGACAAACGTCGCCCTCGGCCATGTACACGATGCCCCTGAGGAAGTCGACCGACACCTCCATCAGGCGCTCGACCGCCTCGGTGACCGTGCGCTGCGTCGCGGCCAATGGCTTGTTCGCCCCAGCGGGCATCAGGACAGCGTCTCCGGCACGATCCGGCGACCGGGAGCGCTTGACCACAAACGCACGGGCGTCGACGGTGAACTCGACGGTCACCGTCGCCAGCGCGTCCCGGCTTCGCAGAAGTTTCCGTCGGTCCGTGAGTGTGGCCGGCTCGCCTGTCAACCCGTACGATATGGCCTCCAAGATCGATGTCTTGCCAATCCCGTTCGCCTCGATCACCAAGGTGAGCCCCGGGTCGAAGCGGACCGTGTGATCCTGATAGGCCCGCCAATTCACCATCTTCACGCATCTGATCATCTCAAGCCTCGGTGTGGTAAACGCGAAAGTAGACGCACCAGGTCATTGGCGCCCACTCCGCCCAGAGCCTCATTGAGCGCGGCGAGGATGGTCTGCGTCTCGGTCTGGATCGGAAAGCGATCGGCGGCTTGTCTGCGCTCGGGGACCCGGTAGGCACCCCCGAGCTCGGATTCGAGCGTCGACCTGAACGCCTCAGCGAACTGTCGTCGGGTGTCCGATGGTCGCGTAGAAGAAGGCGATGGCAGGCTAGCGAGAGGGCACCGGGCTCGTCAGGACGCCGTGCTGACCGTAGGCCCGGAGCGCGTCGGCCAGGTTGGTGCCCTCATGGGCGAGGTGGACCGCCGCGATCAGGCCATGCGTCTTGCCGCCACCGAAACCGGTTTCAAGCCGATCAGAAGCCGCAGCCTGAGCGGCGAGCGCATGGCCAGATACCGGCATTGTACCTTCCTACTTGCATCGATTCAAACTCCCCAACAAGCACCGCCCTACTGGATCACGGCGACCTCGGGCTGGCCGACTGCCGGCGGCAGGCTCGGCAGCTCGATAATCTGGTCGGCTATCGCACGGTAGACGTCGTCGCAGGTGAACAGCAGTATCTGGTTCTCGGTTGATAGCCGCCGGCAGAGCTCCATGACGGCCCTGGTTCTTGGCGGATCGAACGTCACGAATGGATCGTCGAGGATGAGCGGCGGACGCCGATTCTGCGCCAACAGACCGGCGATGGCGATCCGTGCGGCCAGGTACACCTGCTCGACGGTTCCGGTGCTCAGCTCTCCGTCCAGCGCGACGCGGATGGGCTCGCCTCGTTCCGGCGAAACGACCTGGATACCGAGTCCCGCCGCGTCCACCTGGACCCTGCTGTAGCGTCCGCGGGTGATGTCCTCGACGAGGGCGCCCAGCTTCTCGGCCAGGATGTCGCTTGCGGGCACCATTGCCGCGGTCCGTGCCTCGGCGAGGACATCCCGCGCTGTTTTCAGCACCGCCTCGCGCTCCTGGACCGCCGCCAATCGGTCGGTCAGGTCCTGAATCTCTTCCTCCAGTGTGTTGACGTCGTCCACGTTGGCCTGGCTCGCTCGCACCGTCACCCGACGGTCTTCTATCCTGCCTTTCAGGGACTTGATGGTATCCTCTCGCAGATCCCGGATCTCCTGCTGGAGTCGCTGATAGGCTGTAAGGTCCATGTTCGCCAGGCGCATCGCGGGCTCGTCAAGTCGCTCCGCGAGGTTACGAACCTTCCTGCTGGCTGCTCTGCGGTCATTGTCGATCTCTGCGGTTGTTCGCCCCCCGAGGATGCCACCCAGCCCCGCACTGGCCTCACCAATGCGTCGATGGAGCTGCTCGGCATGGGCTCGCCTCGTGCGAAACTCGGCGGCCGAAGCGCAGCCTGCTGTCGAGAGCAGCCCTTGCAAGCGCACGGCAGCTTTTTCTGCCTTCGCCTTTCGCTCCTCTGCCATCAACGAGGCTGCGAGCATCGATGCATCATTGGCGTCATGTCTCGGCTGCCATAATCCCCAGGCGATGATGCCGAGTCCGGCGATCATCAGGATGAAGAGGGGCGGGAACGAGAGTCCGCCGATGAGCCCGAGCCCGACCAGCAAGACTCCGGCAACGATCAAGCCCCACCGCGGTGCCGGCGACACCTTCCCAGACGTAGAGGTTCCCCGAGATTCGCCCTCGGTCTCACCGGAAGCCGCCTCCGCTTCGAGCACGGCCACGTCCGTCGTTGACACCGCCAGAACAGCCCTCTCCCTGCCGAGCTCCGTTTGGTCGCTCTCAATGGAGCGTTCCAGGCTCCGGATCTGCTCGACGAGCGCCTCCAGTCTCTCTGCTTCCTCCCTTGCCTTCTTGTGTTCGTCTTCCAGCTCAAGTCGCTCCCCAACCTTCGCTTCGAGGGCTTCCTTCTCCTGGAGGGTCTTCTGAACAGCCTTCAGCTCTTGCTCGGCCAGGAGTAAGTCCACCTTCGCTTTCTCAACCTGCTGGAGGGACACCAGCTTGTCGTCACACGTTTTTCGCTTGGATTCGATCTGCTTGGGAAGCGCAACGAGTGGCCCGGTGTTCACCGCTCCTTTGGTGGACAACCCCTTCAGCGCGGTGTCGAGATCGCTCAGTACCTTTGAAATGTGGACGTCCTGCTCGCCCCCGGTCATGAGCCTCGCCAGGCTGTCGGCGATCTCCTGTCCCTTCTGGATCCGTGTGATGTCCTGCTGGGAGATGCGGACGGTGCTCTCGAATGTGGCTCGCGAGCCCAGACCGAGCATCTCCCCTATCCGGGTACGGATAGCCCTGACATCCTCAATCGTTTCGCCGGATTCAAGGGTCTCAAGGCGCGCCGATCTGGCCTGGAAGTCCTTCGTCAATCGGTAGGACTTGCCCTCCTCCTCGAACTCCAACACGACCGCGAACCGCTGGGTCGCTCCCCAGCGCCGCAGTCCGAGGATCTTCCGGTTGTCCGTTTCAGGGCTCTCGAAGAGCGCCACGGTGATGGCTTCCCTGAGCGTCGACTTGCCCTCTTCGTTGTTGCCCAGGATGACGTTCACACCCGGCCCGAACGTCGCCTCGAAGTGGTCGAAGCGCCGGAAGTCCCTGACGGACAGTCGCTGCAGGATCATCAGAGCACCTTCCTTCCCTGGAGCAAGGCTACGCCTATCTGCAACGCGGCCTCGCGGACTCGTCGGTCACGGGGATCGTTGGATTGCTCGATCAGCGTCGCCATCCTTCGGATGAACTGGCCGATGACGAGCTTTTCGGGGAAAGCTGCCAGCTCCTCGGGCGACAGCGTCGGATGCGACCGGTCCTCCACCTTCAGGGCGAAGAACGCACCGGAGAGATCTCGCGAGAGATCCGTGGGGTCGAGCACAAGGCCCAACGACCGGAGTCCGGTCAAGACGACGGAGAGCACCAGATCAGGATCGCTCAGACCACGGATGCGCTCTCTGACCTCCTCAACGGTTTGGAGGCCATCCAGGGCAACGCTCTCCTTCCTGTACTTGCGCCTGCCGATGGCTCGTTGCTCGAGCGTGACTCCTGCGTGGGCGAGATCGACCAGCAGAGCGAATCCATGCTCACCATCGGCAAGAAGCTCCGGCGGGCCGCAGTAGCACGCCTTCCCCGTCGGCGTCGGGCACTCCTGATAGCGATGCCAGTGCCCCAGCGCGACGTAGTCCATGGCCGCGGCGGAGAGGTCCGACGGCGAGATGGGGAAGTCGTTCTCGGTTCCCGGCATCACCAGCGAGCCGTGCGCCATCGCGACGTTGAAGCGGGTGGCCGGGTTTCTGGTGATCCCCTCGAGTGGGCTCGTCACGGACGTCTTTGTCAGGTTGGCCCGGCCATGGACCGTCAGGTCGAGTGCGTCCAGGTCGAACGCACGCTGACGCCCGTCAAAGACGTGGATGTGCGACCCGTCCGATCCGGCAATGTCTACCTTCCGATAGAT
The DNA here is from genome assembly GCA_016199325.1 of Chloroflexota bacterium. Next base: position 8,040 of record JACQGW010000355.1, read on the forward strand.
CGAGCCCTCGTCGAGGCAATCGTGGGTGCCTGGCAGGATGAACACCGGGACGGTCAGGCGCCGGAGCTGCGCTCGCACCAGGTCAATGGTATCCTGGGACGGCCAGTTGCTGTCGAAGAGGTCGCCTGCCACCAGCACGGCGTCGACTCGTTCGGCCAGGGCGAGGTCGACGAGCGCCCGAAATGTCTGCTTGAGCTGGGTTCTCTGCTCTCCGCCTTTGCTTCCAAGCCATCCGAATGGCTTGTCGAGATGGATGTCGGCAACGTGAAGCAGCCTTGGCGACATGGCGTCGGTCACCCCCGTCAGGATTCTGCGCGAAGATGGGCGCACAGGTGGCCGTAGTCGCACCCCGTGCAAAGCGGTGAGTCCGTTTTCGCCGGGTATTGACCCTGACCGATGGCGAGGAGCGCCGCCTCCGATTCGCCGAGGAGGTGATCCATCTCCGCGTCGTCGAAGTGGAGCGCTAGATCGCGGCCGTCTCGGAGGAAGAAGAGATGCCCTGTGATCCTCTCAGCCGGTATGTGCCAGGTCTCTCGCACGCCCAACACATAGAGCGCAAGCTGGAGCCGATAGGCCCTGGCCGCCTCGGGCGACGCCGCCCCGCTCTTGAAGTCGACGACCTCCCACCGATCGGGTCCTGGCCGATCGCCGGGCAAGCGATCGATGCGATCGATTCGGCCGTGCAGGCTCCCGGTTGGAAGCAGCACCTGGAACGGCCATTCGACATAGGCGGGCGACCTCGTCCCGTAGACGCTGGCACGGTACGTGGCCAACAGCTCCTCCATGCCTCCGTGTCCGGACATGGCTGCGTGTCCGCCATGGACGATCGTCTCGACGATTGCCTCGACCTGCTCCTCAGTGGGCCGCGCCTCTGGCTCGTCCGGCGAGCCATCGCCCATACTCGTGGGAGCGGGGCCGACCGTGGGCCGGCTGAGCTCTTCGATCCGTCGGTGGACCTCTTGCCCCAGGGTGGCCCAGGGCGACGGCCGCGTCGGGAGCCGGTCGACGTAGACATATCGGTACTGCCGGGGGCAAACGAGGTACAGCATGAGTCCCGAACAAGAGACGGCGACCTTCCTGACCGAAGCCTCGACGTCCTGACGTTGGGCCAGGCCCGCGAGGTGAGCGTCGACCTCGGAGCGGAGCACCGTCCAACGGCCGCCGCCCTCCCGCTGGGTCACCTCCTCGATCCAGGTCGAAGGGGGGTGTCTGGACAGAAGGATCGCCTCGGCGCTCAACTCCGATGGCCGCTCCTCAGCGGCCATGGTCTCGCTCGTGGCCCCGACCACGTTTGGGTTGTCGTCGGGACATTCCTCTTCGCCCAGGTCCTGCGAAAGTCCACTGCCGGCGACGACTTCCCAGAACTCCGAGGCCTGGCGCAGCCGCTTCGTCGTGCCGTACCAGTGGGCGCGAGTGAAGTAGAGCTGCCGTTCGGCTCGGGTGATCGCGACGTAGAGCAGTCTCCGCTCCTCGTCCAGTCGAAGCTCCTGCTCGGCCTGCTTCCGCTGCTCGATGGCCGCCTTCAAGTCCTTTTCGGTCCGGACCGCCGTCAGATCAAAACCGGGCAAATACGTGACGTCGCCGCGCAGGTCTCGGGGGATCTCGTACCACTTGTCGGTCTCGTCGCGACCCGCCGTCGGGAAAACCCGCTCCGCCAGGCCGGGGACGAAGACGATGGGGAACTCCAATCCTTTGGCCTGGTGGACTGTCATGACCTTGACCGTGTCGGTCTCCTCGTCGACGGGGCGGACTTCGCCTTCCTCCTCGCCTGATTCCAGAGCGTACCGGACGTACTCGATGAAACCCGCAAGACTTCCACCACCGGCGCTCTCGCCGAACTCCTGCGCCATCTCAGCAAGCTTCGTCAGGTTGAGCAGCGCCACCCGCGCGTCGAAGCCCCCCTGGACGTGGAGCTCCCGACGGTAACCGGTGCCTTCGATGATTCGCTCAACGAGCTCGCCGACGGATACCCGTTGCCGAAGCCGCTCGTAGCGCTGCACTTCGGAGCGAAGTGAGACGAGCCTGACCCTTGCATCGGGAGGAAGCCCCGAGACTCCCTCGACGTGGAGGATGGCGTCCAGGAGATGCAGCCGGGCTTCCTTCGCCTTCCCACTGCCATGCCTCCCCCGGTCGCCATTCCGGCGATAGACCCACCGACTGAGATGGAAGACGTCGCGGCTGGAGAGCTTCCACCGACGAGAGCGCACGATCCGAGCGATGGCGAGGTCGTCGGCAGGATCGGCGAGCACGCGCAGGTAGGAAACAATGTCGCGAATCTCCCACCGACCGTAGAAGCCTGTCCCGCCGATGAGCTCGTAGGGGATGCCGGCCGATTCGAGAGCTCGGCCGACTGGCTCGAAGAGGCTCCGCTTCCGGCAGAGGACTGCAAAGGCACCGTACCCCCGTTTCCTGCCAGGGAGCTCACGGGCCTCGGCCACGAGCTCCACGATCTTCCGAGCGATCCACCACGCCTCGGACCGATCGGAGGCAGCGACGTGATGGCCCATGGTCGCCTTACCTTCGAGGTGCTTCTCGTGGTAGGTGAGCGCCTTCTGGTGGCGGTCCTGTACCGCCGAGATAGCACGATTTGCGAGATCCAGGATCGGCGGGAAGGATCGCCTGTTCTTCGTGAGCGGAGTCCGCTTCACCTGGTCTTCAGCGAAGATGCTCTCCTCGTGGAAATGAAGAATGTTCTGGACGACGGCGCCTCGCCAGCGATAGATCGCCTGGTCATCGTCGCCGATGACCATAATCTCCGGCCTTTTCGGATCGAGGAGCTCCAACAGAAGGACCCGCTGCGCATGGTTCGTGTCCTGATACTCGTCGACGAAGACGAATCGATACCGCTGGCGGTAGATGTCCCGGACTTCGGGATGCTCACGCAAGAGCTGCACCGGCAGGGAGAGGTGGTCGCCGAAGTCGACGACACTGCGCTCGTGTTTAGCCTCTTCGTACCGGCGGTAGGCGGCGGCGACCTCCCGCACCTGGGCAAGCCGCTTGCCAGCGTACTCGGCTGCGGGAGCAGACAGCGTCGAGACGTCATGGGACTCGGCGTAGCGTTCGAGGTCGTCGGGGCCAACCAGATGGTCCTTGCACTGAGAGAACAGGTGAAGGAGGTGGCCGAAAATCGACCCCACCGGACCGGTAAGCTCGACCGCATCGAAGGAGAGCTCGCCGAAGATGGTGGAGAGGATCTGCCAGGCCGACGGGGTGGTTAGCACCGCCGGGGGGCGGTCGAAGCCGAGCCGGAGAAGGTTCTCGCGGATCACGAGCCCGCCGAACGAATGAAATGTACCGATCGTCGTCTCCCGTGCCGCTTCGGCCCGCCCCTGTCTCCCAAGGACGTCGCCCAACCGCTCTGCCATCTCGGTCGCCGCCCTGTCGGTGAAGGTCAGAGCAAGCACCTCGCCCGGCTGGGCGACGCCCGACGCGATGGCCTGGGCGATCCGGTGGGTGAGCACCGTCGTCTTGCCGGTGCCGGCACCGGCGAGCACGAGCAGCGGGCTCGGATAGGTGAGCGCGATCTCCTGCTCGGGCGTCGGGATGAATTCGCTCATCGTCGGCTCCCCCCGTTGGCTCGCCTACTCATTGCCGGCCTCCCGCTCCGCTTCAGGACACACCCAGGTGAACCCGCAGAAACGGCAGGGATCATTGCGCAGGGCGCGGTCAAGCTCCATCGGATCCAGGTCGGGAAGCTCCCGAGGGATAGATCGGTGCGCGGGGAATCGCTCGGCCAGGATGGCATCGGCATAGTATCTGACCCGCGTTTTGAGCCAGTCCCTGCTGTCGCCGGCCGGCGCGTGGCCCCGTTTGCCATCCGCCCTCGGTCCGATGCTCTTGAGGTACAGGTAGCTTACCCGGGTAGGCTGCCCCAGGCCCCGGAGCTCCTCGTCCTCAAAGAAGGCGAGGTCGTACAGCGCGAGCTGCAGATCGAGCTTCGCCTCGTCTTTCGACATCGCCGATCCGGTCTTGTAGTCGATGAGCTCCAGCCCGCCCTCTGGCAACCGGTCGACGCGGTCGATGAGACCGCTGATCATGTGCGACCCGAAGGCGAACTGGAAGGGACGCTCGACCGCGACGGTCGGACCCGACTGACCGTAGCGCGCGAAGTAGACGTCCAGCATCTCGTCCAGCGCCTTCCGCGCCTGGCGCGCGAGAGGCCGATACAGGAACGCGGTCTCGTCAAATCGGCGATTCAGGGTCTCTCCGAGTGCCTGACGGGTCCTGGGGAGCGGAGAGTCCGGACGGTGATACTCTTCAAGCACCTGATGGATCAGGTTGCCGACGGTCAGGGCCGGCCCCTCGGGCTCGGTCAGTCGCCAGTGGTAGCCGAACTGATAGGCGAGCGGGCAATCTCGATAGGCGCCGAGGCGGGTAGCCGAGAGGTGGAGGCTGCCGTCGGGGAAGGGCGGAGCCGCCCCAACCGTCTCACCGATATTCCCCCACCACTCGGCGGGTCGCACCGCCTCCGGCCACCTCCTGCGCATCTCGTGGAGCGCATACAGTCCCTGCGCCTGGAGCAGCGGCTCAGCCGATCGCAGGAGTCGCCGGTAGTGGAGAACTGCGGCGTCGACTTCGAGCGGAAGGGGCTCCACAGCATCTCCGATGATGACGTCGACGGCGGGGCATCCGGTAACCGCATCCAGGAACCGGGATGGAAGCTCGGCCGAAGCCCCGTCGGCACCGCGGCGGCTACACGACAGGTAGAGCCCGCGACAGGCGCGTGAGACGGCGACGTGGAAGACCCGACGCTCCTCCGCAGCGTGGCGGGCATGGCGGCGCGCGATCAACTCCGCGGCCGCAGCGGACAGCGGCCCATCCGGAGCCTCGGGGAGATCGCGCGCCAGGAGGGGATCGAGGTCGAGAGGCGAATGGCACAGCGGGAAGGCGCCTTCGGTCAGGCCCGGGAGGAAGACGACTTCCCACTCCTGCCCCTTGGCCTGATGAACCGTCGTCATCAGCACGCCGTGACTCTCCGGCGATGATGAGGCAACGTGGTCGAAGTAGCCGGTATCCAGCAAGTCGACTGCATCCGCCAGCCCGATGAACCGCCGTCGGCCGATTCCGGCGACTTCGTTGAGCAGGGCCGCGTAGGCTGCCGAGGCCTGGCCGCCCGCCAGCGCATCGTCGCGGAACGCCGGGAACAACCGCCAGATCTCCCAGAGCAGGCTTGGCGCGCCCCAGGCGAGTTTCGACCGCAAGTCGGCAAGCCGGTCCAGTAGCGCGGTCAGTGCCGATCGGACATCCTCGTCGAGCACAAGATCGTCGAGGCCATCGGCCTCCAGATGGGCGACGTCTCGCTCTGCGAGGGCGGCTGCCCGTCGCACGGCAGTCAAGCCGAAGGGCGGCAGACCACTGAGGGGAGAGTCGAGGACCCTGAGGAAGGCCAGGTCCGCGGTGGCGCGACGAACCGACTCCAGGAGCCCGATGCTCCCATCGGCGCCGTCAGTCGTTGCCATCGACCGGTCGGCATGGCCCGCGGTCTCCTGCCGTGAAGCCAGGAGGTACCGCAGGAGGTCGGCAGTCGCCTGGAGGAGTGGATCGGCGAGAACGCGCTTGCCCGACTGGACCCGATGCGGGATGTCCCGGCGCGCAAGCTCGGCAGCGATGAGCCTGGCGACCGGTGCCGCAAGAGCGCGCACGAGGATCGCGATCCGAGCGGGGCGCGTGCCGGCTCGGATGAGGCTCGCGACCTGGTCGGCGATCCATCGGGCCTCATCCGAGGGATAGGTGGAGGGCCGGAGCACGGCGAATCCTGTGTCACCACCGGGGTCGCCGGCCTGCGTCGGGATCCCATCGGGCCGAGTAACCGCGTCTCCTTCCAGGCTCATCGTGATGCTGTTCGGCCGCACGGACCGGACAAGCTCGGCAGGGCGTTCCGCCGATCGGTGATTCTCGGCGGAGGTGACAAGCCGTGCTCCGAGCTGCCCGGCGCAACCCAGGAGATAGGTCGGGCTGCCGCTCCGGAAGCTGTTGATTGCCTGCTCGGGATCGCCCGCGACCACCAGGTCGGATTCCTCATCCAGAAGGTGGCAGAGCAGATCGACTTGGGCGGCATTGGCATCTTCGAGCTCGTCAACCAGGATGTGGCGGTACGTCCGGCGCTCGTACTTGGCGATCTCCGGTCGGGCGGCAAGAAGACGGACGACGTCCGCCAGTAGCTGCCCGAAGTCGACAGCTCCCTCGCCCCGCAGGCGCGCCTGGAAGCGGATCACGAACTCGATGAGGTCCTCCAGCTCGGGCTGCCCCCAGACCAGGACGCGCCGCCGCAGATCGGTCGGGTCGAGGCCGTTTTCGGCAGCGCCGATCGCCAGGTCGCGTGCGAGCTTCCAGAGGGCATCGCTACCGATTGCTCGCCCCAGGTGAGGCCACTGGTCCGGGCTCTCGGCGGCCAGGGCAAGACGGAGGGTGTGAAAGTGGCGCGCCGTGGTCAGCACCTGGGGGAGCCTGCGGTAGCCGAGCTCCCGGTAGTGCCGGCGCTGGATCGCCAGGGCGAGGCCGTGGAAGGAAGCTGCGACGGGTGCCACCGTGTTCCCAAGACGGCTGCGGACATGATTGCCGAGGGCGAGGGCGACCCGGCGGGACGGCGCCAGCAGGAGCAGTTGATCGGCTCGCGCGATACCGCGCTCGACGAGTCTGACCGCTCGCTCGCCAAGCACCAGGGTCTTGCCGGCGCCCGCCCGTGCCAGGAACACCTGCCGCCCCGGCGGTGCCTCGATGACCTCACGCTGAACTTCGGTCAGCGTGAGCTCACGTGTCTCGGTCCTCAGCATTGCAGCGTCGACGCGGACGCGATGCGCTCGCCCGTCAAGCTCGCGTTACCACGAACCCGGAAGAGACCCACGTGGACGGGAATGTCCTGGTAGACGAGAGCCGAACCGACGACGCCGTCGCCGTCAAGGCGGACATCCTCGCCCAGGGCAAGAGAGGGGAAGACCTCGCAGCGCGCGCCGTGCGCGCGATTCAGGAATCGCAAGGCACGCTCACGCGTTACCGGTGCGCCCACTTCACCGTCCAGGGCCGTCCATGCAGCGCCGCGATGAGCCCTATCGCTCCTTCGACGTAGGGGAAGGCCCGTTCGTAGGCGGCGAGCAAGTCGTCCTGGGTGCGGTAGAGGTCGCCCATCGCTCCGGTAGACGATTCAACCAGACCGGCGGCTTGCCGCGCGGCGATACTCTCCCAGATGGCACCCTGGTCGGCCACGGCGCGGCCGCTCATCCGCAGGTTGGCCCGGACCTGCTCGTACTTGTCGCGCTTCAGGCTGTGATAGCCAAGCTCACCACTGCGAAAGCGAGGCGAGACGTCGTGCCATCGCCCGTGTTCAACGCACGAAACCGGCAGGACCACCTGCGAGTCCGCTGCCACGAGGAAGCTGGCATTCACGATCCGGTTCTGCCGGCCGCCGACGATCTCCTCACCGTCGAGCACGAGCACCATCATCCTGCCTCGATTCCGCAGGATCAGCTCGGGCACCGTTGCCGTCGGTTTCTCGGTCACGTCGACCCACCCCTCAGTAATGGCCTCCGCGAGTGTCCAGTACTCCAGCGCTGCCCCGGCGACGTCTTCGTTGCCCGCGCCAGCCCACACCGGGAAGATCACCATCCGATCCTGTTGGTGGGCGATCCCCTCGCCGACCGCGAGGCTGCTCAGCCACCTGATCACCAACTGTCCAGTACGCTCGGTCCTGCGTTGCTGCATCGCTCCTCTCCCTCTCCGGTCCTGTGCCGGCAGGCTTGATTGCGTTGTCTCAGAGCATAGCAGTAGCTTGCGACAGCTTGTCTGTCACACCGACGGACGGGATCTCACGCTTTCTCCAACGCAATCGGAGGCCGCGCCATCAGGTAGAGGGCTGCGTGTCGCTGCGCGATCTCGCCGATGTGATTTCGGAGCTCCGCTGGCGATAGAACTTCGACTTCGTCACCCCAGGACAGGATCCAGGGCGTGATCTCCAGTATGCCCGCGACGCGTACGGAGAAAAGCAGGGTTCCATCCGAGTCATCCGCCAGCCGTTGGGATGGATGCCAGATGGATTCCTTGACACGTGAGGCGACCGCTCGCGAAAAGCGGAGGTGAATCTCGACCTCGACATCGTGGGAAATGCCCCAACTGGCCTTCAGGTAGTCTCGGGCCTTCCAGTTGTCCGGTACGCCGTACTCGTCGCCGGTGAGCTCGATGTCGCGAATGCGTTCGACCTTGAAGGTCCGGACCTCGTTCGAGTAATGGTCAAAGCCGATGACGTAGCAGGAGTGACCCGTGCCGGAAGGCTCAATGAAGTAGGGGTCCAGGAGACGCTCGTCGCCTTTCCGGACTGCACCATCGGGCCTGGGCCAGCGATACCAGATGCGGACGCGCCGGCGCCGGGCCCAGGCCACAGTGAGAATGTCCAGGACACGAGTGAAGGTTGGGTTGTCGGGATGATCGGCCAGGAGTGCCACGGTCTCCCGAACGTGGTCAGAGATTGGCGGCGGCAGAACCGAAGCCAGCTTGGTGAAGGCCGACTCGCTGTTGGGATCGCGCTCATCCGCATAGCGGGCGACCAGGCGCGCCGACAGGTAGAAGGTCATGGCCTCCGAGAGGGTGAAGTGGATCGGTGGCAGGAAGTAGCCGGGCATGATGCCATAGCGCCCATCGTCGTCCTGCCAGACAGGAATCTTCAGCTCGAAGTCGAGGGCTCGCAGATCGCGGTATGTCGTGCGAACATTGACGCCACACAGATAGGCGATCTCGCGGGCCTTGAGACCTCGGGGAGTCTGATAGAGCAGGTGCTCGACTCGCAGAAGGCGCGCCGTGCGGTCCTTCTTGCTCTCAGTAGGCAAGATGACACCCCCTTCATCACAGCCCTCAATACAGCCCTCAATACAGCCCTCAAAGCTACGAAGGTTTCCAGGAGGGTTCTCACGCAGGGAAGCTCGGGACAACCGTCAAATTGATGGCTGTCAGTTCCATGCTACCCTGCAGCCGCTTGCCTGTCAATAGCTCGACGTCGGACGAGGCAGACTGGACCATGATTGTGCAGAGGGCGCCCTCTGCTGCCACGTTTGCAGCGCCTGATGGCGGAACCGCGCGCACTCTGTGGGCATTGCTCATCACTTGAGGCGCGGTCGCGCTTAGGCGAACGATAGAAGCGATCCGACGTCGACGAGCGGTCGAGCGAAAGGCCAGGGCGATTCACGAGCTTGCCGGACAGCCGATAGTGGTCGTCGAATGGAAGGGCCGACCGCAAGGGTTCTACCGATCGCTGAGGACATGCCATAACCCTGGTAGGGAGTGACGAGGTGGCTGACGACATGGCGACCCTGCGCCCGACGTCCGACGGTGCTGCCCGGCCGACGTTTCAGGTCGGACAACGCGCGTCGCAGTCCAGGACGATCACCGAGACCGACATCGTCCTTTTCGCGGGCATCAGCGGCGACTTCAATCCCTTGCATGTGGACGCCGCGCACGCCCGGTCCACCCGCTTTGGCGGGCGGATCGCGCACGGCATGCTCACCGCCAGCTTGATCTCGCCGGTTCTCGGCACCCGCCTGCCCGGCCCCGGCTCTATCTACCTGGGCCAGCAGCTCAAGTTCCTGGCGCCCGTGTTCATCGGCGATACCGTGACCGCCTCGGTCGAGCTTCTCTCGATCAGGAACGACAAGCCGACCGTCACCCTGAAAACCACCTGCCACAACCAGCGTGGCGAGAAGGTCGTCGGCGGCGAGGCCATCCTGCTCGTGAGCGGCGCCGCGCCCCCGAGCGAGTGAGTTCTCCGGCACGGTGGGCCTATGAGCGACGCGCCCAAGCGAACCGCACGAGACGACGATCCGTATGGCATCCCAGGCGCCGAGGACCACAAGCTCCCCAGGAGCTTCCTGGCGCCCTATCTGTTGCTGCCGCTGCGCAACTGGAACGCCCACGGCTATGAGATCATGCGGCAGATGATGATGATGGGCTTCGCCGCGCTCGACCCCGGCATGGTGTATCGCGTGCTCCGCCATCTGGAGAAGGAGGGGATGCTCCGATCCCGCTGGGATACCAGCAAGGAGGGACCGGCGCGTCGGATCTACTCCGTCACCGACGCCGGGCTGGCGTTCCTCCAGAGCTGGGCCGCGTCGCTGGAGCAGCATCGCCGAACGGTGGACCGCTTCTTCGAGCTGTACAGCCAGATGAGCGGGGGCGAGCCGAAACGGAAGGAAAGCTGACTGCTGATTGCTGACCGCTGGCCGCTACAGCCGCTCGAAAACCGCGGCGATGCCCTGGCCGCCGCCGATGCACATCGTGACGAGGGCGTAGCGCCCGCCGATTCGTCGAAGCTCGGAGAGCGCCTTGATCGTGAGGATCGTGCCGGTCGCGCCGATCGGATGGCCCAGCGAGATGCCGCTGCCATTCGGATTGGTTCGGTCCAGCGGCAGATCGAGCTCTCGAATCACGGCCAGCGCCTGAGCAGCGAACGCCTCGTTCAGCTCGATGACGTCGAGGTCGGCGATCTTCAGCCCGGCGCGCTTGAGCGCGAGGCGCGTCGCCGGCACCGGCCCGATGCCCATGATGTTCGGCTCGACGCCGGCAAGCGCGTAGGAGATGAGCCGGGCGAGCGGCTTCAGGCCGCGCGCCTCAGCCTCCTCGCGCTCCATCAGGACCACGGCCGCCGCAGCGTCGTTGATGCCGGCCGCGTTGCCCGCCGTCACGGTGCCCTTGGGATCGAAGGCCGGCTTGAGCTTGGCCAGCGAGGCCAGGTTGGTGTCGGCGCGGACGTGCTCGTCGGTGTCGAAGATCGTCGTGCCACCCCGCACCTTGATCTCGACCGGCAGGATCTGCTCCTTGAAGCGGCCGTTGGCGATGGCCTGTGCGGCCCGCCGCTGGCTCTCGACGGCCAGGGCGTCCTGATCCTCACGCGTGATCTGCCACCGGCCCGCCACGTTCTCCGCGGTAATGCCCATGTGGCACGCGTCAAAGGGGTCGGTGAGCGCACCGACCATCGGGTCGAGAGCCACGCCGTCGTTCATGCGCTGGCCCCAGCGCATCCCCGGCAGCCAGTACGGTGCCCGGCTCATGCTCTCGGCGCCGCCGGCCACAGCCACGTCGGCATCGCCGACCTGGATGACCTGCGCTGCCGAGACGATCGCCTGCAGGCCGCTGCCACAGAGCCGGTTCAGGGTGAAAGCCGGCGTCTCGACCGGCAGCCCGGCCTTCATGGTCGCCACGCGCGCCAGATACATGTCCCGGGCTTCGGTATGGACGACGTTCCCGAAGACGACGTGGCCGACGTCTGCCGGCTGGATGCTCGCGCGCCGGACGGCCTCACGTACGACCATCGCTCCGAGCTCGGTCGGCGGATGGTCCTTCAGGGTCCCGCCGTACCGGCCGATAGCCGTCCGCACTCCGCTCAACACGACAACGTCGCGCCCAGTGATCATCATTGCTCTCCTTTCGCTCTCCTTCCAGTGTTCTCACGTCATACGTCATGCGTCACACGTCAGCCATGACGCATGACGCAACAGTTGAGTGTGCCAACACGAATACTCTAGCGCAAAGCTGGCTCACTTGCCATGAAACCGGACCACGCCGGCTGCAGATCGGAAAGCGGCGCGGCGATAGGGCCCCTCGTTCCGCTGCGGGCACCGTCGGCGAAGTAGCGACTGCCCATCTTGACATGCGCCCCGCGGTGAGGCATACTCCAATCCGGAGATGTTGAGTAGTCTGAGTGACAAACTCACCAATTCGGAGTTGCAGGCGTGAAGACCCCGTTCCTCGCCGCGCTCGACCTTGCCGGCCGCGCCTGCCTCGTCGTCGGCGGCGGCGATGAAGCGACCGAGAAGACGGAGCGGCTGCTCGAGGCCGGCGCGCGGGTGACGGTCATCAGTCCGACGGCGACGGAGCAGATCGACCAATGGGCTGCCGATGGCCGCATCGCCTATCGGCCGCGCCGCCTGGCCGCCGAGGAGGTCGACGACGCCGTCGCCGGCTTCCGCTTCGTCGTCAACACGGTCCGGTCCGATCCGGTGCTCTCACGGCGCCTCTACCAGTGCTGCGAGGAACGGTCCATCCTGATCAGCGCCTACGATCAACCGGCGACCTCGAACGTCACCATGCCCGCCCTGGTCCGCAGCGGCCGGCTCCAGATCGGCATCGTGACCGGCGGGTCCAGCCCGGCGCTGGCGCGCCGCCTGCGGGAAGAGCTCGAAGCGCTGTTCGACGGCGAGTTCGCCGCGTTTGTCGAGTCGCTGGCCCAGGCACGGCGCTGGCTGGCGTCGGCGCCGATCCCGTCGGAGGAGCGGCGCGCGGCGCTCCGGCAGCTCGTCGCCGACCTCCACTTCCAGGCGCGGATCGCCTATCCAGCCTGGTTCGCCGACTCAAGTGAATCGGCGCGCGCCGGCGCTGATGAGGCGGATTCCTCTCTCGGCCAGGAACCGGGCGCTGAAGCGCCAACTACGAACGCGGGCGCTCCCCTGTTCGTAGTTGGCGCTTCAGCACCCGGCCCCTCGACGTCGCGGCAACAAGCATGGGGCCGGCGCGATTCCTCGGTGCCGTGCCCGTCGCCAGTGGAACACCACCGTGACATAGATGGGTAGCGCCCGTCAAAAGTTGACGGAATGACGCATGACGTATGACGCATGAAATCAGCAGGCCCCACCCATCAGAATCAGCGTGGCATGCCACCGGGAGCGTGATGTGACCGTCTATCTCGTCGGCGCCGGACCGGGCGACCCCGATCTCATCACCGTTCGCGGGCGGGACCTCCTCGCCCGCGCCGACGTCGTCCTCTACGACCGCCTGCTCGACCCGCGGCTCCTCCGCCTCGCGCGCCCGGACGCAGAGCTGGTCTTCGTCGGCAAGGTCGGTAGGGGGCATGCTCCCCGGCAGCGGGAGATCGATGCGCTGCTCGTCGACTACGGTCGGCGCTCTGGGTCCGTCGTCCGGCTGAAAGGCGGGGACCCGTTCGTCTTTGGACGGGGTGGTGAGGAGGCGCTGGCGCTGGCCGCCGCCGGCATCCCCTTCGAGATCGTGCCTGGCGTCAGCTCGGCGCTGGCGGCGCCGGCCTACGCCGGCATCCCGGCAACCCACCGCGGCCTCTCGGCGTCGGTGGCGATCGTGGCGGGCCATGAGGCGCCGGACAAAGAGGGTGAGCTCGGCTGCGTCCGGTGGGACCGCCTGGCGACGGCCGCCGACACGCTCGTGATCCTCATGGGGGTCGAGCGGCTGGCGACTATCGCCGACCGCCTGATGGCGCACGGCCGCCCGGCGACGACGCCCGTCGCCGTCGTCGAGCTGGGAACCTGGCGGCAGCAGCGGACGATTCTGGCGCCGCTCGCCGCCATCGCCGAGCGAGCCGCCGCGGCCGGCGTTCGCCCGCCGGCGACCGTCGTCGTCGGCGCCGTTGCCGCCCTCCACGAGCAGCTCGCCTGGTTCGTGGAGCTAGACCGAGAGGCCGAGCTTGCTGATGGCGAACTCGGCGTGGCCGAGGATCTCGGCCTGCGTCGGCTTCCCCGAGGCGACGGCCAGGATCTCGTCGAAGAGCATGCGGCCGAGGCCACCGATGGTGGCCGTCCCGTCGACGATGGCGCCGGCGTTCAGGTCGAGGTTTTCGCGCATCCGCTCGAAGATCGACGTGTTGGTCGCGATCTTGATGACCGGGGCGATCGGCGAGCCGGTCGGCGTCCCGCGGCCGGTTGAAAAGACGACGACCTGGGCGCCGCCGGCGACCATCCCGGTGAGCTGCTCGATGTCGTGGCCCGGCGTATCCATCAGGACCAGGCCGCGCTGGGTCGGCAGCTCGGCGTACTCGATCACCGCGCGGACCGGCCGGGTGCCGCCCTTGTGGACGCAGCCGAGCGACTTCTCCTCGATGGTCGTCAGCCCGCCCTTCATGTTCCCCTGGGTCGGGTTGCCGCCACGGATGTCGACGCCCATCCGCCGGACGTACTCCTCGTAGCGGTCGATGACCTCGAAGATCCGCCGGCGAACGTGCTCGTCGCCGGCACGCTCGGCGAGCAGGTGCTCGGCGCCGATCAGCTCGGTCGTCTCGGCGAGGAAGACGGTTCCCCCCTGGTCCACCAGCAGGTCGCTGGCGGCGCCGATGACCGGGTTGGCCGTGATGCCGGAGAACGCATCGGAGCCGCCGCACTCCGTTCCGAGCACCAGCGCGGCGGCCGGAAACGGCTCGCGCCGGCAGCGCGCCGCCCCGCGAGCCAGGCTGCGGGCGACCTTTACGCCCGCCTCGACGGTCGCCGTCGTCCCGCCGCACTCCTGGATCTGAACCAGCTCGACCGGCTTGCCGAACCCCTGGATGTCGCCGGCCAGGCTCGGCGGATCGATCGCCTCGCAGCCGAGGCCGACGACGAGCGTGCCGAACACGTTGGGATTGCCGGCGAAGTTGACGAGCGTCCGGCGGGTGCGCTCCAGGTCGGCGCCGATCTGGGCGCAGCCGTACGGATGAGGCACGGCGACGGCCCCCTTGACGCGGGCGGCGATGCGCTCGGCGACGACATTGGCGCAGACGACCGCCGGCAGCACCAGCACATGGTTGCGCACGCCAACGCGTCCGTTCGGACGCCCATATCCCATGAAGGTCGCGCTCATCGCCTGTCCATGACGCACGACGCACGACGCATGACGCACGACGCATGACGTATGCGGTATCCCGTGAAGGTCGCGCTCATGGCCTGCCCCCGATCGTCTCGCCAGACCGCGCCAGGTCGCCGCGACCTCGGCGGCCGGCCAGGTTGTGGACGTGGACGTGCTGGCCCGGCGCGATCGGCCGGGTGGCGAGGCCGATGGGCTGGCCGTACTTGTGGACGGGCTCGCCGGCCTGAACAGCCCGCAGCGCCAGCTTGTGCCCCTGGTCAATCGGTTCGAGCAGGGTGACGGCGAGCAGCCGACCGCCGTCGTCCACCGTGATCATCGTCCCGGCCGCCAGCGGCGCCAGCGCGACGGCCACGGTGTCGCCCGGATGTAGGACGAGCGCCTGCGGGCGATGGGGCTGTTCGGCAGAGGTCATGGGTGTGCGGTCCCTTTCGGCGCGCTCAAGGCACAGCCGCCGGGGCCGGCCGATGCATGTCGACGGGCGACACGATCTCGTCCACGAGCCGCCGGCTACTGGCGACGGCGAGCTTCTCGAACAGGAAGGCGAACCGCTCTTCGAGCGCGGCGGCGATGGCGTCACGCGCCGATGCCGGCATCGTCCAGAGCTTCGCCTTGAACGGTCCCATCGCCGTCTTGCGGGTGGTGTAGAAGAACTGCTCGTCCGTCATCCCCTCCTTGCGCTCAGCGGCGGCGTGCTCACGGAGCCACGCGTACATCTCTCGCTTGAGGTCCGCGGGGAATGCCGCGTGGTCGCAGAGCAGGTTCTGGAAGCCGGTCGCCAGGTGGACCTCGGCGCAGCCGACCTCGGGGAACTTGTCGAACGCCTCCTCCGGCAGCGTGGACGCGCCGTGCTGAACGGCGCCGGCCAGACCGTACTCCTCGCGGGCCACCCGTGAGAGCTCGCGGAGCGTCTCGAAGTCGAGCGCGACCCGGGCGATCTCGCCCGACGGCAGGACGACGCCGCCGTGCTTGGTGCCGGTCTGCACGCTGATCTTCGAGATGCCGCGAACGTCGGGGCCGCAGCGGCGCGCCAGCTCCCGGTTGAAGCCATCAAGAAAGGCGCGGAGCTCCTCGACCGTGCTGTTCTTGCCGCCAACCTCGCCGATCTCGCCGCCGATCGAGATCGTGACGCCGCGCGGCTGGGACCGGCGGATCAGCGCCGCCAGCTCGGCGGCGCGCTCGTAGTTCAGCCGCTGCTGCTCGGGCACGGTCGGATGCGAGAGGTCGACGAGCGTCGACGTGTCGATGTCGATGTTGAAGAAGCCGGAGGCGATGGCCTCTTCCGTCAACATGCTGACGTAGCCGATCTCGCGGTCGGGGTCCGCCGCGTAGCGCCTCAAGTTCACCTGGAAGTGGTCGCCCTGGATGAACACCGGGCCACGCTGTCCCTCCCGCAGCGCCGCCGCCAGCACCACGGCGGCGTACTCGCCGGGGCGCTGTTCGGTGTACCCGATCTCCGAGCGCGCGATCTCGAAGATATAGGCGCCGACGCTCAGCCGCTTTGCTGCCCGAACGGCCGCACGGGCCGTGTCGTAGGTGAGGCCACGAATGTTGAAAGCGGGAACCGTGCCGTACGGCCAGGCGCCTCTGCCGCGAGCGGCGTAGAGCTCGTCGATCGACGCCGCTCGTACGCCCAGGTGCAGCCCGGCTTCCCAGATGATCCAGCGAGCGAGCTGCTTCACGTCGTCGGCGTCAAAAACGGCGCTCCTGGTCAGCCGGTCCAGATAGCGGGTGCGGAAGCGCTCGGGCTCCGTGACGTCGACCGTCCCGTCGGTCAGACGCAGGCAGCCGCGCAGGTCGTCGATAAGTGCCTGAGAGGTCGGATACTCCATTGTATTCGCTCCTAGAATCCATCACTGGCTTTGCCACGCGCGGAGGCGGGCCGTCCGGCCTGATTATATCAGGTTGTCAGGGCTGGTTGCCGATGAGCGACCGACTTTCCTGGCGGCCACGGTACATCGCGCGATCCGCCGCATCCAGCAAGGTCGCCGCGTCGTGCCCCTCGGCCGCTCCCATGCTCACCGTCACCACCGCCGGCAGACCTCGATAGATGCTCTGCTCCCGGACCACCTCGCCGATCTTTCGCATGACGGCGCAGGCACCGTCCATGTCCGTTTCCGGCAGGATGACGACGAACTCGTCGCCGCCGTAGCGCGCGGCGATGTCGGTGATCCGCAGCGATCGGCGGAGCACGTCGCCCACGAGCCGAATGACCTCGTCACCGGCCTGGTGCCCGTACTGGTCGTTGACGGCCTTGAGACTGTCGATGTCGATCAGGATCAGGGCCAGTGGGCGGTCGTGCCGCTGCGCGCGCGCCGCCTCGCGCTCGAGCGTTTCGTCGAGGCCGGCGCGGTTGTAGAGCCCGGTCAGGAAGTCGGTGCGCGCCTTCTCGTGCAGTTGCCGCTCGATCTCGACGCGCTCGCGCATAAACCGGGCGATCTTCCGCTGCTGGTGGATCACCCAGACGAACGACGAAATCGAGATAGCCATGGTCAGCAGCCAGAGGACGTCATGGAACCCGTTCACTGTGTGTCCAGCCTGGTGGCATGCCACGCCGATTTTGATGGATGCGGCTTGCCGGTCTCATGCGTCATACGTCATACGTCATTCCGTCAGCGTTCGACGGGAGCTCCCCATCACTACTGATGTTGATTGTACGCGCGCTTTTCGTGAAGTCAAGGTACTGCTCTCCGCCGCAGTGCAGTCCCGGGAGAGGTCGAACCGCCAGGACGCCAAGATCGCCAAGACAGACACCAAGAGAGTGCTTGTCTACTGGGATTATGCGTTGATATCACTCTTGTGTGGTTTGTCTGGCGGTCGAAGAAGCCGGCAAGCGATATTCTGGCCTCTTTCCTGGCGATCTTGGCGTCTTGGCGGTTCACTCGCTCTTTGAGTCGCGTCGAGCGCACCCATGGCGATGCCGAGGGTCACCAGCCAGAGCAACCGGCCGGCCGGCAGCGACCAGAGGTAATGGTCGCTCAGGCCGGCCACCGCCAGGGCGACGACCCCGCTGACCAGGACGGCGGCGTCTCTCCGAAGCAGCCGCCGATGCCGCCAGGCGGCGGCCAGGACGGGTACCGGGAGCAGCAGCCAGGCCAGTGCGGCCGTCGGGCCTGCCTCGACCGCTGCCTGCAAGGGGCCGTTGTGGATCGGCTCGAACGTCGGCGGCAGCGGCACAAGCGTCGTCGCCGCGAGCACGCCGTTGCCGGCCCCAACCCCGAGCAGGGGCCGGCGCGCCAGAAGCGGCCACGCGGTGGTCAGCAAGGCGAGCCGTTGTTCGACGGACTGCCGCTCCAGGCGCGACGGGGATCCGCCCAGTCGCACGCTGAGAAGCGGGTACAGCGCCGTTCCTATGACGACCAGCGCCACGGTCGAGATGATGCCAAACAGAGCCCACCTGCTGATCACGCGGGCGGGCGGGGCACTTAGCAGGGACACCCGCCGCGGTCCGGCTGCCAGACGGAGCGCGATGAGCAGCCCGCATCCTGCGATGGCGCCGGCGAGCGCCCCTCGCGAGAGGGTGAGGCCGAGCAGCGCGACGGCGAGCACAGCGGCGGCGAGCGAGGGGATCACTCCCCACTTCTCGCTTCCCGATCGCCGTCCCGTGCTCCACGCGCGAGCGGCGAGGGCCGACGCCGCGACGAGCAGGTAGCCCGCCAGCAAGTTGGGATGCGGAAACGTTCCAAGGAGCCGGAGCCATCGGCGGCCGTCGGCCAGCTCGACTACGGGCGCGCCGGATTGCGCCGCGGGCAGGTCCGCCGGCCAGGGCAGCGAGACGACCGCCGCCGGGAAGGTCGATTGCGTCACTAGTTGCAGCGCGCCGACGCTGCCCTGAACGACGACGGCGCCGGCCAGGGCGGCCGCGAGCGCGCCGGGCGCCCGACGGAGGTTCATCGCGGCGAGGGCAAGGCACCAGGCGAGGAGCAGGTGGGCGGCGTGCGCCAGGGCAATGCCCGGCTGGGGGGCGCCGGCCGCGCCCGCGAGGGCGCTCCCGACGATCACCACCATCAGCAGGTGGAAGGCGATGGGCCCCGTCTGCAAGGACGCGCCGGCGCGCCCGGCCCCCGGGCGGATGGCGAGCCGTCCACCCAGAACCAGCAGGACGGTGCCGAAGGCGACCAGGTCCGCCACGCCGACCGAGACCGTTCGGTAGGCGTCCCAGACGTACGGCGCCTCGGCCCGGTAGAGCACCCAGGGTCGCCAGTACTGGAGCGCCACGACCGTCGCCGCCAACCCGGCAGCGCCCACGGCGTCGAGGCGCGCCGGCCACGTCATCGCCAAGCCGGTCTCCGATGCGGGCGGGTGTGACAGTGATGCGTCATAGGACGAGTGCGTCATGCGTCACTCGCCGCCCAGGGCCGGGCTCCGATGCTGGCGAGTGTGACCGCAGGCGCGGCCGCCGCGAGTTGACGGACTGACGCATGACGCATGAACCCGGCAAATGCCGGCGAGTGCGACCGCAGCGGCGGCCGCCGCGAGGGGCAACGTGCCCCACAGCAGCGCAGGAAGCTCGACCGGCCGTGGCGGCGGCGGTGGAACCGGCTCGACGCCCGACAGCTCCCAGACCTCGACCTGGTTCGATAGCCTGCCCCGCGCAATCCAGCCGTGGCGTGCCAGATAGCCGGCGTACGGCCGCTCGTTGACAAAAGCCCAGCGGACGTTTCGGGCGCGGGCTTCGTCGAGGATGCGATCGAGTGTCCGACCGCCGGGCTCCCACCAGAGCGCGTAGTCCACCTGGCCGATGCCGCTGGCGGTCAGCGCCGGTAGCCGACGAGCGGTGTGATAGCTGCCGTCGATGGTCTGAGCGGCAGTGCGGTAGTTCAAGCGGGCGGCCTGGTCGCCGAGGCCGAAGGTGAGATAGCGCCACGCCGCCCGGCCCTCCTCATGCAAGAAGGCCGCGATAGGGTCGAGGTCGACCGGTTTCGGCTCGCTGGGACTGACCAGACCGTTCGTCGCGGCGCCGAGCGAATAGACCACGAAGGTCGCCAGGAAGAGAGCCGGTATGGCGGCCGACACCCACGCCCGGCCGGCGGCCGACCGGCGGCATCGCCACCAGGCGGCTGCCTGCCCGGCGAATGGCAGAGCAACCAGCGTGCCCCAGAACGCGAACCGGTCATACGTGAGCCAATCCCACATCGGGCCATACAGCCAGCGGGGGAGCGCCGTTGTCCCGCCGAGACCGAGGACGACGAGCAGCGCGAGCAGCGCAGCCAGCGCCGCTGTTCGGCGGCGGAGCAGGCCGGCGACGGCGAAGCCGAAGACGGCGGGCAGCGGGCCGTACTCGGCCCAGAAAAAGAGGTTCTGAGCCGAGGCGTCGCCGAGCAGGTTCGTCCGGCTGGCGTGGAGGATCGGCGCCTGGTCCACCCACGCGCTCAGCCGCCAGAGCCAGAACGGCAGGATGACGAGGAACACGGCCAGGCCGATGAGCACACCGACGACGGCTGCTCGGGAAAGCGCGAGCCGGCGGAGCTCGCGGGAGACGCGTTCGCCGTCCTGCTGAGCCACGGCGAGCCGATACAGGCTGCGGAATATCCGCCCACTGCCAACCTGCGTCGCAGCGAGCGCAAGCCGGCGGAGGCCGCTGGGAACCCATCCACCGTCAGGCTGAGCCGCAGCGAGCGCGAGCCGACAGAGGCCACGTGGGGCCCACCCACCGTCAGGCTGAGCCGCAGCGAGCGCGAGCCGACAGAGGCCACGTGGGGCCCACCCACCGTCATGCTGAGCCGCAGCGAA
>JACQGW010000350.1 GCA_016199325.1 Chloroflexota bacterium
CCCCTGTGCCTGCCCTTCCCGTGACTGTGGGGAGACGGGGCAGGCACGGGGACCATTTGATCCCACATATAAAGCAAGGTTGGTTGTTTCTTCGATGAGTGGAGATGGCACTGGCGGATGGGATAGGGTAGATCAGGGGCATGAACACCTTGAGCATTCCATCGCCACCCCCCACGCCGCTGCCACCCGACTTGGTCCTCATCCGACAGGAGCGTTACGCCCAGAAAAACTGTACCTCCCGTCCGAAGAAACAACCAACCTAGCCTTATATGTTGGATCATTATGATGCACCAGCGGCGCGCTCATTGAGAACGAGTTCAGTCCCAACGCAGCGCGCGGTAGCAAGCAGCCACAATCTGACCTGCGTCCGGCAGGACGGCGCGCTCCAGGGCGGGGGCGGCAGGGATGGGGGTGTCGGCGGCGGCGACGCGGACGATGCGCCCGTCCAGGTACGGCAACGCCTCTTCGGCGATGCCGGCGGCGACCTCCGCCCCGATGCCGCCCGTTTTCGGCCCCTCCTCGACGACGACCGCTCGGCCCGTCTTCCGGACCGACGCCAGCACCGTGTCCAGGTCCAGGGGTTTCAAGGAGCGCAGGTCGATCACCTCGGCTGAGATACCCGCCGCTTCGAGCTGCACCGCCGCCTCCAGCGCCGCCCCCAGCAGGTAAGAGAATCCGACGACCGTCACGTCGCCGCCCTCCCGCAGCACGGCCGCACGGACCTCGTCGGGAACCTCGTCGCGCTCCGGCACTTCTCCCCACTGGCCGTAGAGGAGCTTGTGCTCGAAGAAGAGGACGGGGTTGTCGTCACGGATGGCCCAGCGGAGCAGCCGACGGGCGTCTTGCGGGCTGAACGGGGCGACGATCTTGAGCCCCGGGACGTTGGCGAACCAGGCGGCGGGGAACTGGGAGTGGGTGGCGCCGTAGCCGCGATAGCCGCCGCAGGCGGTCCGAATGACGAGCGGCACGGCGACCTGGCCGGCGTACATGTAGTGGAGCTTGGCCGCATGGTTGACGATCTGGTCGGCGGCCAGGGCGATGAAGTCGGAAAACATGAGCTCGACCACCGGCCGCAGCCCGGCCAGCGCCGCGCCGACCGCGATGCCGACGAAGCCGTTCTCCGAAATGGGCGTGTCCATCACCCGCTCGGGCCCGAACTCGTCGGCCAGCCCTTTCGTCACGGCGAAGGCGCCGCCCTGGGGCGATGCAACCTCCTCACCCAGCAGGAGGACGCGGGGATCCTCGCGAAGAGCCTCCTGGAGAGCTAGGTTGAGCGCCTCGCTGTATCGGAGCCTCACGGGCGTGGGCTCCTGAACCGTTTCCTGGTTTCTGGTTTTGTGTTTCTGGTTCGAGGGCGTATCGCCCCCAACCCCAAGCCAGAAAGCAGAAACCACAAACCACGCCCGCGCTGTCTGGTTCGGGGAGGATCGTCCCATCCAGAAACGACAGACCCAGTACGACAAACCATAAGCGCCCTTCTCTGCGTCCTCCGCGCCTCTGCGGTTCGTTTCGTGTCGTCTTCTACGCTGGAGTACGGTGGGCTGCGTACACGCCTTCGAGCGCCTCCGTCGGGTCGGCGGCGGGCGCCGCCAGGGCGAAGGCGACGGCTTCGTCGACCTGCCGCTCCGCCTGGCCTTCGAGGCTCGTGAGGACCTCCTCGGTCGCGGCGCCGCTCTCCAGCAGGCGGCGCCTGAACGCCGGAATCGGGTCGCGAGACTGCCAGGCGTTCTCCTCGTCGGCCGGTCGGTAGAGCGCCGTCTTCACGTCGCCCTTCGAGTGGCCGGTCAGGCGATAGGTCCTCGCCTCGATGAGCGTTGGGCCGTGGCCCCGCCGCGCGCGCTCGACCGCATCCTGTGTGCCCGCCTGAACGGCGAGCGGATCCATGCCGTCTACGACGATCCCCGGCAGACCGTAGCCGCTCGCTCGGGACGCGAGCTCGGCCACGGCCGTCGAACGGCGAACGTGGGTCCACTGGGCGTAGAGGTTGTTCTCCAGGAAGTAGACGATCGGGAGCTGCCAGAGCCCGGCCATGTTCAGCGACTCGTGAAAGGTCCCCTGATTGCAGGCGCCGTCGCCGAAGAAGACGAGGACGACCCGGTCGGTACCCAGACGCCGGGCCGCCAGGGCGGCCCCCGTCGCCACGGGGAGGTTGCCGCCGGTGATGCCGTTGGTGCCGATGAAGCCGATGGCCGGATAGCTCATGTGCTGGCTGCCGCCAAAGCCGCGGCAGTACCCCGCCGCCCTGCCGAGCAGCTCGGCCATCAGGCGGTTCGGATCGGCGCCCTTGGCCAGGAAGTGGCCGTGGCCCCGGTGCGTGCTGAACACGGAGTCGTCCGGCCGGAGCGCCGCGGTTGCCCCGACGGCGCACGCCTCCTGGCCGATCGAGAGGTGGGTGGTGCCGGGGGCGAGCCCGCGGGCGTAGAGCCTACCGACGGCCTCCTCGACCCGGCGGATGAGGACCATCGCGGCATACGATTGGAGGAGGTCCACGCTACTGCCCCCGCTTGCTCTTGCCGATGACCCGCGCCGGATTGCCGTGGACCACGACGTCGTCGGGGACGACGTCTGTGGCGACGACCGAGCCGGGCGTCACGACGACGTTTCGGCCAATCGTCGTGTTGTTGCCGGCGATGGCGCCCGCCATGAGCACGGCGTTCTCCTTGATCTTGACGTCGCCGGAGACGGTGCAGTGCGGCGCCAGGTGGCAGAACGGCCCGACGTCGCAGTGGTGGGAGACGACGGCCCCCATGTCGACGATGGTGCCTCGACCCAGGACGGTCTCGGTGCCGACGACGGCGCCAGCCTCGACCAGCACGCCGTCCTCGACGACGACGCCGTCGCCCAGATAGGCGTTGGGATGGACCAGGGCGGGAAGCTCGACGGATGGGCAGGCGGCCCGGATCCGCTCGAAAGCGCCGCGGCGGAACCGGGAGTGCAGCGAGACGACGACGGCGCGCACCTCGCCCCTGTCGGCCGCGACGTTCAGCCTCCCCAGACCGTACACGGGATAGCCGCGGATCGTCGTGTCCCAGAGCGCCGGGTTGTCGTCGACCAGCGCCGCGATCCGGAACTGCGGCAGGAAGCGCAGGACGTCCATGACCTGAGCCGCGCCCAGGCCCGCCCCGAAGATGGCAATCGGCACCGCTTCAGCCGCCCGGCGAACGTCGTCCTCCTGGATCGTTCGACCCGGTCCCAGCGTGCGCGCGACCGCGGCGAGGTCGACGCCGACCTGGGCGGCGAGCCGGCGGGCCGCCGGCGAGGCGAGCACCCGATCATCTGGCCTGCGGAGCGGCTCGGCCACGGCCGGCCCCGGTCGTCCGCCGGCAAACCAGCGGGCGTGCGTCTCGGCGCCGTGGCGCGACTCGGCCGCAGAGCCGGCCCGGAGCCGCGCCACCGCTTCCAGGTGCTCGGCCAGGTCCTCCGCGCGGTCTGCGATGACGGCGACAGGCAACGCCACCGGCACCGTCTCGCCCGGCTGTGCCAGGATGCGGCGCAGGACGCCCGGCGCTTCGGCCTCGATCTCGAAGACGGCCTTCTCCGTCTCCACCTCGGCCAGCGGCTCGCCGGCGGCGACCGGATCTCCCTCGCGCTTGAGCCACCGGACAACCGTCGCTTCGGTCATATTCGTTCCGAGCTTGGGGAGGATGACGTCGTAGATCAGTGCCCTATCCCACAGGTCGAACGGTGTCGGCGCATGCGTCATGCGTCATGCGTCGTGCGTCGTGCGTTCGGCGGTTCGGCGGGTGATGCCGTCGGGCGGGAGATTGCCCCCATTTTCGCCATTCTGGGGGCTTCTGTCAAGCCCGGGCGGCGTCGCGAACCGCCTCGGCGATGAATATGACTTGCTCGTCCGTCAGCTCGGGGTACATCGGCAGTGAGAGGATCCGGCCGGCGCGCCGCTCTGTGGCCGGGAACGAGCCGGGCGGCAGCCCGAGGTGCCGATAGGCCGGCTGAAGATGGAGCGGCATCGGGTAGTGGATACCGGTCGCGATCCCCTTCGCCGCCAGCCGCTCGGCCAGAACGTCCCGCCGGTCGCTCTCGACGACGTAGAGGTGGTAGATCGGCTCCACGTCCGGCGCCACCGCCGGCGTCTCCAGGCCCGGCGTTCCGGCGAGGAGCCGGTCGTAGGCGGCGGCGTGGGCCCGCCGGCGGGCGTTCCACCCATCCAGATGGCGGAGCTTGGCGCTCAGGATCGCCGCCTGGAGACCGTCCAGACGGCTGGAGTAGCCGACCTCGTCGTGCTCGTACTTCGACAGCCGGCCGTGGTCGGCCAGGCTGCGAACCCGGCGGGCGATCGTCTCGTCGTTCGTCACGACGGCGCCGCCGTCGCCGTAAGCGCCGAGGTTCTTGCCGGGGTAGAAGGAGAAGCACCCGACGTGGCCGATGGTGCCGGCCGGTCGCCCGCGGTACCGCGCCCCGATCGCCTGGGCGGCGTCCTCGACGACGACGAGGTTGTGCGCCGCCGCCACCTGGAGCAGCGGATCGAGATCGACCGGCTGGCCGTAGAGATGCACCGGCAGGACTGCGGCCGTGCGCGGGGTCAGCGCGCGCTCGACCTGGCTGACGTCCAGGTTCGCCGTCGCCGGATCGACGTCGACGAATCGGACGCTCGCGCCGACGTGGACGATCGCCTCCGCCGTCGCGGTGAACGTGTTGGGGACAGTCAGCACCTCGTCGCCGGGGCCGATGCCGACCGCTCGCAGCGCCAGCGCGAGGGCGTCGGTGCCGCTGGCGACGCCGATGGCGTGGCGGGCGCCGCAGTAGGCGGCGAGCTCGGCCTCGAAGCGAGCGACGTGTGGCCCCTTGATAAAGGCGCTCTCCTCGATCACGGCGCGCATCGCCGCGTCGATCTCGGCCTGGATCGCACGGTACTGGGCGCGGAGGTCGACGAGGGGAATACCCACCCGGCTAGCCCACCGCGACCGGCCGCCGGGTCGCTACGTACCACTGGACGGTCTTCCGCAGGCCCTCTTCGAAGCCAACCGTGGCACGGAATCCGAAGGCGTGCTCGGCCCGACTCGTGTCGAGCGCCCGGCGTGGCTGGCCGTTCGGTTTCGTCGGATCGAAGACGATGTCGCCGGCGAATCCCGTCTCCCGAGCGATCAGGTGCGCGAGGTCGCGGATCGAGATCTCGAATCCCGAGCCGAGGTTCACCGGCTCGCTGCTGTTGTACCGCTCAGTCGCCAGGAGAATCCCCTCCGCGGCATCGGTCACGTAGAGGAACTCCCGGGTCGGCGTCCCGTCGCCCCAGACGACGACCTCGCGCTCCCCGCGGTCCTGAGCGTCGACGCACTTCTTGATCAGGGCAGGGATCACGTGCGACACCGCCGGATCGAAGTTGTCCCGGGGGCCGTAGAGGTTGACGGGGAGCAGGAAGATCGAGTTGAAGCCGTACTGCTGGCGATAGGCCGCCGACTGGACGAGGAGCATCTTCTTGGCCAGGCCGTAGGGCGCGTTCGTCTCTTCGGGATAGCCCTCCCAGAGCGACTCCTCCCGGAAGGGCACCGGGGTGTACTTGGGGTAGGCGCAGACGGTGCCGATGGCGACGACCTTCTCGACGCCGTACTGGCGAGCCAGCTCGACGAGCTGGATGCCCATGATGAGGTTGTCGTAGAAGAACTCGGCGGGCCGCGCCTGGTTGGCGCCGATCCCCCCGACGACCGCCGCCAGGTGGATGACGATCTCCGGCCGCTCGGCCTCGTACAGGCGCCGAATCTGCGCGTCGGAGCGCAGGTCATACTCCCTCCGGCGTGGGGCGATCAGCCGGCCGACGCCCAACTGCCGGAGCCGCTCGACGACGTGGGAGCCGAGAAACCCCGCGCCGCCGGTGACCAGGACGGAACGGTTGCTCCAGAAGCTCATGGCAAAGTACCCCCTTGGCCGTTATGCGTCATGCGTCATACGTCATGCGTCACGGTGTCCCGATTCTCACCGGTGCCGGAGGCACGGGCACCATCTCACCACCCCGGCGAAGCGACGCCTCGGCCGCCTGAATCGCCTGGACAACGCGCAGGCCGTCGAGGCCGCTCGTTCGGGGCTGCTCTCCACGCACGACACAGTCCAGGAAGTGCTGACACTCGACCAGCAGCGGCTCGGTCGACGGGATATACGGCACCAGCAGATCGCCCGGCCGTACCTTGAGCTGGAACTCGCCGAACGAGCCGGGATTCGGGATGCGCCCATCGGCCGCCCGAGCCACGCCCTTGTCGTAGATCTGAATCTTGGCGTCGAGCGAGACGTCGTCGTAGACGATCATCTTCCGGCTGCCGACAATCGTCAGCTCCCGAACCTTCTTGGGATCGAGCCAGCTCACGTGGACATGGGCACCGATCCCGCCGGGGAAGTCGAACGTCGCAAAGACGACGTCCTCGACGCCGGGATGCAGGAACGAGAATCCCCGCGCTGTCGCCGCTGTCGGGTCGGCGCCCAGCAAGTAGCGCAAGATCGAGATGTCGTGTGGCGCAAAGCTCCAGAGCGCCGACTGATCACGCTGGATGATGCCCAGATTGACGCGGCGCGAGTGGACGTACAGCACCTCGCCGATCTCGCCGGACTCCAGGTACTCCCTGGCGCGGAGGACGGCCGGATTGTACAGAAAGACGTGGCCCACCAGCAGCACTCGCCCCTGCCGCGCGGCCAGCTCGATCAGGTCGACGCACTCCTCGACCGTCACGGCCAGCGGCTTCTCGACGAAAACGTGCTTGCCGGCCAGCAGGCTTGCCCGCGCCAGCGCATGGTGGGTCGCCGGCGGCGTCGCCAGGACGACCGCGTCGACCTCCGCCAGGTCGAGCGCCGCTCGGAAGTCGGCGAGGACCCGCGCGGCCGGCGCGTATCTCGCCCCCCACCGCGCGGCCTCGGCCGCTCGGACGTCGCAGACGGCTCGGACGTCGGCGTCGGTCAGCCCCGCAAAGCACCGGAGCAGGTTCGGCCCCCAGTGGCCCAGGCCAACGCAGGCGATGCCGACGCTCACGGGACTGCCTCCTTGACGCCGATGAGCACGCGGGGATTCGAGATGGCCGCCAGGCTCAAGCTCTCCCGCAGCACGCAGTACAGGCCGCCGACGGTCACCGACAGGAAGGTGAGCACGTGCAAGACGACCGAGAAGGTGAACCCCTGGCTCTCGCCGATGTCGAAGAGCGCCAGGGCGGTCACCGTGGCATACTGGAAGACGCCGATGTAGCCCGGCGACGACGGCACGGTCATACCGAGCCCGAGCAGCCCGGTGACCATCACCGACGCCCAGGCCGGCACCGGCAGGTCGAACGCGAGCAGGACGACGTAGGTGTGGCCGAAGGTGATGAGCCAGATGATCGTCGTCCAGAAGACGGCGCCGGCAGCCCGGCCGGGATGGCGCAGGATGGCCAGCTCGTCCACCAGGGCCTCGATCTGCGCGGCGATCCGATGGCCCTGTCGTGGGAGCAGCCGGCTCGCCGACCAGCGAACCAGCCGAACAAAGCTCGTATGGAGCCAGACCACGGCGACGAGCACGCCGACGCCGAAGGCCACGCCGGCGCCGACGACCAGGATCGACTGCTTTGCCCAGTCTGGCATCGGCAGGGCTGGCGCCAGCACGGCGACGCAGGCGAGCAGCATCAGCGTGTCGAGGAGCTTCTCGACGATGATGGTCGCCGCCACCTGGGCATGGCCGGCCGGACGGCTCCGCCCGATGAGATAGACGCGAGCGACTTCGCCCAGCCGGGCCGGCGCGACGTTGTTGACGAAATAGCCGATGAAGAGCGCCGAGACCAGCCGGCCGATCCCGAGGCCGTCGGGTCTGGAGAAGAGCAGGCGCCAGCGAACGGCTTTCGCCGGCATCAGCGCGGCGTAGAGGGCGAAGGAGGAGAGCAGCCACCAGTAGTTGAGGTTCCGAAGGGCGTCCACCGCCTCGGCGGGCTGGACGCGACTGACGACAAGGCCGAGGCTCACTCCGCTGACGGCAACGCCGAGCCAGAGCCGCCAATTGGGATGCCATCTCACCTGGACGGGCAGCTTCACGGGCTGAGTATAGCCGACAGGCGCGGCGGAGACAAGTCGTGGGCGCTCAGCGTGCGGGTGACATAGATGTAGGCAAGCGGTGAGAAAAGCGGTATCCTGCCTGAGGCTGGACCTGGACTCCAGCGGAAGGAGGATACCGATGGCTGAGC
>JACQGW010000351.1 GCA_016199325.1 Chloroflexota bacterium
CCCGTGCGCGGGAGAGGGGCCGGGGGTGAGGGCCTGCCCACCCTTCACGCCAGTCCCCGCATCTCCAGGCTTGCGGCCGCGTCGCTATCACGGTCGCGCGGGATGGCGTTGGACGAGATCAGGCCCCGCCGAATGGCGGTAATGATCGCCTCGACCTTGTTGCGGGCGTCGAGCTTGGCGAGGATCTGGGCGCGGTGCGCGTCGACGGTGCGAGCGCTGAGCCCGAGCCGGTCGCCGATCTCGCGGCTCGTCTGGCCGGCAGCCACGAGCTCCAGGATCTCCCGCTCACGTTCTGTCAACTCGCCCTCAGCCTGTTCGACCATCTCCTGCCGGCTCACGGCGTCGACGACGTAGCGAGCGATGGCCGGATGGAGCGCCGACCGCCCCGAGTAGACATTGCGGATTGCCTCGGCCAGCTCCGTCACGGCGGCCTGCTTCAACTGGTAGCCCTTGGCGCCGGCGCGCAGCATGCCGAAGACGGTATCGCTGTCTTCGTGCATGGAGAGCGCCAGGATCTTGACCCGCGGGTTCCGCTGCACTATGGCCCGGGTCGCCTGTATGCCGGAAACGCCGGGCAGACCGGCGTCCATTACCACGACGTCGGGCAGCAGCTCCTCGGCCAGGCGAATGGCGTCGTTGCCGTCGGCGGCCTCGCCGACGACCTGAAGGTCCGTCTCACGGTCGAGGAGCGCCCGGAGGCCCTGGCGGACCATGGCGTGATCTTCGACAAGCAGCACACGGATTCGGCGGACCACCATCGGTACTACCCCCTTCGGAGACTGATGGGCGAGATCGGCCGCCTGGGAATCGGGAACGTCAGGACGACCTGCGTGCCACCGCCCGGCCTATCGCCGACCGACAGGCGCCCGCCAAGCTGTCGGGCACGCGTCGACATCCCCACGAGGCCGAGGCCGGCTCGGCGCCCGGTTTCGCCCGAGCGATCCCCACAGCCAACGCCATCGTCGGCGATGGTCAGGTGGATGGCGCGCTCGTCGCGCCAGAGGCGGACGATGACCCGACGGGCGCCCGCATGTCGAGCGACATTCGTGGTCGCCTCCTGGACGATCCGGAAGACCGCCGTCGCCGACGCCAGCGGCAGCTCCGGCAGATCGGCGGCGATCTGCGCGTCGACTTCCAGGCCGTACTGGTCCCGATAGCGAGCGAGGAACCACTCCAGCGTGACGACGAGCCCCGATTCCTCCAACAGGCGCGGGCTCAGGCTCGACGAGATGCGCTGGACCTCTCTGGAGCAATGAAGCAGTTGCTCGCGGGCCCGGCGCAGGTGACCCGTGAACGCCGCGGCGCCGGGCGCCAGCTCGAGGCAGTGGTCGATCTGAAAGAGACAGGCCGTCAGGTGTTGCCCGGTCTCGTCGTGGAGCTCCTGCGTCAGTCGCCGGCGCTCCGCCTCGGCCAGCTCCATCGCTTCCACGGCGGCAGCCTGGAGCGCCGCCGAGTAGCCACGCCAGAGGGAGGTCAAGCAGTCAAGCACGACGGTACAGAGCGGCCTGCGCCTCTCCGTATCGGGCGGCGAATTCGGCGTCCACGGCGATGCGAGCGTCCGGAGCGCGCCGACGACGGCGTCGAGCGGCTCATCGGCCTGCGCATGGGCCCAGCCCAGGTGCCAGCAGATCTCGGCCAGCTCGGCAGACCTGTTGCCTTCATCAAGAGCGGTGCGGCCGGCCCGACCGATGGCAGCCAGCACTTCGTCGGCCAGCTCTGCGAGGCCGGTGTCGAGTCGGGCGTCCATCTGGAGCTGCTCGTCGTGCGCGCGTACTACCATCAGGGCGCTTCCTCCTGAGCGGGCCCCTGGATACGAGGGGCCAGACTCCACTGGTCGGAGTGTACGTAGACCGAGAAAGTCGGGCGGCGCCTGAGAGGCACCCCCAGCTTTTAGTATAGGGGGTTCTCCGGCGGGCTCACATCCGGTCCGGTACTCATTTCCACCGGCGAATCAACGCACAGGTTTCCCCATGTTCTATCCGTGCTGGTATCTAGCCGGCGCTGAGTACCAGCGCGGCGTGCCGTGGCGAGGAACTCGTGGAGGCTCGTAGGAACTCGTAGGAACTCGTAGGAACTCGTGGGGGCTTGTGGGAACTCGACTCAATCGTGCTGAGTTGCAGCGAGCTCGTAGGAGCTCGTGGCGGCTCGTGGGAACTCAACTCCGTATCGTGCAGGGATCTGGTCCATCACTCATCACCTGATTGCGCTGATTGCACCGGATGGAGTCGATTCCGGCGCAGCCGGCGTGATGGTCGCTGCGCCAACCCATGCATGGCAGCGATGCGTGCGCCACGCCGGTGTTGTCTCGGCCGTCGACTCCAATCCGTTCAATCCGCTCCCTGAATCCGCTGACAGCTCGTTCCTCAGTGGTCCGTCAGTGTGGCGTGATGGTTCGTAGTTGGCGCTTCAGCGCCCGGCCCTCGGACGTCCGCGGGCCGGGCGCTGGGGCACCAACTACAAACCCATCAGATCTGACAGACCGCTAGCACTTCTTGCTCTTGCCCTTCTCCGGCGGCGGACATGGCGTGCTTGTCGGCGTCGGCGTAGCTGTCGGCACTGGCGTATCCGTCGCCACCGGCGTGTTCGTCGGGGCCGGCGTGTCCGTTGGTACCGGCGTGTTCGTCGGCGGCGCTGGCGTGTCCGTCGGCGTTGGCGTGTCCGTCGGTTTGGGTGTCTTGGTCGGCGTCGGCGTCTTGGTCGGCGTCGGCGTCTTGGTCGGCGTCGGCGTGTCCGTCGGCGCGGGCGTATTCGTCGGCACCGGGGTGTTCGTCGCCGTCGCTGCCCCCGGCGTGCTGGTGGGCGTCACCGGCGTGTTCGTCGGCACCGGGGTGGAGGCGCCGGACCCGGGCTCGTTCTCCAGCCGCATCCGGGACTGGGCGGTCACCAGGATCGGATTGGGCAGGATCCCATCAAGGAAGGGCATCAGGAGCGGGACGCGGTTTTCGCCGTCCACCTCCAGCATCGTGTCGTCTGCCGAGATGCTCATGGAGATCCAGTCGGGGTTGGCCCCTGCCGTGGCAGCCACCGCCCGGTCTTTGACGTCGTCGGCGCTGCACGCTTCAACCGGTCGATTGAAGCACGGGGCTGCGTAGCGCGCCCCCTCGGTGACGGCATGCGTCACGACGAGCCACCCGGTGAAGACCAGGCCGCCCTGGATGAGCAGCCCGACGACGGTGAACAGCACGACGAAGATGAGGGCGAACTCGACCATCGACTGCCCGCGCTCACCCCACCGCCGTGGCTGCACCTTCCTGCGCTTGTGTCTGTGCTGTGTGCTCACTCGTGTCCCCAGCTCCTTTCTCATCGGTCGTTTCGCCTGCGAGTTGGCGCCTTCCATATCTGCAAGGAGCACACCATTTCCCCCGGCCAACACGTACATTCCCCTAGTGAGGCAACCCTCATCCCTTCTGAGTACTGCCCCGCATCGACTGAGCACTCCTGAGGCACCGGTAGGTGCTCCGTTGACGCTCAGGCGTCGCAACTCTGCGGATTCGACAAACCGAGTCCGCCGGTAGAATGACACTGTAAGCTGAAACGGACGAAGAAATGGTCGCCAGGAACGAGCGGAGAACGGGCGAAGGAACGAGTGAAGGAGAGAACGATGCAGTACGCCGACCGAACGGAGACCGACCGCATTCTCACGGCAGGGCGGCCGATGCTCGCAAACGCTCGACCGGTCGCGCTGGTGGCGGTGGCGAAGCTGCCCCGAGGCCTGACCACCTCGTGGCTAGAAGGCCCGGCATGGCTCCTGGGCTTCGCCGTTGCCGCCCACATCCTGGGGACAGGCCGCCTGCCGCTGCCCGTGTAGGTCCAGGTTAATGAAGGGGCACGAATGAAGGGGCACGGCGGGTGATTCCCTGCCCAGCACACACAAGGAGGTGATGAAGGTGGAGTACGGGCGTTCGACGAACGATCAGGAGAGGGCTCAGCGCAGCGCGCTGCCGGCAAGCTCGCCGATGGACGTGCTCGCCGAGATGGATCGACTGGCCGCCTCGGGCGCGATCGAGCGCTATCGCCCACTGCCGACCGGATTCGATGCGCTGGACGAGGCGCTCGGCGGTGGCCTGCGGGCCGGCGATCTCGTCCTGGTCGGCGGCCGCCAGGGCGTGGGCAAGACGACGCTCATGATGCAGATCGCCCGAAACCTGGCGCACGCCGGCGTCGCAACGTGCCTGTACGTCTGCTACGAACACGACACCGCCTATCTCACGGCCAGGCTTCTGTGTCTGGAGAGCGCCCGGCCCGAACAAGGAGGTTTCGACAACGCCGCATCCCTGCGGGAAGTGGACAAGCTGGTCGAGGCGGCGGCAGCCAGCGCGGCGCCGCTCGCCAAGAAGGTCCTGACCGACGTTCGGCTCTGGCCGGCCTTCCTCCGGTTGAACGAGTACAGCCATCGGCTGCGCCTGGTCAAGGGATCGCGGGCGACGACGCTCTCGGCCATCGGGGAGATCATCGAGCGACTTGGGGTGCCGCCACAGGAACGGTTGGCGCTATGCGTCGACTACCTGCAGAAGACCCCACTGGCCGACGACGCCGCCGAAAGCGACCGATACCGCCGAGTGGTCGAGGGGCTCAAGGAGCTGGCGCTCCAGCACCAGATGCCGGTGCTGGCGGTGACCTCAACGGACCTGGACGGCTTGCGGGCCAGGCGCCTGCAATCCCACCACCTGGCCGGCGGATCGGCGCTGGCCTACGAGGCCGACACCATCCTGCTGCTCAGCGAGAAGGCCGAGCGGGTGTCACGGGTACACATCACCTACACGCCGCAGAAGATCGAGGAGTTTCGGCGGTGGGTCATCTGCACGCTAGAGAAGAGCCGGTCCAGCCAGCACGGCGTACACCTGGAGTTCCAGAAGTGGTTCCGCTACTGCTGCTTCGACCCGAAGGGGCGAGTCGTGACCGAGAAGCTCGGCGACGAGCGGATTCACGAGGAGTAGGCAGGCGCGGCGGGACCACCGGGCGCCGGGCGGCGACAACTGAATACCTTCCGACCCACCCGAAGTGGTGGAACGACAACTGAATACCTCCCGGTCCACCCACAGGGGTGGAGCGACAACTGAATAGCGACGGCCTCTATCGCAACGGGTACGACAACTGAATAGGGACGGTTCGAGCCAGATCGGCTCACGTGAAGGACACGCGAGAACAACACAAGATCAAGAGAAGGAGAGCATTTCAATGGAGAGCTTCATCAGCCGGTTCGTGCGAGAAGACGAGGGCCAGGGCATGCCCGAGTACGCGTTGATCCTCGTGCTCGTCAGCATCGTCGCCATCGTCGCCCTGACCACCATGGGTGAGGAAATCCTGGGCGTTTTCAACGATATCGTCACGGCCTTCCAGTCTGTCTAAGATCGTCAGATCCAGATAGCACCGCAGCGACAGCGCGTGCTACGTGCAGGTCAGCCTCAGCCGATTGGCTGAGGCTGACCCGTGGAAGGGAATCTACCGGTGAGCCAACTCCAACCCCTGATTGACGGAGGACTGCTTAGTGCAGCGCTCATCGTCGTCCTGGGCACGGCCACGGTCACGGACCTCCGGTTCCGCCGGATTCCGAACTGGCTGACGTTTGGCGCCGCTTTGCTCGGTCTGCTGGCAAACACGGCGGCGCTCGGGATCGGCGGCGCTCGACTCAGCCTCGTCGGCTGGGGCCTCGGCGTCGCGCTCCTGATCGTGCCGTTTACCCTGCGCGGTCTTGGCGGCGGCGACGTGAAGCTGCTGGCGGCGGTCGGCGCTCTAAAAGGGCCGGCCTTCGTCTTCTCCAGCTTCCTCTACGGCGCCCTCGTCGGCGGGCTCATCGCGCTCGGACTGCTCATCTGGCACCGCCGACTGGGCGCGACGATCCGAGGTCTCGTCACGCTGCAACCGCTGCCAACGCTGCGGCAGCGCGGCCAGAGCGTCAGGTTCGCCTACGGCGTCGCTATCGCGGCGGGCACCGCGATGGCGCTGGCGCTGGGCGCCGTCTAGCCAATTGGAGAGCCAATGTTGTCATCGACAACTCATTTGAACGACCCTGGATCGGGCCCGGCGAGGCGTCGGGGAAGGGGGCAGGCGCTCGTCGAGCTTGCCGTCGTTCTGCCGATCCTCCTGCTGGTGGCTGCCGGCATCTGGGAGCTGGGGCGGACGCTGGATGCCGTCGTGATCCTGACGAACGCCTCGCGGGAGGGCGTGCGCATCGCCGCCCGCGGCGCCACCGCCGACGAGGTCCGCCAGCGGGTCAAGGACTACCTGACCCTCGGCTACGATTCCCGCGTCGGCGCCAAGGGCGACATCATCTTCGACGCGTCCAAGATCGAGGTCGACGGCCTGGGCGGCCCGAAGGGCGATCCCATCACGGTGCGGGTTCCCGCCCAGGTCCGCATGTACTTGCCGTTGATCAGCGGCATCGTCGGTCCCGTCGACATCGGCGGCCAGACGACGATGCGGCTGGAGTAGGGGAGCCAACGAACGATGTTCTCACGAAGACGTTTTCGGACGGACCGGCGGCGCCAGCGCGGGCAGGCGCTCGTGCTGGTGACCCTCATGATCGTCGTCCTGCTGGGGTTCGCTGGCCTCACGCTGGACAGCGGCGTCGCCTACTGGAATCGCCGGATGCTCCAGAACGCCGTCGACGGCGCCGCCCTGGCCGGCGCTCGAGCGCTTCCCAAGTATCCGGACGTGGCGATCGCCACCGCCTACGACTATGCCGGACAGAACGGCGTGCCGAGCGCCGAGATCGAATCGGTGGAGGTGTTCAAGCTCTTCAACGACGACGACGCCATCCGCGTGCGCGCGCGGCGGCAGGTTCCGAATAGCCTCATGCGCCTCCTCGGCGCCGGGCCAACCACCGACGTGCCAGCGGTCGCGGTGGCGGTCCGCGCCGCCCTTCAGGCGGGAGACCTGGTCCCGTGGGGGATTCCGGCCGACTCCCCCAAGGAGGGGCCGGTGCCGCTCAAGGTCGGCGTGCCCCAGGAAACGAAGGGCAACTTCCAGGCGCTCGACTTCCTCGGCGGCTCGGGCGCCAAGAGTTACGGCGAATGGATCAAGTACGGCTACAACGGCGACGTGCCGGACCCGGTCGACGCCGACAATCCCTGGGGGGTCGACAGCGAGACCGGGAACATCGTCGGCAAGACCGAAGAGGGGATCAACTTCCTCATCAGCCAGGATCCCGACGGCACCTGTACGATCGATATCGACTGCCCGCGCGTGGTCATCGTGCCGCTGCTCGAAGAGGGCTGGGACGAGGCGAAAGGCAAGACCGAGGTCAAGGTTGTCGGCTTCGCCGCCTTCTTCATCGACAAAATGGAAGTCGACGGCGGCATGGGCACGCTGACCGTCTTCGGCCACTTCATCGACTACGTGTACGGCGTCGGCAAGCCCGCCTACGGCAACCCGCTCGACTACTCGGGGGTGGCCGGGGAGTTTCTCTGGCAGTAGCCGTTGTTCGGATAGCGGCGCCACAGAACGAGCGTGGCGCCCACAACACAGACACGGAGGGATAGAACAAGACATGAAGCGCAGGCGTTCCTACTTTGCCATTGCCCTGGCGCTCGTCCTCGGGCTCGTCACCTCGGGCCTCGTCTGGACGTATACGCGCCAGATGCAGCAGCAGGTCCAGGACTCCAAGAACCTGGTGCCCGTCGTCGTCGCCGCCCGGGAGATCCCGGTGCGGACCAAGCTGACGAAGGCGATGCTCGAAGTGAAGCAGGTCAACAAGGATGGCCGCAACCCGGCCGCCGTCGCCTCGGTCGACGTGGCCGTTGGCCAGGTCACCCGGCTGCCCATCGCCGCCGGCGAGCAGATCCTGCCGAGCAAGTTCACGAGCAAGCGGGCCGAGTCCGGTCTGACCTACATCGTCCCGCAGGGCAAGCGGGCCGTCTCCGTCAAGGTGGACGAGATCATCGCCTCCGGCGGCAACCTGCTGCCAGGCGACCGCGTCGACGTCCTCGGCGTCTTCGACGCCAAGACGATGGGCAAGGACCAGGCGCTCTACGTCCTGAAGGACATCGAGGTGCTGGCCATTGCCCAGGCGCTGGAGGGCGAGAGCAACGCCGGGGCCGGCCTGTCCGACAAGGCGAAGTCCGCCGTGGGCCCCGCGACCAAGCAGTCCGCAGAGGCGGACACGACGGTCACCGTCAAGCCGGACCCGAAGGCGAAGACGGTGACGCTGGCGGTTTCACCGGAGGAGGCGCAGCGGCTGTTCCTGGCCTCCGAGCGCGGCGTCCTGCGCCTGGCGCTCCGCGGTTTCGGCGAGACGCTCTCGCCCGAGCTGCCGCCGGCCACGCTGACGACCATCCAGAACCCGCTCCGGCCGACCTCGGCCCAGATCACGGCGGTCAGCATCAGCCCGACGAACGCGCGGGCGGGCGACGTGCTGAAGGTGGAGATCACTATCAAGAACACGTCGTCGGCGCCGCTGAAGAGCCAGGGCCCCGACCCCGAGTTTACCTACGTCCAAGGCCAGACGTTCCATTCGCAGGGCTTCCAGTCGACGCAGGGCACCTATCGGGTCGGCGTGAACTTCGACGGCCAGGCCGCGGTGCCGTTCCCGTACCGCTGGGGCCTTGGCGGCGACCTGCCGCCCGGCGCCAGCACGACCATCGTCGGCTTCGTCAAGCTGACCTATGACATGAAGCCGACCAACTTCTGGGCCGGCCTGATCCTGGAGCCCGCCGATGTCGTCCAGGACAACATCGGGACAACCCTGGTTACCGTCATCCCGGCGAACACCGCCGTCATCTCGGTCGACGCGGCCAACGTCCGCAGCGGGCCGAGCATCGACGCCAGCGTCATCGGCAAGCTACCCTACGGCACGCAGGTTCCCATCCTCGGGCAGCAGGCCGACTGGTACAAGGTGCAGCTCGAAGACGGCCGCCAGGGCTTCGTGGCGGCGGGCTGGATCATCCAGCCGAATAGCAGTTCAGAGCCGACCGGCGGCGACGCCGGCGGACAGTCGAGCCAGCGCGCTCAGCCCGCCGGCCAGCCGGCGCAGGGCAGCCCATCCGGAGGCCAATCCAATGGTGCGAGCGGCAATCAGAGCGGGAGGTAAGTCCGATGCTGACCAGAGACGTTCGAGTGCTGGTCGTCGAGGAGCTCAGCCGCCGGTCTGAGCTGACTCGCCAATTGACGGTGGAGCCGCTGACGGTGGTCGGCGGGGCCGGCTTCGGCCCCGAAGCGATCAACGTTGCGGAGGAGGTGAAGCCGGACGTCGTCGTCCTGAGCCTGGAGGACCCCTTCGTGCGGGCGCTCCGCACGGCCGAGGCGCTGGCGGCCGCCCACCCCCAGGTGCCGATCGTCGTGGCCGCCTCCCGGGTCGGCCCCGAGGAGATGCGCCAGGCGATGCGTGTGGGCGCGCGGGACTACTTGATCAAGCCGATCCGCCACGCCGAGCAGATCGGGGCCATCGTCAGCCTGGTGGAAGCCCAGGCGCGGCGCGGGGCGGGGACGCCGGGCGGCGCCCACCGCGGCGAGGTCATCGCCATCTTCAGCCCCAAGGGGGGCGTCGGCAAGACGACCATCGCCGTCAACCTCGCCGTGTCGCTGGCCCAGGCGACGAACCAGCGGGTGGCACTGCTGGACTTCGATACGCAACTGGGCGACGTCGGCCTCTGGCTGGACCTGCCGCAGGACCGGAGCATCGTCGACGCCGGCGACCAGTACGAGCGGCTCGACGCGGATCTGCTCGAAACGCTGATGTACACCGACCCCTCCGGGATCCGGGTGCTGCCGGCGGCGCAGTCGCCGGAGGACGCCGACCGCCTCAGCGTCGGCGCGGTCGAGCGGATCATCGACGTGGCAGCGCAGACCTACGACTACGTCGTCCTGGATACGTCGCCCAGTCTCACCGAGGTGGCGGGCGCGCTGCTCAATCGGTCGGCGACGATCATGTTGATCACCGGCCCCGAGCTGGCGACGCTGAAGCGGGCGCGGCTGACGCTCACGCTCATGCGGCAGTCGTGGCGGACGCTGAAAGATCGGGTGCGCATCATCGTGAACTACCCCTACGGCGGCGATCCGCTGACGCCGGCCGAGATCGAGGAGACGCTGGAATACCCGGTGTTCTGGCAGGTGCCGTACGACGCCACGGTGCCGGACGCGCTCAAGCGCGGCCGCCCGTGCCTGGAGATCCAGCCGAACGGCGTCTTTGCGCGGAACATCCTGTCGCTGGCCAGGGCCGTCAGCGGCTCCGAGGCGTCGGCGACGAAGCAATCATCGGTCGTGGGGCGGATGGTCCCGTGGCTGCGGGCCAACCTGCTCGGGCTGTTCTAGGCAAGTCGGAACGGTGGCTCGGGACATGGCCTGTCCCGAGCCACCGCGCTGGCTATCCCGACAAGGATTACGCACTCAACTGAGGAGGAACCAACATGCCATTCCTTGGCCGGCGAACGGAGCGCCCGGCGGCCGAGCCTGCCCCGACGACCGCCGCGACGGCTGCACCGGTCGCACCAAACCAGGTCGAAGAGACGCCCTCCGTGGACACGTTCTCCGACCTGAAGGTCCAGATCCACGAGCGGCTCATCGCCGACCTGGATATGGACCGGCTGCGCAAGCGGGAGCCCAACGAGCGGCGCCAGGCGGTGGAAACGGCCATCGGCGCCCTGATAGACGCCCATGAAACGCCGCTGGGCCGGTCCGAGAAGCTGCGCCTCACCCGGGAGATCGCCGACGAGGTGCTCGGCCTCGGCCCGCTGGAGACGCTGCTCCAGGATCCCACGATCACCGAGGTCATGGTCAACGGCGCCAGGCGCATCTTCTTCGAGCGCAAGGGACTGATCCATCGGAGCCGCGTCGTCTTCCGGGACGACGCCCACGTCATGCGGATCATCGAGAAGATCATCGCACCGCTGGGGAGGAGGCTGGACGAGAGCAGCCCGATGGTGGACGCCCGACTCGCCGACGGCTCCCGGGTGAACGCGATCATCCCGCCGCTCGCCGTCGACGGGCCCTCGATCACCATTCGGAAATTCGCCAAGATCCCGTTGAAGGCCGAAGACCTGGTCGACTTCGGCACGCTGACGGAGGACCTCGTCTTCTTCCTGAGCGGGGCGGTGCGGGCCAGGCTGAACATCCTCGTCTCCGGCGGCACCGGCTCCGGCAAAACGACGCTGCTGAACGTGCTCTCGTCGTTCATCCCGCACAACGAGCGGATCGTCACCGTCGAGGACCCCTGCGAGCTCCAGCTCCAGCAGCCGCACGTCGTTCGACTGGAAACCCGGCCGCCGAACATCGAAGGGAAGGGCGAGGTGGCCCAGCGCCAGCTCGTCCGCAACGCGCTGCGCATGCGCCCGGACCGGATCGTCGTCGGCGAGGTGCGCGGCGGCGAGGCGTTCGACATGCTGCAGGCGATGAACACGGGCCACGACGGCTCGCTGACGACGGCCCACGCCAACACGCCGCGGGACGCCCTCGCCCGCATCGAGAACATGGTCCTGATGGCCAACTACGACCTGCCGGTCCGGGCGGTTCGGGAGCAGATCGCCTCGGCCATCCAGCTCATCGTCCACATCGGGCGACTGCGCGACGGCACCCGCAAGCTCACGCACGTCACCGAGATCGTCGGCATGGAGGGCGAGGTCATCACCCTCCAGGACCTGTTCCTGTTCC
>JACQGW010000352.1 GCA_016199325.1 Chloroflexota bacterium
CATCACTCATCACTCATCACTCATCACTCGGCTTCCCGCTCCTCAGCCGACGCTCAGGCCCGGTTCAGATGGGACTCAGGCTGGCGACCTACGATCTGGCGACGGGTAGAGCTGTCAACGGATTCGGGGAATGGATCGAACGGATGGCCGCCTCGCCGGTGGCTCTCCACACCGCAGGCTGCCCTGCCAAGTATGAGCAACTGCCCGGGCTCAGGGCAGGCACACTGGCCGATTCGGCACGAGGCGAGTACAATCTCTACGGGTTTCTGGTTTCTCGTTTCTGGTTTCTGGTTCGAGGAGCAGCATCTCAACCAGAAACCAGAAACCCCGTCTACCGTCTGAAGGAGGTACGCGCCGCCATGCTCCTGGCACGCCGGAATCTGTCGCAGGATCGGACGCGGCTCGGTCTGAGCATCGCCGGGGTCGCGCTGGCGGTCATGCTCATCCTGATCTTGAACGGCTTCCTCACCGGGATGTACGTGCAGTTCGCCGCTTATCTCGACCACGCGCCGGGCTCGGTCGTCGTGGCGCAGGCGGGCGTCGGCAATCTCCTCGGCGCTACGTCGCTCCTCCCGGCCGACGCCGCCGACACGACCCGCCAGGTGGCCGGGGTCGCCAGGGTGGTGCCCATCCTCTCCCAGTTCATCATCCTCGACGTGCACGGGCAGAAGCAGCCTGCGTACCTGGTCGGCTACGACCTGGCAGCCGGCGGCGGCCCCTGGCGGCTTGCCGGCGGGCGGGAGCCCGCGTCCGACGGCGAGATGGTCTTCGACCGGGTGATGGCCGAGCGACACGGTCTCCGCATCAGCCACCAACTGGAGCTCATGGGCCGGCAGTTCACGATCGTCGGGCTGTCCGATGACACCACCTCCTGGATGACGAGCTTCCTGTTCATCCGCAAGACGGCCGCCGAGTCGCTCCTGCGGGCGCCGGGCGCGACGAGCTTCCTGCTGCTGACGCCGGCCGAGGGCGTCGCGCCGGAAACGCTGCTCGACCGCCTGCGGGACGGCCGGGGCACCGAGGCGCTGCTCAAGACGCGCATGATCGCCAACGACTCGAAGCTCTTCGGGAGCATCTTCAGCGCGCCGCTCCAGTTGATGGTGAGCATCGCCTTTCTCGTCGGCACGCTCGTCGTCGGGCTGGTGACGTACACGGCGACCGTCGAGCGCCAGCGGGAGTACGGGGTGCTCAAGGCCATCGGCGCGACGAACGGGATGCTCTACCGCGTCGTGGTCGCCCAGGCGATGGTCGCCGCGGGCGCGGGCGCGGCCGCTGGGGTTGGCCTTGCGCTGGTGGCCGGCCAGGTGATCATGGCGCTGCGCCCCCAGTTCCTCATCGCATTCGAGCCGGCGGCCGTTGGGCGGGCGCTAGCCGTCGGACTGGCGATGGCGCTGCTGGCGTCGCTCGTGCCGGCGCGGGTCATCGGCGGGCTGGCGCCCGCAGACGTCTTTCGGAGGTAGGCCGCAGTGCTCCGCCTGGCGTTTCGGAATCTCTTCCAGAACCGGGTCCGCCTCGTCATCTCGGTGGGCGGCGTCGCGCTGGCGCTCCTGCTGATCCTCTCGATGGACGCCATCATGGTCGGCACCGAGGAGCAGATCACCGCCTACATCGATAACTCGGGCGCCGACGTCTTCGTCTCGCAGTCCGGCGTCCGAAACCTGCACATGGCCTCTTCGTCGCTGCCCGGCGAGCTCGTCGATCGGGTGAAAGCCGTGCCGGGCGTGGTGGGCGTGACGCCCATTCTCTACCTGTCGAACGTCGTCGCCGTCGGCGCCGATCGCCACGTCGCCTACGTTATCGGCCTCCCGCGCGACGCTCAGGCGGGAGGCCCCTGGCGGATCGCCGAAGGGGTGCCGAGCCCGGCGAGCGGAGAGGCGATCGTCGATCGCCAGGTCGCGAGGAAGTCGGACGTCGGCATCGGCGATCGGGTGAAGATCCTGGGCCAGGAGTTCGCCGTTGCGGGGCTGGCCGAGGGCACGGCCAACCTCGTCAACTCGATCGCCTTCGTCACGATGGAGGATTTCGTCCGCATGCGCGGCGCCGGCGAGGCCGTGAGCTTCCTGCTCGTTCAGGTTGGCGCCGGGGAGACGCCCGACGCCGTCGCCGAGCGGATCGAACGAGAGGTCGGCCGGGTGACGGCCCAGTCGCGCGTGGCCTTTGCCGAGCAGGAGCGCCGCGTCGTCCGGGACATGAGCACCGACATTATCGCGATCATGAACCTGGTGGGGTTCTTGATCGGGCTGGCGGTGATGGCGCTGACCGTGTACACCGCAACGTTCGCCCGGCGGGCCGAGTACGGCGTGCTGAAGGCGCTCGGCGCCGGCAATGGGCATCTCTACCGCGCCGTTCTCCTCCAGGCGCTCTTCAGCGTCGCGCTCGGGTTCGCGGTCGGGCTGGCGTGTACGCTGCTGCTCTCGGCCGCTCTGCCCCGCCTGGGGCTCACGCTGGCCCTGCAGGTCAGCGCCGCCTCGCTCCTCAAGGTCGGCGGCGCTTCGCTGGCCATCGCCGGGCTGTCCGCGATCCTGCCCATCACCCAGATCGCCGGACTCGACCCGGCGATGGTGTTCCGAGGAAAGTGAGATGGCGAACGCTGTGCTGCAAGTGACCCGGGTGACGAAACGCTACGGCGCCGGCGCGACCGAAGTGACGGCTGTGCGCGAGGTCTCGCTGGCCGTGGCGGCCGGCGAGATCGTGCTGATCATGGGACCCTCCGGCTCCGGCAAGACGACGCTGCTCTCCATGCTCGGCGCGCTCCTGAAGCCGACGGAGGGAACCATCCACCTGAACGGCGAGGTGGTGAGCGCGCTGGCGGAGAACCGGCTGCCCGAAATCCGCCTGCGCCAGTTCG
Organism: Chloroflexota bacterium; assembly: GCA_016199325.1. The sequence goes on from JACQGW010000352.1 coordinate 2,849, forward strand.
GCTTCATCTTCCAGGACTTCAATCTGCTGTCGGCGCTGACCGCCCTCGAAAACGTCGCCATTGTCGGGGAGCTGGCCGGCATGCGGAGCGGCGAGGCGCGGAAGCGGGCGGCGGCGTTGCTCGGTGATCTGGGCCTGGGCGAGCGGCTCGGCTTCCTACCGGCGAAGCTCTCCGGCGGCGAGAAGCAGCGCGTGGCCATCGCCCGGGCGCTGGTCAACGACCCCGCCCTGATCCTGGCCGACGAGCCGACGGCGAATCTGGATTCGAAGATCGGCCACGAGATCATGCGACTGCTCCGCCGCATCGCCCGAGAGCAGGGGCGCAGCGTCGTCATCGTGTCCCACGATCAGCGGATCAAGGACATCGCCGATCGGGTGCTCTGGCTGGAGGACGGCGCGTTCAAGGAGATGGTGACGATGGCCGTCGATCCGGTCTGCGGGATGGCGGTCGAGCGCGAGAAAGCGGTGACCGCGGAGTGGGGCGGCGAACAGTACGCCTTCTGCGCCCGCGGCTGCCGCGACGAATTCCTGGCGGATCCTCGGCGGTTCATGGGGGTCCAGAGAGGGCCATGAACACCCGAACTGGTGCGTCCGGCAAGGTGCTCGCGGATCCGGACGCCCCCCCGTCTGTCATGCTGAGCCGCAGCGAAGCATCTCC
>JACQGW010000358.1 GCA_016199325.1 Chloroflexota bacterium
AGCAACCGGCGTGGTCGACTTCGCCCTTTCGGCAGCCGGCCGGATCGCCGGTCGGGTGACCGACGAGTACGGCCGGCCCGTCGCGGCCGAGATCGACCTGGGCGGCTACGAGCCGCCGCACTACCCGACCGACGCGAACGGCTCCTACACCATCGACGGCCTGAGTCCGGGGAGCTACACCGTCCGCATCGCGCCGGGCGACAGCCCCTGGTGGATCTCCGTCGACGGCCGCCACGTCGACAACGGCGCCACGGTGCGCGTCCGGGTCGTCGAGGGGCGCACGACGGCCGTCGACTTCCGGCGACCGCCGATCACCCCCACCGCCGATCTCGCCGTCGACAAGAGCGTCTCTGCCGGCGTCGCCGGCTTCGCGGAGGACGTCGAGTACCGCATTCGGGTGCGTAACCTCGGCAACCTGGCCGTCTCCGGCGTCGCCGTCACCGACACGCTGCCGGCCCCGGCGACCTTCCTGGCCGAGTCTCACCCCGGCGCGATTACCGCGGTCGTCACCGGCAGCCAGACCATCTGGACGGTGACGTCGCTTTCGGCCTACGGGCTGCCCGGCTGGGAAGCCTCCCTCTTGCTGACCATCCGCCTTTCGGACGCCGTCGTCGCCGGAGAGCTGGTGACCAACGCCGTGGCCGCGTCCAGCGGCGTCGCAGAAGGCGAGCTCGCCAACAACGCCGCGCTGGATGTCCGGACGGCGATCACGCCGACGCGGGACCTTCAGGTCGGCACCTGGCTCGTCGCCGGCACACCGGTGCCGGGCGGCGACGTCCGTTACCGGGTCGCCGTCTCCAACGGCGGCAACGCGCCGGCGCCGAACGTCCGGGTCACCGACACGCTGCCGCTCTCGACCTCCGTCGTGCTCCTTCAGAGCGCAGCGGGCTTCACGGCGCAGGTGGCGGGGAGCCAGGTCGTCTGGACCGCCGATGCCTTGCCTGCCGGCACGACGGCCGTTTTCGATCTGCTGGCTCACATCGCCCACGCCGTCGCCGCCGGGACAACGCTGACGAACACGGGCCAGGCCAGCACCGGCCGCGCCGAGACCGACTACGCCAACAACGCCGCCAGGCGCACCGATCTCGTCCAGCCTCGCACCCGCGACCTCTCCGTCGAGAAGGCGCTGGAAAGCGGCTATGCCGTGGCCGGCGGCACCGTCACCTATCGGATCGACGTCAGGAACGAGGGCAACAGCGTGGGCGCCGACGTCGTCCTGACCGACACGCTGCCCTCTTCCCTGACGTTCGTATCCTCCTCGAACACGACCTACTTCCCCGAGTACGCCGCCGACCTGTTCGCGCCGACCGTGGCTGGGAACGTCATCACCTGGAGCCTGGGGATGGTGCCGCCGGACGGTTTCGGCCGCTTTCTCGTCACCGCCCGCATCGCCGCCGCCGCCGTCGGCGCCGTGCTGACGAATACGGCGCTGGTGGCGACGAGCCACCCGGACGGTGCCCCCGGCAACAATACGTCGGCCTATCCGCTCACGATCGTCGCGTCCGCCTGCGACCTGGTCATCTCCAAGGGGCTCAGCGGCGGCCACACCGGCCCCGGCGGCGACGTCACCTACGGGCTCAGCTACGAGAACCTGGGCAACAGCACCTGCGAAAACGTCGTCGTCGCCGACGACCTGCCGCCTGGCCTGAGCTACGTTTCCGCGTCCGGCCCCATCGCGCCCGTGGTGGACGGGAGCAGGGTGATCTGGGCGCTGGGAACCGTCTCCGCTCGGCCGCTCGCCGGCTCTTCCGGCGCGCTCTCCCTGCGGGTGCACGTTGCCGAGATGATGCCGGTTGGCGCCGTCCTGACGAATACCGCCGTCGTCAGCACGACGACGGCCGAGGCCGATGCGTCGAACAACCGGGCCGTCGACGTGCAAACGGCCGCCACCTCCACCCCGGACCTGGCCGTCGCCAAGTCCCTCGCCAACAGCCGGCTCGTCCAGGGCGCCGAGGCGACCTATCGCATCGCCTATTCCAACGCGAGCGCCAGCGCAGCGCCGAACACCGTCGTGACCGATACCCTGCCGCCGGGCGTTGCTTTCGTCTCGGCCAGACCGATCACGCCCACCGTCCTCGGCGAGCGGGTGGTCTGGCACCTGGGGACGATCGCCGGGGCCGACTACCCCGGCGCGTCGGGCGAGCTCTTCCTCAACGTCTACGTCTCCGACACGGTGCCCGCCGGCACGACGCTGAACAACACCGTCGCCATCGGCACGCCCGACGAGACGGCGCCGGCGGACAACCAGGCGAGCTACGTCGGCACGGTGATCACGGGCACGCGCGACCTTGTCCTGGCCAAAGAGGTCTCTCGTGGCCTATTCGCCGCCGGGAATACGGTCACCTACCGCCTCACCTACGAGAACCGGGGCAGCGCCTCGGCCCAGTGGGTGCGGGTCACCGATACGCTGCCGGCCGGACTCGCCTACGTACGGCACAGCGGTGCCATCAGTTCCACCGTCCAGGGGAGCGCGGTGATCTGGGACATCGGCACGGTGCCGGCGGCGGGCTTCGCCGGTTCCTCCGGCGTTCTCTACCTGACGGTGCGCCTGGACGGTGGTCTGGCCGCCGGCACCCGGCTGACGAATACCGCCAGCATCGCGACCGGCCAGGTGGAAGCAGATGTGTCCAACAATACCGCCGTCCTCGGCGCGACGGTCCAGACGCGGGTCCCCGGCCTGTCCATCGCCAAGGAGCTCGCCGGCGGCGAGGTGCTGGCTGGCCGAGTGATCACCTACCTCGTCCGCCTGTCGAGCGCCGGCAATGCGGATACGGCGGACGTTCGCGTGACGGACACGCTGCCGGTCTCGGTCACCTACGTCGCGGCGGCCAGCGACACCTTCTTCCCCGACTACGCGCGCAACGCCTTCACGCCGACGGTGGATGGCCACACCGTCACCTGGTACCTGGGGAAGGTGCCCGCGGACGGCGCCGGGTTCTTCTATCTGGGGGTCCGACTCGCCGATACCGTGCGCGGCGGCCAGGTGTTGACCAACGCCGTCCTGGTGACAACGAGCGACCCTGAGCCTTCCATCGGAGAGAACAGCGCCGTGCTGGCCGTCTCCGCCTGGGAGGCGGATGCCTACGAGCCGGATGATCGCTACTCCCAGGCCCGGCCGATTGCCGCCGACGGCCGGGCACAGCATCGCAGCTTCCACTATCCTGACGACGTCGACTGGGTCTGGCTCACGACGACCGTCGGCAAGGAGTACGTCGCCGAGACGGCCAACCTGGGGCCGAGCGCCGACACCATCGTGGACCTCTACGCCGAAGACGGCGTCACCCTGCTCGCCCGCGACGACGATAGCGGCCCCGGAGCCGGCTCGCGCATCGTCTGGGTGGCCCCTCAGAGCGGCACCTACTACCTCAAGGTGCGCCACTATCGCACGGCTGCGACGTTCAGCGGCGCCCATGCCACCTACGATCTCTCGGTGCGCGAGAACGTGCCGGCGCCCGACCTCGCGGTCGCCAAGAGCCTGAGCGGCGTTCTGCGCGGTCGGGACATCGTGACCTACACGGTGAGCTATCGGAACAGCGGCGCGATCCCGGCCACCGGCGTCTTCGTCACCGATCGCCTCCCGGCCGGGCTGACCTACTCGGCCGTGACCGGGGGCGGTGTTCCCGATGCGACCGGGCGCGTCGTCGTCTGGGACGTCGGGACGCTGGCCGGCGGCGCCGGTGGCTCGGTCGATCTGGCCGTCCACGTCTCCGACACGGTGCTCGGCGGTACCGTGCTGACCAATACGGTCGAGATCGCCGGGGCGGAGGCCGATCGGAGCGACGACGACAATGCCGCCCGCCACGCCGCCCAGGCGCAGGTGCCCTACGGCGGCCCCGACGCCTTCGGCTACACCTTCAGGGCGAGTGACCGGACCGACGGCCCCAGCTTCAACTGGCTGGACATTGCGACGACCGGGACCGAGGTCTGGCCTGGGCTGAATCGCGACGACGGCTTCGACGGCCCCTTCGACATCGGCTTCGACTTTCCCTTCTACGGGAGTGTCTACCGCCAGCTCTACGTCGGGTCCAACGGCTACATCAGCTTCGGCCAGGGGTACTCCGCGGTCCCGTCCGCCTCGCTGCCGGACGTCCAATCGCCCAATAACGCGATCCTGGCGTTTGGCGGGGACATGTACCACGCTGGCGGCACCAGCCACGTCTTCTACCAGCACCTCAGCAGCCCGACCCGCTTCGTCGTCCAGTTCACCAATCTGGACCGCTACAGCCCACGGGGCCATCTCGCCACCGTCCAGATCGTCCTCTACCCCGGTGGGACCGTCCTCACGCAGTACCAGGCGGTCGAGGCGGACTATCCGCCGCGGGTCGTCGGGATCGAGAACGGCAACGGCACCATCGGCCTGGGTTTTGGAACGGCGGTCGTCGGCGGCCTGGCAGTGGCCTACTATCCGCCTGCCGTGGTCACCGGAACGGCGACCCCGACGCCGACGGCGACGCCCACCGGAACTCCAACGGCCACGGCGACGCCCACCCCGACGGGGACGGCCAGCCCGACCCCAACGGCCACGGCGACGCCGACCTCAACACCCACGGCCAGCCCGACGTCGACGCCGACTGGAACGCCGACGCCGACGCCGACTGCGACGCCGACGGCGACCCCGACGCCATCGCAAACGGGCACACCCACCCCTACGCCCACGACGATGCCGACGGACACGGCGACAGCGGTGCCGACGCCGACGGAAACAACGACGGCGTCGCCAACGCCAACCGCGACGGCCACACGACCGCCTGTGCCTAACGAGGTGTTCGACGCCCGCCAAAGCAACGTGAACGACGTCTCCTTCACTCTCTCCTTCCTCTCGAAGTTCCCATCGGTCGCGACGGTTGCCTACTGGATCAGCGGCACCAGCTCGCTCTCGACCACGGTCGCCCGGGACTTCCGCACGGCGCCTGGGGAAACTCACTGGATCCAGGTCGGCGACGCCAACGCCGCGAATCGCCTGCTGCCGGAGACGGCGTACCAGTTCGCCATCTACCTCGATGGGGATCCGGCCCCGGTCGTACAGGGTATCGCCCGAACGGGGCCGACGCTGGATCTCCGGCCGCCGGACGGCGTCTACGGACGGGTCCTCGACCCGTCCGGCATCGCGGTCGCCGGAGCGATCGTCTACCTGGCCATCGAGGATCTGCCGGAGGTCGCTACTGAACCGATGTCCACCAACTCGAGATCGGCGCTGCGCTCGGCGGTGACGGATGAGAATGGCTACTGGTGGATCGACCTGGCGGGAGCACGGACGCGAGACCTGGCGACAACCTTCCCGTATGGCCCGACCGACCTGGTCCATCTGGAGGCGGTCGCCGGAACGGCGGGCGCGGCGTTTGGCGACCCCGAGGCCAGGTCCGCCCGCTCGTTCGACCTGCATGTGCGCCCGATCGCGGTCCGGGCGGTCCCGCTCGGCGTCGGCTGGAACGCCGTTGGCCTGCCGCTGGAGCCGACGCGGCCGCTCTCGGTGTCCCAGCTTGCCGTGGTCGCCAACGGCGACGGCGCGCTGCGGCTGACCGACGCCTTCCGGTACGCCGACGGGCGGTGGCACGGTGTTGCAGTCAGCGGGACCACCCTGGTGAATCCTCAGGATGATTTCCCGCTGAAGCCGGGCGAGGGGTACTTCCTGAAGCTGCGGGCGCCGTTCGCCTGGCAGTTGATCGGGCATGAGATCCCGGACCCCATCCCGCTGCGTCTGGTGGTGGGCTGGAACCTGGTCGGGGTGCCGCAGGCCGACTGGCGGTGGGCGCCTCGGGGCCTGTGGGCTGCGGACCTGTCCGACGCGGCCGGGGTGGTTTCAGGAACCCAGACCTACCACGTTCGAGAGGTGGACCGCTGGGTCTACGGCTCCTACGAAGGGCACATCCCGCCCTACCCGTTCGACAACTTCCGGATCGAAGGAGCAACGGGGTACTTTCTCCAGGCGAACACGGCCGGCACGCTGACGCCAGGTGCGCCGGGCTACCTGAGGTCGCAGCCGTAGGGCCGACGTGCCGCTAGGCCCTACGGCGTGAGGTTGGCCGGGATCAGCCGCTCGACGATGACCACGTCGCGCCAGATGCCGTCGAGCCGGCCGTGCGACTCGTAGATGCCGACCTCGCGGAAGCCGAGAGAGCGGAGCAGGGCGAGGCTCACGGTGTTCTCGATGAAGACGCGGGAGACCAGCTTCCAGAAACCGGCTTCACCGGCGGCGTGGATGAGCGCCTTCATCGCCAGCCGGCCGGCGCCTCGCCCGCGCGCCGCACGGGCGACGTAGACGGAGAACTCGGCGATGCCGGCGTAGCAGTCCCGCGGCCGATAGGTCGAGGTCGAGGCGAAGGCGATGACGCCGCCGGCCTCCTCGACGGCGACGATCGGATGGACGCCGTCGAACCAGGCCCGAACGTCGTCGGCCGTTCGGAGGCGGGTTTCAAAGGTGGCGATCCGATCTTCGATGCCCTGATTGTAGATGCGAGCGATGGCGGCCGCGTCGTCCCGGGTGGCGGGACGGACAAGCATTCCTGTCAAAACTCTGATCCCCCGCAGCGTCTCGCTGGTGCAACGACCATTGTACGGCAGCACTCAGCCGGATGTCATTCCCAGCCCGATCCGCGATCGTCAGGGAGCGGACCTCGCCGGAGGGCTCATGAGACGGCAACGGTCGGCCGAACACCACGGGCCATCGGGAGCAGCGGCAGCGCCAGACCCAGGCCCACCACGCCGGCCAGCACGAAGGTGCCGCCCCAGCCCAACCCAAGGTCGAGCGCCAACCCGGCCGCGACCGGCGCGGCGACGGTCGCCCCAAAGCCGAGGAACGCCTGGACGGCCTGGGCCGATCCGAGCCGCCCCGGCGGCGCCAGCTCCGTCACGGCGGTCGAGTAGACGGCTGAGTCGGCGGAGAGGAGCAGGCCGTAGATGCAGCCCACCACGATCAGGATGGCCCAGGGGCCGGCGCCGAGGAAGCCAAAGCTGAGCGAGCACACTCCGCTCAGGAGCGCGATGAGCAGGGCGGCCCGCGCGCGGCCGAGGTGGTCCGAGAACCAGCCGCCCAGCCAGACGCCGGGCGTGCCGAACCCGGCCATCAGCGCGGCCCACTGGCTCCCCTGAGCTGCGGCGCGGGTGTCGTCGAGGCCGTTGGCGGCAAGGACGCTGGCGACGAAGGCGGCGAGCCAGCCGCGGGAGACGTACAGCTCCCAGGAGTGACCCGTGTAGGCGAGGATCGTCCGCAGGACGGGGCCGTGCCGGAGGATGGCCGGGTCGAGGCGGGCGCTGCCGCGAGACGGTGCGGCAACTCCTCGCGTGCTGAGGATGGCAAGCGGCAGCGCGCCGATGGAGATGGCGCCGAGAACGAGCGCGGCGCCTCGCCAGCCCAGGCCAGGCAGCAGCAGCCCGGTCAACCAGAGCGATACGGCCGCTCCGAGGTAAAACGCTGAGACGTAGGCGCCAACCGCAAAGCCCCGGCGTTCAGGCGGCGCGCTCGCCGCGACCACACGCACGCCCGGCATGTAGATGCCCGCAAGCCCCAGCCCCGCCAGGAATCGGAGTCCCACCGCGCTCCACACGTCGTTCGCCAGCAGCGGAAAGAGCAGGAACGCCAGCGATGTGGCGACGGCGCTGCCGGCGATGACGCGCCCCGCCGGGACGCGATCGGTCAGCGGCAGGAGGACGAGGACGCTGGCGAGATAGCCGATCTGGTAGGCCGCGAACACGAACCCGGCGGCGGCTCCACTCGCGCTCCATTCGGCGCGGAGCAGCGGGATGGCGGCGGCGACCACGTTCGACGGCAGCAGGGCCAGCGCCAACACCGGCCCGAGCAGATACGCCCGCCAGCTCATGCGCGCGAACTTTTCATGCGGGCTGGAGTTGGAGCCGCATGGTCGTGGCCGTCTGGGGGCAGGCCGACGTGAACTCGACCGACTGCCGGACGGCGGACGCCGCTTCGTCGCGCTCGATGCGGACGAAGCCGAAGCGAGGGAAGAAATCCGCCGCCGTCGTCGTCAGCAGGTACAGCTCGGCTATCCCGGCGTCACGCGCCCGGTCGATGGCCGCCTTCGACAGCGCAAGGCCCAGCCCGGTGCCGCGCCGAGCCGGGCTGACGACGAGGGATCGAAAGAGCGCAACAGCGCCCCACCGCTCCAGCCCGACGGCGCCGGCGATTCCCCCGCCGTCGCGGGCGACCAGGAACCCCTCGAACGCCGCGCGCACGCCGTCGAGCGGCAGCCCCGCGTCCGCCAGCAGCGCTTCGACCGCCGGCAGGTCGGCGGTCGACGCCGACTCGATGCGCCAGCCGTGGGCCATCTCAGGATCCGTTCGTATTCCGTACGGTTGAGCCAAGGCACGCACCCCTCTTTCAGGATGACGCGGCCATAGTAGCCGGGGGCCTGCCCACTGTCAAGTCAGTCATTCCCGAATCTCCCCCGTGGTTGCCGATACCTGCCGGGCGCCATATAATGGCGGGTGCCGCGTTGCCATCGCAGCCAATGCAGCGAAACGAGGATGGTGCTAATGGGTCCTGGTCCGGTAGTCGGCGTCGAAGGTTCCCCGCCGCAGCAGCAGCAGCTCACCTTCAAGATTCCTCCCCTGATCAAGCGAAACACCCTCTTCCTGGCGATCACCCAGGCGCTGGTCGGCATGGCGATGCAGATGGTTCCAACGCTGACCGGCCTCATGGTGGTGCAGCTCCTGGGCTCTGCGGCGCTGGCGGGCATCGGCACCAGCATCCAGGGCGTGAGCCGATTCCTGGTGGCCTACCCTATCGGCAAGATCATGGACGTCTACGGCCGGCGGGTCGGGCTGGCGCTGGGGCTGAGCGTGAGCCTGGTGGGTAGCGTGTGGCTGGGGATCTCCATGCTCTGGGCCTCGTTCGCGGTGTTCCTGGCCGGGATGTTCATCCTGGGGCTGGGCACCGGCGCGGTCCAGCAGCTCCGACTGGCCGCGGCGGACATGTACCCGCCGAGTCGGCGGGCCGAGGGGCTGGGCTACGTGCTGACGGGGGCGCTGGTGGGAGCCCTGGGCGGGCCGCTGCTGATCACGATGGCGCAGGCAGCGGCCCGCCGCCTCGAGATGGACCCGCTGGCGCTCACCTGGATATTCGTCCCCGTCGTCATCGTTCCCTGCATCGCCCTGGTGCTGCTGGTGCGCCCGGACCCCAGGGAGATCGGCGCCCATCTGGAGCGGTATTACCCCGACTATGTGCCGCCCGTACACGACGCCGGGGCCAGGGTGACGATGGACCTGGGCGCCTTTATTCGGCATTACCCGAGACAGGTTGCCTTTGTCTGTAGCTTCGCCACTCAGGGCAACATGGCGCTGATGATGGTCATGACCGCCCTGGTGCTGGCCCACCACGGGCACTCGCTGCCGTCCATCTCGCTGTCGGTCGCCATCCACGTGATCGGGATGTTCGGCCTGTCACTGCCGCTCGGCAGTCTGGCAGACCGGATCGGCCGGCGTGCCGTCATGCTGGCGGGGGTTGTCCTGGCCGGTGCTGGAACGCTGCTGGTGCCGGTGACGCCCGATTACTGGGTTGTGACCGCCGGCATTTTTCTCGTCGGGCTGGGCTGGTCCTGCGTCAACGTCGCCGCCTCAGCCCTCCTCGTCGATACGACTGCACCGGCGGAGCGAGGGCAGGCCATCGGCATTAACGACACCTTCAGCGCCACCTCGGCAATCGTCCTGCCGCTGGTCGGCGGACCGGTCGTCGAGTACCTCGGCTTCTCGTTCCTCGCTCCGTTCGGCGTGGCTCTCATGGTCGTTCCGTTCATTCTCCTGTTGCGGCTGCGGGAGACCAGCCCTGGGAAGTACATGGTATAATCCCTGCAACTGCACGTGGGGGCTTCTTCGGGCGCTGGCGGAGATCCCTGCGCTCAAGCGCCCACGACGAACCTGTTGCGGTCAAGGATTCGCCGTGTCGCCAACTGTTGCTGCGTGGGTACCGACGCTCAATGCGGGCCTCATCGTCGTCAGCGGGTTGTTTGCCGCTCTCGGCTACGTCTTCATCCGGAGCCGACGCATCGCCTGGCATCGGCGCAGCATGCTGACGGCCGCCGCCTTCGCTGCCCTGTTCCTCATCGTCTACGTAACGCGGGCGCTGCTGCTGCCGACCAAGCTCTTCGCCGGCGAGGGCCTGCTTCGGGCGGTCTACCTCGCCATCCTCGGCTCCCACATGATCCTCGCCATCGCCGTCGGTCCGCTCGTCCTGGCAACGCTGAGGCTGGCCCTCCGACAGGACTACAAGCGACACCGCCGGATCGCTCGATTCACGCTACCGATCTGGCTCTACGTCGTCCTCTCCGGCTGGACGGTCTACCTGATGCTCTACGCCTGGTAGGGGTCGGGGGCCAGGGGCCGGCGGTCGGGAACGGAGAGGAGGATGAGGGGGCACTCCCTCCGTCATGCTGAGCCGCAGCGAA
>JACQGW010000359.1 GCA_016199325.1 Chloroflexota bacterium
CCGACTTCGCGTGCGCTGATCCGATGGCCGCGTTCTCGCAGGGCTTCCGCCAGCTTGCTCAGACTCTTGCACGTCCACCGCAAGGGCGATTGGGGGTCGCCACGAGTGGACGGCTCCACCAACGCCTCCAGGTCTCGCAGCAGGGTGGGGTCGTGCGCGGTCAGCGGCTTGCGCCCCCCCTGGGCGCCGCAGGCGTTGCTCACCCGCCGCCGTCGGCGCCACCCTCAACTCGCTAATGCCCTGGGTGATGGTACTTCGCGCCACCCCAGTAGCCCGGGCAACCAGCGTCACCCCACCCCACCCGAGTGCCTGCGCTTGGGCTCCGGCAACCAGACGGCGCGTCCGCTCGTTCAACACCGGACGCAGCACCTCAAACACGCTCTTGATGCCTTGCTCATCTGCCATAGCCACAGCATAGCACGGCTCAACTGAAATGACCGAGTGATTTCGTCACACTTCCTAACCGCAGCGATACGGGGACGGGTTCCTGGTTCGAGGAGCATCGTGGCAACCAGAAACCAGAAACTTCGTCTCCTCGCCCTCCTGCCGATGACAGTTCCGCCAGACAGGGGCGGGCCGGCTAGCGGTTCTGTCAGAAACAGCAGTGCTGGCCGCGCTCTCGCAAGGACAACGCGCGGATCACAGCATGCTGTGCGCCGAACCGATTCCCGACGCGGAGAGGAGGCGTTTGATGATCCGGGATCTCGTCCTCGTCGTCCTGGTGGGCGTCGCCTTCCTGATTGTGTGGGCCGCCGTCGCCGGAGTGCTCTAGCGCGGACAAACCAGAAAGCCGATCTCCGATCTCGGCCGGGTTGAGCGCGCCCTGTCCCTGGTGTATAATCTGGCAGGCAGGCCGTTCAGTGCTGCCCTGGCTTCGTTGGTGCCCACAGCAGGCTTGACTGGTGTGCGTTCCGCGCTGCCGGGAAGCGAGCGGTGGTCGTTCACGATGGGAGTTCGGCCACGCTGGTGATGCCTGTTTCAGAGGGTCGCCTTCGGGTTCCGCGTCGCCGGGCCATCCACGTCGTCCGACGGCGCCTTGTCGACGCGCTCATCGGCAGCCTGGACCAGAAGGTCACCCTCGTCGTGGCCGCCGCCGGGTCGGGCAAGACCTCGCTCGTCGCCGACTTCGTCGGCGAGCTGGGCTGGCCGTGCGCCTGGTACAGCGCCGTCGCCGACGACGCCGACCCGATCGTCGCGTGCAGTTATCTGGCGGCCGCGATCGAGCGGGCCATCCCCGGCTTCGGCGCGAGCGTTCGTCGGCTGATCGATCGGGTGCCCGGCATGGGCGCACCGGTCGCCTCCGACGTGGCCGCCGCGATCGTCGACGAGATCGAGCGCACGGTCAGCGTCCCGTTTTTCCTCGTCGTCGACGACGTCGCCGCGATTGCGCTCCAGCCCGAGGTGGCAGCCGTCCTCGAGCAGATCATCCTCCAGGCACCCGACTCCTGTCACATCGTCCTCACTGGTCGGATAGCGCCCCGACTCCGGCTGACCAACCTGCTCGCCGAGAACCGGATCTTCGTGCTGGGGCCGGCCGATCTCCGACTCACCGAACAGGAGGTCGCCGAGCTGATCGAGCAGCACGGCAACCTGCCCGCCGGCGCGCCAACTGCTGCGGAGCTCCTCGCGGCGACGGACGGGTGGGTCACCGGGGTCGTCATGGCGCTGCCGCGGCTGGCGCGGGCGCCCTCGCCCCACGCCGCGCTGCAGCCGACGGTTCACATGCTGACGTCCGGCGTCCTCGACGCGTTGCCGGAGCCGCTTCGCCGTTTCGCCGGGGACCTCGCCGTGCTCCAGACCTTCAGCCTGGAGACCTGCCGGGAGGTGCTGGGCTATTCGGATGCCGCTACCTTGATCGAGCAGCTCGAAGCGGCCAGCCCGTTCATCGAGCGGCTCGACGGCCAGGGTGACTGGTTCCGACTCCACCAACTGTTCCAAACGGCGCTCATCGAGCGGCGCTGGCGCGACAACCCACAGAGGCTCCATCAGGTCGCGGCGCGGGTCGCCGCCTGGGCGTTCCAGCAGGGAAACGTCGAAGAGGCCGTTCGGCTCTCGGTGCTCGCCGAGGACCGGTCGACGGTCGTTCGCCTGCTCCGCGAGCGCGGCCTGCAGTTCTTCGAGGGCGGGCGCCTGCGGCAACTGGCCGACTGGTTGGACCAACTGCCGGGGGACGTGCTGGAGGCCGAGCCGGATCTCGACGTGCTCCGCGCCCGAATCGAGCTCTATCTGGGCGACCGGACGAAGGCACTCCTTCGGGCCGAGCGCGTGCTACGCTGCAGCGGGCTCACGCCAAGGACGGAGGTCAGTGCTCGGCTCGTCGTCATCGCCGCCCTCTGGCTGACCGGCCACCCTGACCAGGCGCTCCTCGAGTGCGATCGGGCGGCGGCGGTGGCAGCCCAACTGACCGATCGGCGGCCGGCGCTCGAGATCGCCCGGTACCGCGCGAGCGTGCTCGGCGTCGCCGGTCGCTTGCGGGAGGCGCTCGATCAGCTCCTGGCCATCCGCGACGACCCGGCCCAGACCGAGTTCGCCCGCGCGATCGTCGACGAGCAGCTCGGGCTGGCCTTCGCGAAGATGGGGGATCTGGCGGAATCCCGCCGCTACTTCCTGATGGCCTTGAGCCGCTGGGATGCGCTGGGGAATCGACTCCAGGGGGCGACGGCACGGGTCAGCCTCGGCAACCGCTGTCAGGAGCTGGGCGACTATGCCCAGGCGCACGAACACCTCGACCGCGCGCTGGCCGACGCCGTGCGCACAGGGCATCACCGGGCCATCGGCTTTGCACGCCACAGCCTGGCGACCCTGCTTCGCGCGGAGGGCCGGTTCGCCGAGGCGGAGGCCGAGTACCAGGCAGCGCTGGCCACCGCCAAGCGGGCCGGCGAGAGCGCGCTGGTCGGCTACTGCCAGACCGGACTCGCGAGGCTGGCGATCTCGCAGGACAATGCCGCCGGGGCGGAGGGCTGGCTTCGCCAGGCCGGCCTGCTGGTCCAGGAGATCGGCGCGCGCGACGTCGAGCGGGAGATCGATATCGCCTGGGCCCGGTTACTGCTCCGCGCGCACCTCAGCGAGACGGCGGCGGTCCGGCTGGAAGATGCTGCCCGGTGGCTCCAGTCGTCGCGCCAGGAGGTGCTCTGGAGCGGTGCCTGCCTCTGGCTGGCCGCTGCCCGGGCGGCCGGCGGCGACTTTGCCGGGGCCCGGCAAGCGTGGGAGGCGCCGCCGCCTCGACTGCGCCAGGCGGCCGAGTTCGTCCTCGACCCGGTTGAGCGGCGCGAGATCGAGCGCTACCTGTCCGGCGCGCTCGGGCCGCGGCTGCTCTGGTCGACGCCGACGCCGCCCCCGCGGCACAACGGCGGCTCCGTGCGCCGGCTCACGATCCAGTCGCTTGGCGCAACCGAGGTGCGGCTGAACGGCCGCCCCGCGCTGCTCACGAGTAACCGGGCGCTCGATCTCCTGCTCTATCTGCTGACTCAGTCTGCCGGCGTCACGCGCGAACATCTGGCAGCGCGGCTCTGGTCGGACCTGGGCTCCACCGACCGACACAGCCAGTTCCACAATGCCCTGCTCCGGCTACGGCAGGGCCTCTATCCGGGCGTTGTCCGCCACCGCGGTGGCCTCTACACCGTCGACCCCGAGCTCGTCGTCGAATGGGACGCCGATGAGTTCGAGGACCTGACGCGCCTGGTTCGCGGGTCCGCCGCCATGACCCCGGCCGTCGCCGCCGCCGGCCGGCGGATCTTCGACCTGTATCGAGGCGATTTCCTGGCTCAACTGGGCGGAGACTGGCAGCTTGCACACCGGTTTGCGCTGCAGACCGCCCTGATCGAGACAGCCCGCCACCTCGCTGCGCTCTTCCAGCATCGCGGCTCGCCCGGCGACGCCCTCGGCGTCCTCGAACGGGCAGCCGCCTTTGCCCCGTCCGACGAAGCGATCCAGATCGATCTCCTGCGGTCGCTCGTGGCCGCCGGCCGCCGCTCCGAAGCCCGTCGTCGTTGGCGCGCGCTGATTGCGAGGCTGCGGGAAGACCTGAACGTCGAGCCCGCGCCCGCGCTCCTGGAGCTCGAGCAGGAGCTGCTCTCGGCCGCATCGAATCGATCTCGCCGGCAGCTCGATCTGCGCCAGCGCACCTCTCCCCGACGACCACAGCCGCCCGCATAGCGCCTGTCCGAAGAGCATCGCTACCAGCCACTCCGATAATGCCCATTGGCCGGGTGGAGGATTCGCAGCTCTCGGAGGACCTGGTAGAGGGTCCTCGGGCGATAGGGCTTCAGGACATAGGCAGACGCGCCCGCCAGCCGAGCCTCCTGGAGCGCCGCTGTGCTGCGCTCGGTGGTCAGAAAGACCACGTGTGGACGCCGCGATGCCGGCAGATCCGCAATCTGCCGGCAGAACCGGTAGCCGTCGGCGTCTCGAAGTCGAGCCTCCAGCAGGACGACGCCAGGGTGCTCCGCCTGCACGAGCTCCCAGGCCCGCCAGGCGGACTCGGCCTCCAGGCAGCGCAGCGTCGGCTCCAGGATAACCCGCGCCATGACGCGCAGGCCGGGCTCCGGATCGACGATCAGCGCCGTTTCCGGCGCCGGGCCGGGCGCGACTACGCCCGGCCCGGCGCCAGCGGCGCCTCGGAAAACTGACCAGTCAGGAGCGCGTTCAAACGCGCAGCGATCGTCGGGATACTGCCAGGGAGCCACCGGCGCAGCAGATCGCGCTCCCACGGCGACAGCGTCATCGCTTCGGGCGGGAGCACGCCTTTCTCCAAGCAGCGCGCCGTCTCCCGGTCCGCCGTTGCGGCCAGGAGGAACCATTCCAACTGGTCCACGTTCCATTGAGCGCTCCAATCTGCAACGGGGTGGGAGACCCTTCCTGGGTATGGCGAGCTATCGGGCTCCCCGGCGTCACCGGGGCTCGCCCGGTCACCGTCTTCTGTCTTGACCTGCAGCGTCGCAGCCGCCGATGCACCAACGGCGACGCCCCATTCCAGTGCCATGTTCGCACCCTCTTCACGACAAATCAGCAAGCGAGAGACTTCTCGAATCCATCTTCAGGCAAGCCCTGGCGCTCGCCGGCCCAGTCGCTCCCAGGCCAGCACGCCCACGCCGACCGCGAGCACGATGTCGCCCACGCTCAGGAGTCCACCGCCGGGCGAACGAATGCTGTCGGCCAGAATCCCCAGGCGCACGTCGGCGGGGTCAGCGATCCGCGCCTTCGAGAACTGGGGCGTGTCCCCGACCGCATACGCCGGACGATGGATGTCCTGTGCCAGCGCATCTGCCGGCAGTGGCATCATGCCGCCGTTGGCGACCATCGCCGCGAGATTCAAGCCCACGCCCAGCCCCACCACCGCCATTGCCGGCGACCAGTCCAGCCCGATCCCGACGAGCAGGAGCAGCGCCGACCCGACCAGCAGCACGCCGGTTGCCGACAGATCGACCGGCCGCACCAGCGCGACCGCCGCGATCTGGAGCACGAGGCTCGAGGCGATCCAGTTCGCACCGCGGAGCGGCACGCGATCCGGCAGCGTTCGCCCCGCTCGCAGCCAGCCGGCGATCAGACCAACGGCGATCGCCGGCACCACTATCGCCAACATGCTAGCAGCACGGCCAGGGGTCGGCGGCGGCGCCCGCCACGCTCAGGGCCAGCAGCAGCGCGAGCAGCGCAAGCACCAGGATCAGCGGCATCACCCGGGCCAACCCGAGCTTCGAGATCATCCGCGCGAAGTCCAACATGGCGATTTCCTCCTCGTTTTCCTTGTCGTTTCCCGTTCGGCTCCTCGTCGACCCTGACGCCCCGCTGACCGAGCGGCGGGCCTTCCGGAAGCATCGACCATAGTGTAACAGGCGCCTCTCCCGGATCCTCTCCCGGCAAAGGCCATTTTTGGCCCAGTTTGCACGCGATTTCGCGTTATCCACATTTATTCTGTTAAGTGAGTTGACAATAATGGATCGGGGGCGGGTTTGGAGGGCGGATGAGCCACGCGAGACCCGGCTGATCGACCCGGACATCACCCTCCGTCATGCTGAGCCG
>JACQGW010000353.1 GCA_016199325.1 Chloroflexota bacterium
GCTGCGGCTCAGCATGACAGTCTACTGCGCTCAGCATGACCCTGCCAGAATCTCGCCCATCACCCATCACGCATGACGCATGACGTATGACGCATGACGCATGACCCACCACCCCTCTCACCGAAGCCGCGGGTCCAGGGCGTCGCGGAGGCCGTCGCCCAGGAGGTTGAAAGCGAGCACTGCCAGCATGATGGCCAGACCGGGGAAAACGGCGACCCACGGGGAGAACTCGATCATACGCTGGCCGGTGTTGATCATCGTGCCCCAGGATGGCTCGGGGGGCTGGGTGCCAAGGCCGAGAAAGCTCAGGCTCGCTTCGGCCAGGATGGCGAGGGAGAGGCTAAGGCTGGTCTGGACGACCAGCGGTGCGGCGACGTTCGGCAGGATGTGGCGCGAGACGAGGCGGAAGCTCGTCGCGCCGCAGACCCGTGCGGCTTCGATATAGTCGCGCTCCCTGGCCGACAGCACGCTGGCGCGGGTGACCCGGGCGAAGACCGGGGTGTAGACCACGCCGATGGCGACCATCACGTTCTGGAGGTTCGGCCCCAGCAGGCCGACGATGCCGAGCGCCAGCAGGACGGCCGGGAAGGCGAACACGACGTCGAGGAGCCGGGAGATCAGGTCGTCCAGCAGCCCGCCGTAGAAGCCGGACAGGAGGCCGAGCGCCAGCCCGACCGTCAGGGCCAGGCCGACCGAGATCGCGCCGACGGCGAGCGAGATGCGGGCGCCCCAGATGATCCGGCTCAGGATGTCGCGGCCGAACTCGTCCGTGCCGAACGGGTGCATCAGACTTGGCCCCTCCAGGAGCTGCTGGGGATTCATCTGAAGCGGGTCATACGGCGCCAGGAGCGGCGCGAAGACCGCCAGGACCGCGATGACGGTCAGGATCGCCGCGCCCGCCACCGCCAGCCCGTTCTGCGCCAACCGCCGCAGGGTCTCGCCACGGCGCTCGCGATACACCGGCCTCTGGCCCATGCGCGCGAGCGCAGCCTCGGCCGTGACACCGCCGACCGAGAGGGCGGGGGAGTCGCCGTCAGCCATAGCGGACCTTCGGGTCGAGATAGGCGTACAGGATGTCGACGACGAGGTTGACGATCGGGAACGCGAGCGCGATGAAGAGCGCGCCGGCCTGAAGGAGCGGGTAGTCGCGCTGGGTGATGGCGTTGAGCACGAGGGTGCCGAGCCCCGGCAAGGCGAAGATCTGCTCGACGATGATGGCACCGCCGAGCAAGTAGCCAACCTGCATGCCGGCCACCGTCACCACCGGGATCAGCGCGTTCTTCAGCGCATGCCGATAGATGACCAGCCGCTCACGCAGCCCCTTGGCGCGCGCCGTCGTGATGTACTCCTGGCGCAGGACCTCCAGCATGCTGGACCGCGTCATCCGCATGAGGATGGCCATGTTCGCCATCGCCAGGCTGATCGCCGGCAGCAGGACCGACCGAAAGCTGCCGACGAGGTCCTGGCTCACCGGGACGTACCCCGAGGTCGGCAGGATCCGCCAGTAGAGGGAGACGAAGAGCACCAGCATGGTCGCGAGCCAGAAGTTCGGGATCGAGAGCCCGAGGAGCCCGACCAGCCGGACGGCCGAGTCGACGATCGAATAGCGCCGCACGGCCGAGACGATCCCGAGCGGCACCGCGATCACGAGCGAGATGGCCATCGCTGTGCCCGTCAGTTGGATCGTCACCGGCAGCCGCGCCAGCACGTCCGGCAGAACCGGTCGGCCGGCGCGGGCGGTCTTGCCGAAGTCGCCGACGAGCAATCGGCCAACCCAGTCGGCGTACTGCACGGCGAGCGGGCGGTCCAGCCCGAAGCGCTGCCGCATCTCGGCCCGCTGCTCGGGGCTGGCCGCCGCTTCACTGCCCAGGATGACGTCCACTACGTCGCCCGGCACGAGGCGGATCATCAGAAACACGGCCACCGATACGCCAAAGAGCACCGGCAGGACGGCGACGATCCGACGCGCGACGTAGCGGCCCACCCGGTATCCCCCTACTTCTCCACCCAGGTTTCCTTCAGAGCCAGCCGGTAGCTGGAGGCCATCGGCGTGTACCCCTTGACGTGCGCCCTGGCCGGATCGAAGCTCTTGATGACGTAGTAGAACAGCCACGGCAGCTCCAGCGCGTAGAGCCGCTGGATGTCGGCGTAGAGCTTCTTCCGCTCGGCGAGTTCCGTCGTCGTCCGGGCCTTCTCCATCAGCTCGTCCATCTTCGGACTGGAGTACTTGCCGTAGTTGAACGCGCCGTTGGTGGGGGCGAAGCCCAGGTAGCTGTCCGGGTCCGGCCGGTTGGTGTGGAACCCCACGTTGAGATCGAAGTCGCCGTCCGCCTGCGCCTTCAGAAACGCGGCCCACTCGTACTGCTTGATCTCGATGTCGATGCCCACCCGCTTGAGCTGGCTCTGGACGACCTGAGCGGTCGGGATGTCCGTCGCATAGGCCGGCGATGCGTTGAAGGTCAGCTTCAGGCTGCTCACTCCGGCCTCTTTCAGCAGCGCCTTGCTCTTGTCGAGGTCGGTGAAGTAGGTCGGGAAGTTCTCCCTGGTGATCGGGAGCGCCCACTCCGCCTCAGCGGGCGGGATCGGCCCGCTGACGACGCCTTCGCCGAGCAGGACGGTGTTGATGATCTCCTGCCGGTCGATGGCGTAGCTGATCGCCTGGCGGACCCGAACGTCGTTGAGCGGTGGGCGCTTGGTGTTGAGGGGCGTGCCCGATCGCCAGTAGCTCGGCAGGTCGTTCAGGTTGATGTTCTTCTCGTTCTTCAGCAACCGGGCGTTCTTCGGGTCCTTCAACACGGTCATGTCGATGTCGCCCGACCGGATGGCGGCCAGCCGCGACGACTCGTCGGGCATGATGCGGAACTCGATCTGATCCAGGTAGGGCTTGCCCTTCTCGTAATAGTCGCCGTGTCGCTCCATCACGACTTTGACGTCCGGAGTGTACTCGACCAGCTTGAAGGGGCCGCTGCCGCCGTCGGTGTTCTGGAGATCGCCCTTTTTCTCGACAATCTCCCGATCGACGATCGCGCACGGGCGCCGGTCCGCCACGACGCTGAGGAGCGGCGCAAACGGCGTCTTCATGACGATGCGCGCCGTGGCCTTGTCGACGGCCTCGGTCTTCTCGATGGGGCCGAGGTAGGACCGCAGCGGCACGGTGACCTTCGGGTCCATCACCCGGTCGAAGCTGAACTTGACGTCCTCCGCCGTCACCTCGCGGCCGCTGTGGAACTTGACCCCCGGGCGGAGCTTGAACTCGTACGTCCTGGCGTCGACGGCGCGCCAGCTCTCGGCCAGGTCCGGCAGCACCTTGTTCGTCTTGTATTCCAGCGTGCCGAGGCTCATGTACAACTGCTCGTAGATGGCCACCGAGGAGAAGGCGACGGCGATGGCCGGGTCCAGTCCGACCGGGTTGACGTCGGTGCCGACAATGAGCTTGCCGCCGCGTTTGACGGCGGCGGGAGCGGCGGTTGCAGCAGGTGCCGTCGTGGGGGCCGGTGCCGCCGTCGCAGCAGGCGCCGTCGTCGGGGCCGGTGCCGCCGTCGGCGCGGCCGCTGCCGGAGCCGCCGCACTCGTCGGCTGCTGAGCCGGCCTGGGTGGCTCAGTCGGCCGCGCCGGCGCAGCCGCGGGCGAGGCCGCCGGCGCGCAGGCAGCCAGCAGACCAAGGCCGGCGCCGATGGTCAGCGTGGAGATGAAATGCCGCCGGCTCACGGCACGCCTGGTCCAGCCGGCAGACAATCGTCGATCGAGCATCGTTTTCCTCCCTCTTGTTCATCCGTAACTGTCGTCTGCTCATCCATCAGGCGCCGACTGCCGTCCATGAGACTGGTGCCAAGTCTACAATGGTACGAGTGGTTTGCCAATAGGTCCCGAGAGTACTGGCGACCAATCCATATCACCCTCCCTCAGACGCAGCTCTGTCGGACGGGGCGCTCGGCGGCGGACACCGGAAGCGGTGGTGGTTGAACGCTGCGGGGTTCACGGCGAATCTCGTCGCTCGGCCCGCCAGCACGTCGACGACCGACTGCGTGGCGGAATGGACCATCGCCCGCATCGATTCGACGCTCAGCCCGGCGACGTGGGGCGTGAGAATGACGTTGGGCAGCTTGAGCAGGGGTGATGACCGGGGCGGCTCGTCCTCGAACACGTCAAGCGCCGCCGCCCGGAGGCGGCCCGATGCGAGCGATTCGGCCAGACCGACCTCGTCGACCACTCCACCCCGCGAGGTGTTCACCACGATCGCCCCCGAGCGCATCCGCGCGATCTCGTGCCGGCCGATCAGTCCGCGCGTCGTCGGCAGGAGCGGCACGTGCAGGGAGATGATGTCGGCGCGTCGAAGCAGCTCGTCCAGGTCGACGACTTCGAGGCCATCGCCGAGACCGTCGCTTCCCGTGATCACCGGATCGCGGACGAGAATGTGGGTGTCGAACCCGCGCAGCCGGCGGGCCACGGCCCGGCCGATCCTCCCGAAGCCCACCAGGCCAACCGTTCGGCCATGGAGATCCCAGGGTGTCAGCGGTCCTGCGCGGCTCCACTCGCCTGCCCGAACCGAGGCATCGTGCTCGACGATCCGCCGGATCGCGGCCAGCATCATCGCCAGCGCGTGGTCGGCGACGGTCTCTTCGCTCACGCCGGGCGTCGTGGTGACGGCGACGCCGGCCTCGGTTGCCGCTTGGAGATCGACCGTGTCCGTGCCGACTCCCACGCGCGCGATGACGCGCAACTGCGGAGCGGCCGCGAAGACCGAGCGATCGAACGGGTCGCTGCTGACGATCGCGCCCACGGCGTCGGACACGAGACGGCAGACCTCGGCTGGCGTCCGGGCGCCGAGCTTGGGGGCGAGCCGAGCGACCAGCCCCGCACGCCGAAGGAGCCCGCCCGTGTCGGGGTCGTCAGGGTCGAACCCCGGCCAGGTCACGAGCACGGGCGCGCCGCCGGGCCGGTCGGGAGCGCTGCTCATGCCGGCGCCTCTTCCCGCGGCCGGAATCCGAAGACCCCGCGCTCGAACTCACGAACGCGGGCCAGGCGCAGACTGGTGCCTGTCTGGAGACAGACCTCCATCAGGTTGAGGACCCGGCTCCCCGCCTCCAGGTGCCCCAGGTAGACCTGGTTGCTGGAGTACTCGTAGATGGTGACGTGCACGTGGACCTCGCCGTTCACGATCGTGCCCTGGATCGAGCCGAGCTGGATCGGCCCGACGACCGTCCGGGACTCGGCCGCCGGAGGCGTGCCGGCAGGATTCGTCGCGACCTGGAAATGGCATTCCTGAAGCGAGCCGACACCGCCGGTCACCATGCCGAAGTCGATGCCTTCCCGCCGCACCACCTCCTCGATCCCCTCCAGGATCAGGTCGCCGGGGTCGAAGCTGATGAGAATCGTCTTGCCCGGTGCCGCGTCCGTAAAGTACTGCATGCTTCCTCCAACGATGAACCTCCCTCACGCGCCCATGAGCTGCCGCTGGGCCAGACCGATGCACTCGTCCAGGATCGTGCAGATCTCGTCGATCTCACGTTGATTCACGATGAGCGGCGGCGCCAGGACGACGAAGTCCTGCGTGGCGCGCAGGATCAGCCCGCGCTCCAGCGACAGGCGATGGAGCAGCTTGCCCGGCATCTCCTGGCGACCGAAGGGCTCCCTCGTCGTGCGATCCTTTAGCAGTTGCATTCCCTGGAGCAGCCCGACGCCGCGCACGTCGCCGATGAGGCGGTATTTCTCGGCCATGGCCTCCAGCCGCTTCCGGAGATGGTTGCCCATCACGCGGGCGTTCTCCACCAGCCCGCGGTCCAGAATCTGGCGAACGGCGGCGATGCCCGCTGCGCAGGCGACCGGGTTGCCCCCGTAAGTATGCCCATCCTGGAACGGTCTGCGCCCATCGGATTCCGAGTCGGATTGCGAAAGAAAGGCGTCATGGATCCGGTCGGAGAAGAACATGGCCGCCAGCGGCGCGTAGCCGCTGGAGATCCCCTTGCCGCAGGCCAGGATGTCGGGGGTCACCCCGAAGTAGTCGGCGCCGAACATGCTGCCCAGCCGGCCAAAGCCCGTGACGATCTCGTCGAAGATGAGCAGCACGTTGTGCCGGTCGCACGCCTCCCGAATGATGGCGAAGTACTCCGGTGGCGGCACGACGAAGATCGCCGATACGGAGAGCGGCTCCATGATCACCGCCGATACCGTCTCCGGGTCCTCGGCCTCGACGGTTCTCTCCACCAGTTTGGCGCAGGTGAGGTCGCACACGGGATAGGTCTTGTCGAAAGGGCACTGGTAGCAGCACGGGGGATGAACGTGCAGGTAGCCGGCGCCGAACGGCTCGAAGATCGACCTTCGCTCGACCCCTCCGCTCGCCGCGGCGGCGCCCGCGGTGGCGCCGTGGTAGGCCCCGTACCTGGAGATCACCTTGAACTTCCGGGGGTGGCCCGTCTGCTGGTGGTACTGGCGAGCGAGCTTCATGGCGGCCTCGGTGGCCTCCGAGCCCGAGCTCATGAACTTGACGGCGGTGAGGCCCGGCGGCGCGACCTCCCGGAGCACCGCGGCCAGCTCCAGCGCCCGGGTGTTGGTGCCGTGGAGCGGCGGGTTGAAGCTGAACGCCTGGAGCTGCGCCGCCATAGCGTCGATCACGGCGCGGTTGCGATGGCCCAGGGCAACCACGAAGGCCCCGGAGAGGCCGTCGACGTAGACCTTGCCATCGGCGCTGGTGACGCGGATGCCCTCGCCGCCCTCGAAGATGACGGGATTGCGGGCAAACTCGCTCATCTGGATGAAGTCCAACACCAGGTTGCGGGTCAGCTCCTGCGCGTCGAGCATCTGGGCTTCCTGGACCATCTCCTGAACTCCTCTTGACCGAGCCGTGCTCCCATTGACAGGGCTGGGAGGGTGGGCTATACTACGGGCGTCATCTTGTGGACAAGTCTACAAGAGGATGATCCCGTTGTCAACAGGTTTGTTTCACCATGGTCGTCGACTTTCCGCCCGTCCATCGGTTCACCGTCGCCAGCCAGGTCGCCGCCGCCCTCCGCGACAAGATCATCAGCGGCGAGCTTCCCCCCGGCCACCGGCTCCGGGAGGTCGAGCTGGCCGAGAGGCTCGGCGTCAGTCGGAACGTGCTCCGGGAGGCCTTCCGCCAGTTGATGGGCGAGTCCCTCCTGGTCACCCATCCGCATCGCGGCACCTTCGTCTGGCAGCCGGACCAACAGGAGCTCTGGGAGCTCTTCACGCTGCGCGCGGCCATCGAGGGCATGTGTGTTCGCCTGGCCGTGATGGCCGGCAAGCGCGAGGATCTCGTCGCCGGCCTGCGCGTCAGGGTCGACGAGATGGCGGCCGCCGGGCCCGCCGACCAGCAAGCCTCTGACCAGCGCTTTCACGAGACCATCGTTCGTCTGGCCGGCAATCACCAGATCTGGGAGATCTGGCGGAGCCGGCACCCCTCCATCTGGCTCGCCAGTTGGCCGGCCTTTGTCCCACCCGATCTGGGCTCGCTCGTCGACCGGCATCGCCCCCTGGTCGAGATCCTGGCGCGAGCGACGCCGGCCGAGGCGCAGGAGGCGCTGATTGCCCACATTCAGGAGGCGATGGAGACCACGCTACAGACCGCTTTCGCGCCATCGGAAAGGGCGCCAATCCCAGCCGGTTCAAGACTGAGCGCTGATTGAGGAGGAAACGGAAGCCATGGAGCGGGCAAAGGTCGTCGAGGGATTGATCGGCTACTTCAAGAGCGACCATTGGCGTCGGCTGGTCGCCGCGCTGATGGAGGATCCGGATCCGCGCGGCACCCACGTCCACGCGTACGTCGAAACCTGCGTCCAGCCGGCACAGACCGAGGAGCTCATCTGCGGCTATTTCGCGGCCAGAGGCATGCCCAGCGCCCGCAAGATCGACTACGTCGCGCCACGGGAGGACATCGGATCCATCCACGCCGTCGAGCCGCTGGGCCGGGCGCACTTCGACTTCAACTGGTTCTACAACCCGAGCGTGGTCCTGGCCGGGACCAGAGGCGCCGAGATGGGGGAGAGCGGCAGCAATCTCTGCGTCTGGAACCGGGCCTACATCCGGGAGTTCTATAGCGATTACCCGTTCCGCCCGGTCGGCCCGGCGGAGGAAGAGGCGCTGCGGAGCTACTTCCGGTCGGATCACTGGCACCGGGGGCTGGAGCTCTGTACGCTGCCGACCACCACCCACGGCCACATCAATTGCTACGTCGGCGTCCATCCCGACGTGATTCGGCGGTTCGCCGAGGAGGCGCTGGCGGAGAAGGGCTGGAAAATCTCCTACACCTGTCCCAACGTCTACCGCGTCTGGGGAGGATACACCGGCAAGCTGGTCTTCATGGGCACGGACCCGGAGTGGGTCTACGACCTGGGCTGGGTGTTCAAGCCGGACGTCGTCATCGAACCGGCCTGGGACACCTTCTGGCTTCCCGACCATCCCGGCTATGACCTCTGGACGACGGCCCATCTGGTGCCGATCCTGGGTCAGCCCTACGTCAAGCTGGCCGACCGCGAGATCCAGGCCATCCTGGATGCGGTGGCGACGGCTGTACCGGTCAGGTGAGGTGAAGACGTGGAAGTCATGACGGTCCTGGGGCCGATTCCGCCGGCCGATCTGGGGTTCACCCAGCCCCACGAGCATCTGCTGCTCGACCTCTACCGGGTGAGCCGGCAGATCGACGGACTCTTGAACGACGAGGGGCTGGCCATCGAGGAGCTCGCCGCCTTCAAAGCCGCCGGGGGACAGACGGTGGTCGACGTGACCAATCGGGGGCTGGGCCGCGATCCCCTGGCGATCAAGCGCATCGCCCTGGCAACCGGCGTCAACGTCGTCATGGGCTGCGGCTGGTATCGCCAGCCCTACTATGACGACGCCATCGACCAGATGAGCACCAGGGCGCTGGCCGAGGACATGGTCCGCGACCTCACCAAAGGCGTCGACGGCACCGGCGCCCGGGCCGGGATCATCGGCGAGATCGGCGCCGACAAGCACTACATCTCGGCCCAGGAAGAGCGCATGCTGCGGGCTGCCGCCCTTGCCCATCGGCAAACCGGCGCGGCGATCACGACCCACGCGGTCGGCTATCCTCTCGGCCTCGAGCAACTGGACGTCCTGGAGGACAGCGGCGTCGATCCCCGCCGGGTCATCGTCGGGCACTGCGACACCTATCTCAACCTGGACTACCACGAGGCCATCATCCGGCGGGGCGCCTACGTCCAGTACGATACGTTCGGCAAGACGTACGTCTGTTCAGACGAGCGGCGACTCGCCGTGCTGCTGGAGCTGCTACGCCGCGGTCATGCGTCCCGGATCCTGCTCTCCCTGGACGTCTGCTGGCGCCGCAACCTGCACGCCTACGGGGGCCCCGGCTACGACTACCTGGCGGCGCAGATCATCCCCGCCCTTCGGAAAGCGGGCGTCGGCGAGGATCAAATCCAGATGATGACTGTCGAGAACCCGGCACAGGTGCTGCCGTTCTAGCGACATCAAGAACACACCAAGTGGATGAGAGCACTGAGGGACAGGCAATCGAGCTCGGCCCGGCGGAGAGTCGGCGCCTGGCCCAGCTCTTCGACTGGCAGGCGCACGGCACCCTCTCCCCAGCCGATCGGAGAGGAGCTTGAGGCCCTGGTGGCCGAGTATGGACGGCGCTTGCACGAACGGCGAGTCCGCGAGATCGCCCAGCACCGTGGTATTCCCGTCGAGCAAGCGCGCCAGGAGGCTGAGGCTCAGTTCAGCCAGGCACTGGCCTGGTGGCAGGACTTCGAGGCGAATCCCGAGCGCCGACGTATCGTCAGGAAGGCAAGGGGCGCACGCAAAGGCGCGTCGGCTGCGGATGTGGGGCGCGCAGGTTCGTAGTGCGCACTCGCAAGTGCGCTCCCGGCCGTCGAGGGCTCGACCATACTGGTTGGCGATCGGCTCCGGCAGCGGTCACCGAACCGAGCCGCGAACGTGAGTGAGCCGTTCCCCGGCGCGCGGTCCACTCGCGCGCCGGGGAACGGCTCACTCACGTTCGCGGCTCGGATAGGCCGGGCTCTGTAGCCTCCGCGCCTCCGCGTGCGGGTTTTCATGGTGCATCGACTCAGCCGGCGCCTCCACTTCTGGTCCGCAGACAACACCGCAGCAGCTCGTAGCCGACGACGGCGCAGGCCATGGCGACGTTAGGTTTCGTCAGACGCTCTCATTCGCGGCGGGGAAGCGCCGGCCGTATCCCCAGCGCGCGCTCCAGCTCGGCCAGCTCGTCGCGGGCCCGCCGGAGGTCGGCGGTAAGCCGGGACAGGGCGGCTTCGTCGAGCGTTTCGGCGGCCAGCGCCATCTCAGCCAGGTCGATGCGCGCCGTCACCTCGGCCAGCCGGGGCCAGGCCTCCTCCCACGCCATCCCCCGTCACCGCCGGACGATCGTGACCGTCGCCACCTGGTGGCCGCTCCCGCCCGGCTGGCACGACCCCTCGTCCGTCGCGAACGAGGCGACGTCCGACTGGCGATTGCCGCCGTCGTCCACGACCCAGAGGTTCCAGGTGTTGGCGACGGGCTTCACGTTGAGCAGGACGTCGGTCCAGCCGGGCGCGTAGCTCGTCGAGCCGGTGGGGTTGGACACGACGTTCCAGGGACCGGTGCCCGATTCGAGGCGCACCCGGACGCCGTTGATGGAGTTGCCGGCCGCATCGCGGACGTAGATCTTGGCCAGCGTGATACCGCAGTTCGGCTCGAAGCCGATGCCGGCGATCCCATAGGGGAAGGCGCTGGCGGCGGGCACCGGCGTCGGGACCGGGGCCGTCGGCTGGGGCTCAGCTCCGCCCGGCGCCTGCGGCACAATGGCGGCCGGGTGGAGGAGCCCCGCCTCCTTGGCGATGTCGCCGCCGTTGGCGATGGTCACCTGTCCCTTCTTCGCCCAGGGCACGTCCTCTTTCCACTGCTGGAAGACGGCCCGCTGGGCTCGGACGACGAAGACGTTGCCGTAGTCCTTGGTGCTCATCGGCAGCCCGTAGAGGAGCAGGGGGTCGGCGGCGGAATTGTAGGCGGCCTTGATGGCGGCATTCTGATCGAGCATCGCCCAGTGCCGCGCCTTCACCTGTTCCCAGTTGAGGCCGGCGTCGGGCGCCGTGTCGAACGGCGCCGGCGTTGCCCGGACCACTTCGAGCCAGGAGTCCTTGCCCAGATCGTGCATGCGGTCGAACACGTTGACGAAGTACACCTGGCCCACCTCCGGCCGCCACTGGAAGATGGCCTTCTGCATGGTCTGGACGACGAAGCCGTCCCAGACGAAGCGCCGGGACACCGGATAGCCCACCGCCTGCGGGCCGCCGAGGCGTTTGTAGGTGGTCCAGAAGAGGATGCCGTCGTCGTCGGTGACGGCGAAGCCGGTCCCGCCGGCACCTCCCTGGCCATTCGCCTGGCTGTAGAACCAGCCGTTGGTCACGGCGTAGTCCGCCGGCGTCTGGGCACTGGCGCGGCCGGCGGAGCCGGCCACCAGGGTGAGGATCAGGGCAGCGAGGCCCACCAATCGGACTGCGAGGAGGAGCGGCGTCACCGGACGATCCATGCTCAGTTCACCCACCTGCTGTCTTCATGCGCGACGTCGGCGTCAGCGGCGACGCCACGGCATGGCATGAGCATACCCGCCGTCTGGGCGCGCGTCAAGAGCCTGTTATTGACCGCTGCACAGAAACCTGAAACCGCAAACCAAGAAACCCGTCCTTGCGTTCTCCACGCCTCTGCGGTCTCGTCAGGTGCGCTTGGAGCGCCTGCAACTTGCGCATCCGTCTACACAGCGATATACTTTCGGTAGAGCGATATGGCTGCGGCAATAAGGCGAAGGAGCACTGACCATGCCGGGAGAAACCGTCGAGACGCCGCAGGGAAGCGTGCGAGTTTCCTTGCGGCTGGAAGAAGCCCGTCGGCGCCGGGGTTTCAAGTCGTGGGCGGAAGTGGCCCGACGCGGCGGCATCGGGGCAACGCCGCTCTCCCACCTCGTCCAGGGCAAGGTCCGACTGAGCGAGGTGCGGCTCGGTACGCTGGTCAAGCTGGCTGCTGCCATGGGCGTGGGATTGGACGAGATCGTCGACCTGGACACCTCACCGATCGCGCCCTTGCCCCGTGGTGACCGTCCGATTACGCCCGCGGAATTCGCAGATGCGGTCAGGCACATCGTGAGTGCGCCACTGCCGAGCGATTGGACCGGCCCCGCGGAAGAGGACCTGGCCGAGGTGACGCCGTTGTCGGCGTCTGGCCTCCAGAACCGCCTTCGGCGCGATCGCGCGGCCCTGGACCGGCTCACCTCCGCCGATTCGGCAGACCGATGAGCGGGCGATCGTCGTTCTACGAGCCGGCCCAGTCAGAGGACCGGGTGGGCCGGGGCGACATCGCCCTGGTCTATCTCCCGCAAAGCCGAGCAGTTCGTGAGACGGAACCTCCGCTCTCCAGACCGCATCCCCGGGTCAGCCTCCCCGCGTACCCCGGCAGCCTGACCCTCTCCGATGCGCGCGCCATGCCGGACGTCGAGGTGCGCGTCTGGCCCGCCCTCGCCGTCGTCGTGATGGATTCCTGTGAGCTCGACCGCCACTTCAACCTGGGCCGCAGCCGGCAGTTCTGGGACTCGCGCGTCGCCGTTGCCCCGCTCGTCTTCGAGACCCAGTTCCCCAATGGTCCGTGGAGACGGATGGAGCAAGGCGACGTTCCGCTGTACGGTTTCTACCTGGAGACCCTCTCACCGGACGTCGATGGGATCACCACCTGGCCGCGGGCGGTCGTGGACCTCCGCGGAACGACGCTCGTGAGTCGCCGGCTCGTCGAACTGAACCGGCGCTTCCGTTTGACCGATACGGTCGCGGAGAGCCTGGGGGTGCGGGTGCTGGAGTACTGGTATCTGCGCGAGGTCGCGCGCCGGTCCCAGCTCGAGGCGAGGCGGGGGAAGCGACTTCGGGACGTCGTGCCCGTCCACCTGGCGCCGGACTACACGGTGCTCCGGATCACCTTCGACGGCGCCGACCCGCTGCTGGTGGCGTGCATCGCCGACCCGGCCGAGGCGTGAGGACGGGTTTCGTGGTTTGTGGTTTCTGGTTTCTGGTTCGGGAGGTCAGTCTCGCTCGCGCAGGAAGCGGTCGATGGCTGCGGCGATGCCGCGGGCGGCGCGGAGGGGATCGCCGATGAGGATCTGCCGGTCGGTCGCGTTGGTCAGGAACCCGGTCTCGATGAGCGCCATCGGCGTGTCTTTCGTGACCCGGTAGTAGCCGTAGTAGTAGCGGGTGTTCGCCGTCCCACGATGGTGAAAGGGGATGCCGGCGGCTCGGCCGTATTCGGCATTCAGGAGGCTGACGAGCCGCTCTTCGCGCTGGGCCATCGACGAGCTGGCCGGACGATCGGCGAAGAAGCCTCGCCGGTCCGATGGCCCGCCGTCGGCGTGAATGGAGACGACGACGTCGGCGCGGTAGCCGCCGGCGAAACCCGTCGGCAGCAGATCGACAGCGTAGCCGATCTCGCGGAGCAGCTCGGCCGTCAGCTTGGCAATGGCGAGGTTGACCTCAGACTCGGTCTTGCCGCCGCCGCTGGACCCCGGCTGTTTGTTGAACGGCGGTCCGGCCTCCTGGTGCTTCCAGTGGCCCACCTGGAGGCCGACTTTGCCGGATGCCTGCGACGGCGCCGGCCGTGGAGCCTGCGCGATCGGCGGCGCTGCAGGGCCGCGCGTCGACGGCGAGGTCTGGCCCCGCTCGGCCGTCGCCTCATGCTGCTGGACGACGAGCCGGTACTCGACCCGCCGGCCAAAACCCGTCACCCACGCCGTCGCCATGCCGTCGTGTGCCGGTGTCCACGTCAGCTCTTCGGCGGCGGACCCGGCGCGGCTGCCAACCGCGACGCGTTCGCCGTCGGCGTACAGCCAGACGTCGGCGTTGCCGGACCTCGACTCCAGGCGAAGCACGTGGGGCAGGCTGGCGTTGACGGGAAAGGAGTAGGATACCCACGCCCCCGGCGTGACGTGGCCGATCAACGGGCCGACGAGCATACGGGGGTCGGCGGCTACAGGGCGGGGCGCCGGGAAGATGAGGGCCAGGAGCAGAGCGGTCATAAGGACGCGCAGCGATGATCCTTGCATCGACCTGTCCCCAACGAAGCTGGTGGCGCGCTGGACTGCGGGCCGCAGACGACTCCAGTGGTTTGTCCGGGCTGAACCACCGGGTTCGTCGTTGGCGCTTGAGCGCCCGGACCCCGGGAGGTCCGGGCGCTCAAGCGCCAACGACGAACCACCACATCACCCTTGACGGACCACTGGCTGCCGAGTTGGCAGCCGCGCGGACAGCTTAGCTATCCGGGGGCAGTGGAGGCAATAGCCCGATCTGGCTAGCCTAGCCGTCTGCTTGAGGAGCGTCAGGAGATGACGACGAGACCGCCGCGTCCGAGGCCGAGCTCGGCGGCGGCATTGCCATCCCGAAGCGCGATTTCGAGGTGGCCGCTGCTGCCGATGAGCGCGAGAAGCCCGCTGCCGGCGCTGTAGGTGTGTACCAGCCCGGGAATGCTGCGCCCGGCGACCTCGATCCGAACCGCATCGGCTGGGCGGCCGGCGAGATCCGCCGCGGTCGCCGCGGTGATCAGATTGCCGAAGCCGTCGACGTGGATCACGGGGGCGACGAGCGCACCGTCGGAACGGCGGCTGGGGCGCGGGACGGGATAGGCGTGGAGTGCAGGGAGGGGATCGCCGAACGCGGCCAGGGGCGTCCCCCGAGCCAGGTGGCCGGCGACGGGGGCAAAGATATCGCGGCCGTGGAAGGTGGCGCTGACGCTGGGCAGCCAGAACGCCGGCCGGTTGAGGTGGACCGCCTCGACCGTCGGCGGCAGGGCGCTCAACGCGAGGTCATCGGGCGGGCCGGCCGCGACCAGCCCCGCCTGCGCGAGCACGGCGCTGAACACGCCGTTGTCCGGGCCCACGAACGTCCCGTGGGGCATGCGGAGCGCCACCGGGCGGCGCTGGCCGCCGACGCCCGGATCGACGACGACGACGTGGATCGCCGGCGGCGGGAAGAACCGGACGGCGGTGTCGAGCAGGAACGATGCGGTACGAACGTCCTGGGGTGGGACTAGATGACACAGATCGACGAGGGTTGCCGCCGGCGCCAGTCCGAGGATCACACCTTTGACCGTGCCGACATAGGCATCCTCCAGGCCGAAATCGGTCGTCAGCGTGATCAGCGCCACCGGAGAGCCACAGACGCAGGCCCTAGCGTGTCGGAGTTGTCACTGGTCCGAAGGCAGGAGGGGAGGGGCAGGGCTCAATCCTGCCCCTCCGGTGGACAATCATCCCCGTGATCCGAGGATCACCGCTGCGGCCGGCGAAGCGTCCTCGCCGGCCGCAGCGGTGTTTCCGTCCAGTGTTAGCGCGCACGCACCCGGTCATAACACGAGGAGCAGTACACCGGTCGATCGTTGCGCGGGTTGAAGGGAACCCGCGCTGGCGCACCGCACTCCGAACAGACGACGTCGAACATCTCGCGCGGTGCAACGCCAGTGCGCTGCTGGCGCTTTACGGCCCGACACGACGGGCAGCGCTGCGGGTCGTTCAACAGGCCCTTGAGCTGATAGAACTCCTGCTCGCCGACCGTGAAGATGAAATCCCCGCCGCAATCCCGGCACTTCAGATGCTTGTCCACCAAGCTCACCGTAGACCCCCTGTTCTGCGAAGATACATCGCCAGGTAACCAGGGGTCTCGACTGAGCTCCGGAGGCGCCCGTGAGTCAGTGGTTGCGGACCCGGACCCGGCACCAGGCGCCGGTACTATACACCATCATCCGCAGTTAAGCAAGAGGGTAACAGAGGCGATTTCAGGTTCCGGCGCGGCCGGCAGGCCGCGCCGGCCTACTTCTTCTTGCCCTCCTTGCCGCCGGTGGTCTTCTTCTGATCCTTCGTCTGCTTCTGCTTGCTGATGTTCTTCGGGCTCTTGTCTCCCACGGTCCTGCTCTCCTTCCATGATGGATAGATCACGATTCCGTCGCGCGGTCCTCCAGGCGTCAAGGCTTGTTGTGCCAAGCCTCGAACTCCTCGGGCTTGCTCAGCGGGGCCGGTTCCTCCTCATAGATCTCGCCCTCCTCGACGGCGGGCTCCGAATCCGCCTCCCATTCGGCCCCGGCCTCTTCCTCCAGTCCCTCCTCCTCTTCCTCCAGCTCGTACCGAAGCAGGCTCTCCCGCGTGTAGGGCCGGAAGACCTCCGTCGGCTTGGCCGGGAAGGAAACCCGGCCGGCCTGGCTGGGATGCTGATACACTTCCTTGAGGATCAGGCGGACCTGGTCGCTCTCGATCGCGGTGATCGCCGCGGCGTAGCGGTTGCCGCCCTTCATGAGATTCACCAGGCGGAGCGCCAGCTTCGGCTCGACCTCGCCCAGGGATTCGCCGCTCGCGTTCTCCACCCGCATCCCCCGGCCGTGGGGCTTCAGGTAGACCTGATCGCCCGCCGTCATCTTGGCGAGCACGTCGCGCGGCGCCAGGTGGTGGAGCAGCGTGAACCCGGTCTTCCCCGTCTCCTCGATGAACAGCCGCGGGTCCACCCGGTCCACCTTGTCCACCCGGGCCGCCGGCTGGGCCTTGGCCAGTTGATCGAGGCGCGGCAGGTTCTTCCGCGCGATCGCGTTGTTGGGATCGATCTGGAGGGCACGCGCGTAGGCATCCCGCGCCTCGGCATACCGGCCGAGCTCCGTCAGCGCCTTGCCCAGTCGGTTGTAGCTGTCGACGTCGTCCGGGAAAAGCTCGATGATCGCCCGATTGGCGCGGGCAGCATCGTCCCAGCGGCTCTGCATCGCCAGCGCGATTGCCTGATCAGTCCGCTGCTTCCGGGATCGGGCCACACCGTCGGTGAACTGCGTCATCTCTCACCTCATGCCGGCGCGCCGCCAGGGTTCAACGTCAACCTGGCAGCAAACGCATTGAATTGTAGGTGCTTTTGGCCGTGCGTTGCAAGAGAAAACCGGCGGCCAGGATCCATCCTCAATGGACGGACACTGCTGCGGACGGATAATGCTGCCGCCGTGAACGGCGGGCCTGGTCTCCAGGTCCGAGGCCCGCCGTTCA
Source organism: Chloroflexota bacterium (assembly GCA_016199325.1). The sequence continues at coordinate 17,030 of JACQGW010000353.1, forward strand.
CGGCGGCAGGCAGCAGTGTTCCTGCCGGTTTGTTCAGCTCGCCGCGACGCCTGCCGCCCAAGCTCGGCCCCGTCCATAGCAAGAGCCGTGCCACCATTCCGCGCTCAAAAGCGACCGGCCGACAGAGCGACCAGTTTGGAGATAATAGGCGATCGTGGATCGCCTGTCAACCGGCGCCTGACCTTGATCGCATCTGCCGGCGGTGCTACACTCTGAGCGTCCGGGCACCGTCGTGACAACCGGCGTGGGGCCGATGCGTGCCTCTAGCGCGGCATCCAGTGGGATTGAGCAAGCGACCCAACGAAGTCCTTCCCGTCAACGGAAGCCGGGACGCGTTGCCCGGCTTGCCTAATGTTATTGAGGATTGAAAACAAACAACAAGCAACATGATCGAGATCCATATCGACCCGAACATCTTCACGCTCGGCCCGTTCCTCTTTAGCTGGCACGGCCTCTTGAGCGCCGTCGGGCTGCTGCTCGGCGTGCTCATCGCGGTCCGCGAGGCCCGCCTGCGCCGGCTGGGCATCCCCGAGGACGACGTCTACGGCGCGGCGTTCTGGGGCACCGTCGGCGGCATCGTCGGTGCCCGTCTGTTCCATGTCGTCGACCAGATCGATTACTACCTCGCCAATCCGGCGCAGATCATCGCCCTCAACGAGGGGGGCATCGCCATCTACGGCGCTATCATCGGTGGCCCGCTCGCCGGCATCGCCTACTCGGCGGTCCGGCGGCTGCCGGCCCTCAACATTCTGGATCTGGCCGCCATGGGCCTCATCTTCGGCCAGGCCGTCGGGCGCGTCGGCGACGTCATCAACGGCGAGCACCACGCCACCGCCAGCTCGCTGCCCTGGGCTGTCGTCTACACTCACCCCCGCACGCTCGCCGAGCCGGGGCTGGCCGTCCATCCCGCCGTGGCCTACGAGCTGCTCTGGGACCTTCTCATCTTCGGCGGCCTCGTCGCGCTCCGCAATCGGTCGGCCCGCCCGGGCGTCATCTTCACCGTCTACCTGTTTGGCTACTCGCTCGGCCGATTCTTTCTGAGCTTCCTGCGGCTGGACGCGCTCGTCCTGGCCGGGCTGACCCAGGCCCAGATCGTCGCCGTCGGCTCGATGATCGTCGCCGCTCTGGCGCTCGTCGTCCTGCTCCGCCGGCCGTTCGACCCCCTCGAGCGGTCCGAGGTGCCCGTCTCGCAGTGATGAGTGATGAGTGATGAGTTTGGCGGTTCGCTGTTCTTCGGAACCGCGCTCATGAACGAGTCATGAAACGAGCCCTGACCATTGCCGGCTCGGACTCGGGCGGCGGCGCCGGGATTCAGGCGGACCTGAAGACCTTTGCCGCCCTCGGCGTCTATGGCGCCAGCGTCCTGACGGCCGTTACGGCCCAGAACACCCGCGGCGTCCGGGCCATCCACGAGATCCCCCCGGCGGACGTCGCCGCCCAGATCGACGCCGTGCTCGACGACATCGGCGCCGACGCCGTCAAGACCGGCATGCTGGCATCCGCCCCCATCATCCGCGCCGTTGTCGAGCGACTGGCCGCCTATCGCGTCGAGCAGTTGGTCGTCGACCCGGTGATGGTCGCCAAGAGCGGCGACCCGCTCCTGCGGGCCGACGCCGTCGACGCGCTGCGGCAGGAGCTGCTGCCGCTCGCGCTCGTGGTCACGCCGAACATCCCGGAGGCCGAGGTGCTGGTGGGCCGCACGCTCACTTCGGACGCCGACCTCCGCGCGGCCGCCGAGGCCATCCACGCCTTCGGGCCCCGCTACGTCGTCGTCAAAGGCGGCCACCGCCCGGGCGACGCCGTGGACCTGCTCTACGACGGCCGGCAGTTCACCGAGCTGGCGGCCCGCCGGATTCCTACACCGCACACTCACGGGACCGGCTGCACCTTCGCCAGCGCCATCGCCGCCGGCCTGGCGAAAGGGCTCTCGGTTGCCGAAGCCGTCGCCGCGGCGAAGGAGTATCTGACGGGCGCCATCCAGGCGGCCGTCGCCATCGGCGCCGGCGCGTCGCCGGTCCACCACTTCTACCGCTGGTGGCCGCGGGAGAACTGACGGTATGGACTATCAGCCGCGAACACCTTGACACGCGAAGCCCGCTTGCCATATTTGTGATAAACGGATGAAGCTCAAACAGACGATCTCTCAGCAAGAGTTGCTCGAGAAGGCACTGCGGCGATACGGGGTCGAGGGCGAAGACGCCTTCTGCGTTCTCGCCCTCCAGTACTTTGTTCACTTCCGTGACACTCTCGCCAATCCGCCGGAGCGCCTTCTCCAGAGAGGAAAGCAAGCATACGACAGGATTGGGGATGATGGTCCACTTGCGAGCATGCTCGATTCAGTCGTGCTCCTGGATCCGACAGGGGAAGCGTTACCGGTCTGGTACCAGTACTTCGTAGGCCGGCGGTTCAGGGAGGGTTCTGGCAAGTTCTTCACGCCTCATTCGGTCGCATCCGCTATGGCCAGTCTCCTGCCGAAGAGAGAAGATGCGGTTATCATGGATCCGACGTGTGGAGGGGGCACGTTCCTGCTAGAAGCTTCGAGAAGATGGGGAAGTATGCGTTGCACCCTGGTGGGCAACGATATCGAACCCTCGCTCGTCGACCTGGCCTCCCTGGTGCTGGAATTGGGCACTCCCAGGCACCACGCCAAGCACGTATTGGCCGTCAACATCTACGATCCGGAACCGTCATTCGAGAAGTGGTACGCCACGGTTGACTGCATCCTGGCAAATCCTCCGTTCTCGCTTCATGTCGGCACTGTCAAGACCCACAGCAAGCTGTTCGCTCTAGGCTACCGGAGCAGTGACGCGATCTTCTTGGACATCTGTTATGATTTGCTTCGGCTAGGAGGCCGTCTGGCATGCCTCCTTCCTCATTCGATAGTAGCGAACGCGGAGTTCCAGAGATTGAGGGCAGCAGTTGAGCAATCGTGGTATGTGCTCGGCGTCATTGGGATGCCTGAGGGCGTGTTTCACCTGACCGCGAGCACGACGACGCGGGCGGACATCGTCATCCTGGAAAAGCGAGAAGCGGGAACCGAGAAGACTCCAAAGGCAGTATTCGCCTTCGCGCCGTCGGTGGGCATTCCTCTGAACGGCCGGAGAACCAAGCACGACGCAGACTATCTCAGACGGATTGCCACCGATCCAACAGTCGTAACCGCCCTGGGAATCTGAATGAGGAACTGAGTCTTGAGTAAGAACGGCACGTTCTTCGTATCAGTTGTGGAATCCTCCCAGATTGCGCCTTCTGTCTGGGATCCCTACCACTATCGCTACGATGCCGCGCGTGAGACCCTCAGCCAATATGCAGTGGTCATGAAGCTCGGCTCCGGATACGAGATACTACTGTATCGATCCTTGTTCCACCCAATCGAGTATCGTCATATCCCCGGGGGCAGGTATCTGAGCTTCTTCCTAGAACCCTCTCTGGGAGCCCAACAGGCCGCGTATCCCACGATTGGAGAACAGCAACTGCTCTTCGGAACGATGCGCGCCTACCTGGGGAACGTTGTCGTGACTCCAAAGGCCGAGTGGATCGGCCTCGAAGGGCCCTTGTTCCTTCCTGTGAAGTCGGAGTTTGTTCGTGTCGCGCCTCATGACAACTGTACATACTTCTGGTGGGCGTATCTTCAGTCCGAAGCCTTCCTCAGGAATCTTCCGCTTGGAAGTGGGGGAACCCGGCCACGCTTGCACAAAGAAGCGTTGCTCCGTACGCCTGTCAGGGTTCCAGAGCTCGAACGACGCAGGGCGATACACGACCAACTTCTGGAATGTGCCGAGTGGGAATGGAAAGTCTACCACGCCAGAACGCGGGTCCTAAGCTCCGTGGATTTCGGGGCCTCGTGAATGGCGAGCATCGATCGGGACGAACTGGAGCAACTGGAGCGGGACTTCCGGTCGCTCGTCGGCCTGAAACTGGATTGGCTGTCAATCTTCGGCAAACTGGCGAGGATCCCCTACGAACCGCTCCGGTTGTTCCTACGCAAGCATGGAGCAGTTCGCTAAGGCTGGTCACGGGACGGCCCAACAAGCGCAGCATCGTAAGGCGCCACTGAGACAAACTTGACACAAGCCGGCGCAAGGACTATCATAATACGAGTGATGAGTGATGAGGAATGAGTGATGAGTGGGAAGGACTCATCACTCATTCCTCATCACTCATCACTCATACCGTGGGAGGATTCCATATGCCAAAGGTGCTCGGCATCGACCTTGGAACTACCAACTCCGTCATGGCCGTAATCGAGGCGGGTGAGCCGACGGTGATCGAGAACGCCGAGGGGGGACGCCTGACCCCGTCGGTCGTCGCCGTCAACCCGCGGACGAATGAGCGCCTGGTCGGCCAGATCGCCAAGCGCCAGGCCGTGACGAATCCCGAAAACACGATCTTCTCGATCAAGCGCTTCATGGGCCGCAAGTTCGAGGACGCCGAGGTCCAGCGCTCGATGAAGATGGTCCCGTACCGGGTGGCGAGCGCGCCCAACGGCGACGTCCGCGTCGTCATGGGCGGCAAGGAGTACTCGCCGCCGGAGGTCTCGGCGCAGATCCTCCGCAAGATGAAGGAGGACGCCGAAGCCAAGCTCGGCGAGAAGATCACTCAGGCCGTCATCACCGTCCCCGCCTACTTCAACGACAGCCAGCGCCAGGCGACCAAGGACGCCGGCCGGATTGCGGGTCTGGAGGTCCTCCGGATCATCAACGAGCCGACGGCCGCATCGCTCGCCTATGGGCTGGAGAAGAAGAAGGACGAAGTCATTGCCGTCTACGACCTGGGCGGCGGCACCTTCGACATCTCGATCCTCCAGCTCGGCGAAGGCGTCTTCGAGGTCAAGGCGACCAACGGCGACACCCACCTGGGCGGCGACGACTTCGATATCCGCGTCATCAACTGGGTGGCCGACGAGTTCAAGCGCGAGCAGGGCGTCGACCTACGGCAGGACCGGATGGCGATGCAGCGCCTGAAGGAAGCCTCCGAGAAGGCGAAGATCGAGCTGTCGACGGTCATGCAGACCGAGATCAACCTGCCCTTCATCACGGCGACGCAGGAAGGCCCGAAGCACCTGGTCATGACGCTGACCCGCGCCAAGCTCGAGCAGCTCGTCGCCGACCTCGTCGAGAAGACCGTCGGCCCCTGCAAGCAGGCGATGGCCGACGCCGGCGTATCCCCGAGCCAGATCGAGGAGGTCGTCCTCGTCGGCGGCCAGACCCGCATGCCGGCCGTCGCCGAGAAGGTGCGCCAGCTCTTCGGCCGGGAGCCCCACAAGGGCGTCAACCCCGA
>JACQGW010000354.1 GCA_016199325.1 Chloroflexota bacterium
ACCCCCGACCCCCGCCCCCCAACCCCCGACCGATCGGCCGCGGCCGGGCGGCAACGATTGCGCTGAACGTGGCGCTGCCTTTTCTGGCGATGTCGCGACCGGAGGATGCCTGGGAGGCCTATCGGCGTTTCCCGCGGCTGCCGGAGAACGAGATCACCCGCCACAGCGCGCTTCGGCTCTTTGGGCAGCCGCGGCCAGACGTCGTCGCGACGGCTCGGCGACAGCAGGGGCTTCAGCAGCTTATCAGTCGGTATTGTTCGGCGGGACGGTGCAGCCAGTGTCCTCTGAGAGGGGACGATCTTGAGACAGGCGTGTCACCGTGAGGGGCCGAGCGTTATAATACTGGACGCGCGAAGGGAGACGACAGTGGGAGAAACGACTGCCATCCAAGCCTCAATCTTCCTGGTGTTTCGGAAGCCGGAGGGCCGGAAGCGGTGGGACGGGCTTACAGACCGTGCGGTGGTTCTGGGAGGTAGCAGATGAAGACACCCGTCGCGCAGTCTTCCAGCGAAGCGTGCGTGTCGCTGGAGGAACTCGTCCCCGCCGAAGCGCTCCAACTCGCCCACCAGGACGATCAGAAGGCGATGCCCGCCGTAGCGAAAGACACGAAGCTGGTCCGGGCCATCGAGGAGATCGTCCAGGGCCTGCCAACCCACCACCGGCTCGTCCTCGGCGACAGCCGCTTCATGGATGACGTCGCCGATGAGAGTGTCCATCTTGTGGTGACTTCCCCGCCCTACTGGACGCTGAAGGAATACCCGAAGCGCAACGGTCAGCTCGGGATCGTCGAAGACTACGAAGCGTTCCTGGACGAGCTGGACCGGATCTGGCGACACGTCTTCCGGGTACTGGTCAAGGGTGGGCGGCTCGTGGTCGTCGTCGGCGACGTCTGCCTGCCGCGGCGCAAGTTCGGCCGACACGTCGTCTTCCCGCTCCACGCCAGCATTCAGGAGCGATGCCGGGCTATCGGCTTTGACAACCTCGCGCCAATCATCTGGCACAAGATCGCGAACGCCAGATACGAGGCCGAGAATGGGACCACCTTCCTCGGCAAGCCCTATGAGCCGAATGGCATCGTCAAGAACGATATCGAGTACATCCTTTTCCAGCGCAAGCCCGGCGGCTATCGGCAACCGTCAATCGCGACTCGCCTCCTCTCTATTATCCCCGAAAGCGCCCATCGCGAGTGGTTCCAACAGATCTGGACACTGACCGGTGCCTCGACGAAAAAGCATCCGGCGCCGTACCCGTTCGCGCTTGCCGAACGGCTCATCCGCATGTTCTCGTTCGTCGGAGATACGGTCCTCGATCCTTTTCTGGGGAGCGGCACGACCGCACTTGCCGCCGGTCGTTGGGGTCGCAACAGCATCGGCTTTGAGATCGAGCCGGCGTATCTCGAGATGGCCCACAGCCGGCTGCGGACAGCGTCAGCCGATTTCTTCTCCCACCTGACCATTGAGACAGTGACTCAACCGAACCGGGCGGTGTAGGCATCGCAGATCCGATTCAGGAAAGTCTCGTAGTGATCGCGGTCGCCTGGCTGCGGTGCTGGGAGATCGGTCCAGGGACGTGCCGGCCCGACGTTGTCGCAGTCCACCACAAACGTGCAGTAGGCATCAAAACCGACGTCGCCCGCGCGTTCTCGGATCGGCAGGCCACGGAGGTGCTCGACGACGCTGCGTGCGGCCCCGGGTTGTCGGTGGATCGTGACCTTGTGTGATTCCTCTCCGCGTTGGCGTAGTGGCGAGACGAACGTGCTGGCGATGTTGACCACCGTAAGCCCCGCGGCGATCGCATCCGGATCGCCAGCGTGCACGATGAGGTGGGATGAGCCCAGCTCGTCAAAGATGCGCGGCTTGGATTTCAGGTGCTCGGTCATCATAGCCTTGAGCTCGCAGGAGAGAAGCACCCGGTCGATCTTCTCGGGCGGTGGCGCTGTCGTCCCGACGGCGAGGTCAATCGTCTTGACTTTCGCAGTTCGGGGCCACTGATAGCGGTAGTTCATGTTGTGAATGATCCGACCTTCGTCGGAGTCTCGGCGTATCGCCGGGCAACACCGGTAGAGGTCTTCCCAGACGAGCTGTGCCAGGACCTTCGAGTGAATGTCACTGCGGGGATGATAGTGGTAGCGATGGCCGTGCGAATCGGTATGCCAGTGCTGGTCCAGCCACAAAACAAAGCGATCGGGAGCGAGCACACCGCCCCTCCTGGAAGAAGTTGTCCGGCTGGCCGATTGTAGATCAGATCGGGGGCGACCGCACATTCGCTGGAGGCGTCGCAGCCAAGTAGGCGAGAAATCCTCGTGCTACGCCAGCGGCAGCGTCGGTACGACGTCCAGGTCCAGCCCGGCGATGCGGCCGGTCTGGACGTGATAGTAGCCGGCGGCGGCGACCATCGCGGCGTTGTCGGTGCAGTACTCGGGCGGCGGCAGGCGGACGGGCAGGCGGCTTCGGTGGATCATCTCGCGCCGCAGCAGCTCGTTGGCGGCAACGCCGCCCGCCAGCATGACCTCGGTCACGCCGTACTGCTCCGACGCCTCCACCGTTTTGGCGACGAGGACGTCGACGACGGCCCACTGGAAGCTGGCCGCCAGGTCCCGGACGGGCAGCTCGCCCTTCCCCTGGCGCCGCCACTCCTCGACCACCCGCAGGACGGCCGTCTTCAGACCGCTGAAGGAGAAATCGTGGGTGCCGCGGAGCCAGGCGCGCGGGAGCGCAAACGCCTCCGGGTTGCCGCCAGCGGCCGCTCGCTGAATCGCCGGGCCGCCGGGGTAGCCCAGCCCCAGCAGGCGCGCCACCTTGTCGAAGGCTTCGCCCGCGGCGTCGTCACGCGTGCGGCCCAGCCGCCGGTAGATGCCGTGATCGCGCATGATCAGGAGGTCGCTGTGGCCGCCGCTGACGATGAGACAGAGGACGGGGAATCGAGGCGGATCCGGCGGCAGCACGTCGGGCGGGATCAGCCAGTTGGCGTACAGGTGCCCTTCGAGGTGGTTGACGCCGACGAGCGGTAACCGGTGCGCCAGCGCGATCGCCTTGGCCATGTTCACGCCGACGAGGAGGGCGCCGGCCAGCCCTGGCCCGAAGGTGACGGCCACCGCCCCCAGGTCGCCGAAGTCGACACGGGCTCGCTCCAGCGCCTCCTGAATGACGGGCGTGCCGGCGAGGATGTGCTGGCGCGAGGCGACCTCCGGCACGACGCCGCCGTAGCGCGCGTGGATCGGCACCTGCGAGGCGACGACGTTCGAGCGGACCCAGCGGCCGTCGGAGACGACCGCCGCCGCCGTCTCGTCGCAGGACGTTTCGATGCCAAGGACGTAGAGGCGATCAGCCATCAGCAGTCAACCTTTGGTCGGCGGTCGGCAGTCGGCAGTCACGAAGAGGGATCGCCCGACGCCAGACTACCTACTGAGCAGTCATGGAGTCTGGGCAGTCATGGAGTGAGACTGCCCAACCCCGGGCTCTCCCCGGACCGCCGACCGCCGACTGCCGACCGCTCACGGTGTCCAGACCCGATACACCGCGCCGACCGCGTCGTCGGAGACGTAGAGGGCGCCGTCGGCGCCGACGACGAGGTCGACGGGGCGGCCCCACGCCCGGCCGCCGACGAGCCAGCCGGTGATGAAATCCTGCGGTGCAGACGGCGTGCCGCCACGGAGCGGAATCCGGACGACCTTGTACCCCGTCGGGACCGACCGGTTCCAGGAGCCGTGAAAGGCGACGAAGAGGTCGTCACGATAGGCGGCGGGCAGGCGCGCGCCGGCCGCGAAGGTCAGCCCGAGCGGCGCCGCGTGGGCCTGCATCTCGACCAGCGGCTTCGCCGTCTGCTCGCAGTAGCCCGGGCGGCCGAGCTGCGGGTCCGGAATCCGGCCGGCGTGGCAGCCGGGCCAGCCGAAATCGGCGCCCTCGGTCACGACGTTGATCGTCTCCGGCGGCGCGTCGTCGCCCAGCCAGTCGCGGCCGTTGTTGGTCGCCCAGAGCTGGCCGCTCCCCGGCTGAAACCGGATGCCGACGGCGTTGCGCAGGCCGCGGGCGAAGAGCTTCAGATCCTGCCGATCGAGGTCGTACCGCAGGATGGCCGCGCGGTGCGGGTCGGCCTCCTGGCACACGTTGCAGGAGGAGCCGACCGAGATGTACAGGTTGCCGTCCGGGCCGAAGGCGATGGTGCGGGTCCAGTGGCCGGCGCCTGCCGGCAGTTTCGGCACGACGACCTCCGGTCCGGCCGACGCCTGGAGGTCGCCGGGGCGATAGGGGAAGCGGACGACGCGATTCGTCTCGGCGACGTACAGCCAGCCGTCGCGGAAGGCGAGTCCGTGGGGCTGCGAAAGCCCGGCCGCAAACGTGACCGCCTCGTCGGCCACCCCGTCGGCGTTGCGATCGGGCAGGGCGACCACGCTCCCCCGCTGCGAAAGGGAGACAAAGAGGTCGCCCCGCGGGCTGACCGCCAAGAAGCGGGCCGACGTCAACCCGGCGGCGAAGACGCCGACGTTGAGGCCGGCCGGCAGCTCGAGCTGCCGCGGGCTGGCGAAGACGCCCTGTTTCATCTTCTCGGGCACGATCAGGTTGGCGCGTTGCCGCAGCTCGACGGGCCCTGCCACCGCCACCGCACTCGGCGAGGGCGCTGCCGCCACAGTGGAGGTAGCCACCGGCACGGTCGACGACGGCGCGGTCGGCGGCGACGGAGTCGGCGGCGATGCGGCCGGCCGGGCAGGCTCAGGCGTCTGGGAAGGAGCCGTCGCCGACGATGGCGACGACTGGACGCCGGAGCCTGTGGTGGCCGTCAGCGGACGGGCGGTCGAGCTCGCCCCGACCGTTGATCGGGCGGGTGCAGTGACCTGTCCAGGAATCGGACGGTCAGGAGATTCACAGGCGGCCATCACCAGCGCAAGACAGACAACCAGAAACCAGAAGCCCCAAACCAGAAACCAGACGAACGACCGCGGATGGTTGTTCACGGCAGGGGCGGGGATCCGCCGTTGCCCAGAATGGCCGCCAGGGCGGCAGCATCCGGGTCGAACGCCGGTGGCAACGGGCTCATGCCGACCACGCCCCCGGCCAGCGGGCCCAGCGACAGGAGCGTCTCGCGTAGCCCCGCCAGCGGAAAGCTTTCAAGCGGGCCGGTCGGGTGCATTGCCGCCAGGAGGCTCCGGCGGCCGGCGAACGCCGGCGATCGGCCGAGCGGCAGCGCGCTGACCCAGGCGAGCGATGGATCGGCAAGGAGCGGCCCGAGCAGGCCGTAGGCCGTCCGGACCGGCGGTGTTGGCTCCCAGGAGATGAACGCCAGCAGGTCGGCCGGGACGCTCCGCAGGCCGGCGGCGAGCCAGCCGAAACTATCCGGGGTCAGGCCAAGCTGCGCCAGCGATACAACCGGAACGCCGGGCGGCGCTTCAGCCGGCCGATTGGAGAACAACAGCGCCACGCGGTCGACGAGCGGGTGCCGCTGCTGGAGCTCGCGCACGAACGCGTCGATTCGATGCGTCGACGGCGTTGTGCCGTTCTCGACCATCAGGCAGACGCCAACGGTCGTGCCGGTCGCCTGGCGCTGCTCGACAAGCCGCTCGAGCGCGCGAAACTCCCGATACCAGAAGGCGCGCTCGGCAAACCAGCCGGCGCTGCCGGGCCGAGGGTCCTGCCGCGAATAGCGTCGCGGATCGAACGGATCGCGAGCCTTCACGAGCATGACAGTCTTACCTGCCCGAATCGCCTGGCGCGCCAGCTCGCCGGGGCCGGCCGCTTGGTTACCGATCCCCAGCACGACGGCGTCATAGCGCGGGAGCAGATGGGCGAACCGTTCGGCCAGCGGACCGGCGTGAATGAACGTGACCGGCACGGGCAGCTCGCCGGCCAGGCGCCAGAGCGCCCGCAGAGGCTCGTCCGGTGCTCCGGCCACCTCGTGCAGGACGGTTAGCCGCCCTTCGACCTCACTCGCCCAGCGCGCGGTCAGCCGGAGGGCTCGCTCGGCGCCGGGGCCACCCCGGAGCGGCAGCAGGAATCGCCGAGGGGGCGGCCCATCGGCCAGACGGACCAGCGCGAGATCGGCCGGTGGGTTGGCGGTGAGCGGGCCGACGACGCGGCCGAACCGCTGGCCGGTGCGCCCGTCCCAGGGCAACAGAATCAGGTCCGCAGCCTCCTCGTCGGCCGCGCGCCGGATGCCCTCCGGCACCGTCGCCGCCACCCGAACCGAGGTGCGGACCGGGCGATCGGCCGGCGTTGCGACGCCGGCCAGCATGACCCGATAGGCGGTCGCCAGCGCGGTGGCCGCCGGCATCGTCACCTGATCGCCAAGCTCGACGACGGCCAGCACGACGGCGGCGTGGCCGCCGAGGAGCGGGCCGAGCCGACCGACCAGATCGGCGGCGAGGTGGGTATTCAGACTCGGCACGAGAACGCTCGTTCGGGCAACCGGTGGGGCGCCGGTGCCCCGGGCGGGAACGTGAATCAAGTTCGTCATTGAACCTCTTAAACCTCGGCTCCGATTCGTCCTTGCGATCTCGCTTCCCTCAGCCTGGCTGCCCCGGCTCGAGCAGAAAGCCCAGCCGGCGCAGCGCGTCCCGAGCCCGTTCGATGGCCGTCGGCGTCGTCGCCTCGACCGTGTGCAGGTGCACGCCATGCGTCAGGGTGGAAAGCAGCTCGGCGTGCGACTCCCGCCAGCGCGCCACCCACGACAGCACGTCGTCGCGTGTACCCAGCATCAGGTTGCCGTGCAGCTCGCCGTAAAGCGGGTGCTCGACCACGACGTCGAGCACCCGCACGCCGCTCTCGACCAGAGCCGTCAACTCGCTCGCGGTATCCGCGGGGGAGTGGCCCACGGCCAGGACGGCGCGGTGGGCGCGCCGGTTTGGCGCCAACACGTATCCCTGGGGCGTGGCGATAATGTCCTCGCCGGCCGCCCGCAGGATGGCGACGTCCTGGACGACGATCTGCCGGCTCACGCCCAATCGGTGAGCAAGCTCCGATCCAGTCACCGGCAGCGGGCTTGCCCGCAAGGCCTCGACGATTCGGTCGCGACGGCTGCTCGACACGTCAACTCCGCTCAGGCAGGCGTTATCGCGCCCCCTAGTATACCCGGCGCGGTCGTTCTGTCAACCGCTCTATCCGCACGGTCCCACCCCGGTCGGGACGTCCGGCTCGGGGAAGTAGGTCCGGGCATCGGCGCCGTGGCTCCAGACGTTGCTGCGACTCCGGACGCCGTCGACCGTCACCCGGAAGTAGTATTTGTTCATCGGCCAGATCCTGGTAGTGGGGCTCGTTCTTCAGGTCGTAGGCCAGGACGGCGCGCCTGGTGGCGTAGCGCCGGGCGATGGCCCCATCCAGCGCCGCGACCTTCGCCAGATCGTCCTCCCGGTAGTCGTAGAGGGTGACGATGAGGGAGATCCCGTGCTGTTCGGCCAGGCCGAGGACGGCGTCGAGCTTCCTCCACTGCCCGGCGGCGATCTCCTGCTGGAGCGGCGGCTGGACGAAGAGGCGCAGGGTGTTGAGGCCGGCCGCCCTGGCCCTGAGGAGATCCTGCTCGATCAGGCCGGCGTCGAAGCGGCCGTCCTGCCACATCGCCCAGGAGCGGTCCGGCCCGCCGACATAGTTGGCGCCGAGCAGGAAGAAGCCGGCGCCGTCCGGACCGCGCAGGCGGCCGCCCGCCGTGGTGACGACGCCGGGGTCGGCCACGGCCGATCGGGGCGCCCACGCCAGGAGCAGAAGGATGCATGCCAGGCCGGTGAGAGCGACTCGTCTGTCCATCGACCGTAAGCAGTCAGCAGTCAGCGGTCAACAGTCGGCAGTCAGCGGTCAGTCGTCGCTCTGCTGACTGCTGATGGCTGACTGCTAACCATCGACCTTGCACCGCAGTGGTAGCACACCGGAAGCTGCCGGTCAAGGGGAAATGCACACTGAGGATTCGGTGTCAGTGACCGATAAGGCGGTCGAGCGCTTCCGTCGCCGGATCAACCCAGGGCAGACCGGGCACCACACCAAAGGCTCGGTCCGCAGAGACCAGGGCTTGCGCCTGCCGGTTGAGGGCGACAGCAGCCAGGACGGCATCGAACGCCCCGAGGTCGGGATACTGCTCGTAGAGGCTCAGCCCAAGGTCAAGGTCTTCGGCCCGCGTGACGAGCAGGGCGAAGGCCGTGGCGTAGTGACGAGCCAGGGCAGCGGCATCGGCTCGCGACCGACGCCGGGCGCGCACATGCACGAACTCCTGGATGACCTCGACCGTGGTCGTGGCCTCCACCAGCCCGCCGCCATGCGCCGCCAGCAACCGACGGCAAGGCTCGCGCAGGTGATGCTCGGTGCCAACGGCGTACGTGAGCACGGTGGTGTCGAGCACGATCACCAGTCGGCTCGGTCACGGGCAACGTCGAGCTCACGGCGCAGCTCTGCGGGATCCGCCGGCACCGGCATGGGCTCTGCCGCCAGGATGGCGGCGATGGCGACGTGCCGTGAGTCGCCTTCGGCCGGCAGGCGATCGATCGCCTCACGAATGACGGCGGCGATGGAGGTGCCCCGCCTCGCGGCCTCGCGCGCTACTTTCTGATACCGTTCCGCATCCAGAAGAATCTGCAAACGGTGGTCCAACATACACATACAGTAGCACATGCGCGGCTCACCGTGCAAGGGTGGGAAATCGATTCCTGATTGCCACAAGACTTGACACCAGCCTGCAGGACAATAGATAGTCTCGATAACGTCGTAGAGGCTGTGGTCTCGGACTCGACGCCAACGTGACGAAGGAGAAGATGGCATGAGCACGGAAAGCCGACCGCGTAGCCTCAGACTGGCGAGGCTATGCCAGGAGCTAGAGGCTGGAAACGGCGGTGCGCTGGACGCCTTCTGGCAGGAGATGGAGAAGCAGGCCGCTTCCCCGGCAGAATGGGCGGACGAGTCTGTCTGGAGGAGGAAACCGTGATCCGAAACAAGATGATCGCAACCCGAACGGAGCTGGTCGCCGAACGCGGCATCTGCGTCGGCGGGCACATGGCGGAGGCCGAGGCCGGCGCCCGGATCCTCGAACAGGGCGGCAACGCCGTCGACGCCGTCGTCGCGGCGGCGTTCACCGGCTACGTCGTCGAGCCGGCGAGCTGCGGCGTCGGCGGCCAGGGGCACATGGCCGTCTACCTGGCCGACCGCCAGGAGCTCATCACCATTGACCTGTACATTCGAGCGCCTGGGCGGGCACGACCGGACATGTACGAAGTCGACCCCGCGCGGACCAACACCTACGACGCCTGGCCGGCCGTCGTCGGCCGGCGCAACGAGACGGGCCACCTCGCCGTCGGCGTGCCGGGCGCCGTCGCCGGGCTCTGCCTCGCCCACGAGCGGTACGGCAAGCTGCCGCTGGCACAGGTGCTGGAGCCGGCCATCGAGGCGGCCGAGGCGGGCGTTCCCATCACCTGGAGCCTGGCGCTGGTGATCGCGGGCCGGCTAGAGGAGATCCGGCAGCTCCCGCACGCTGCGGCCCTGCTGCTCCGCAACGGCAACGTGCCGAGGGTGGGCGTCGACCGGATCGACTTCTCCGAGCTGGCCGGTACGTTGCGGCGCATCGCCCGGCACGGCGCCGCCGGCTTCTACGCCGGACCGGTTGCCGAGGCCATCGAGCGCGAGCTCGCCGCCAACGGCGGCATTCTGACGGCCGCCGATCTGGCCGAGTACCGGCCGAAGCTGCTGCGGGAGAAGCCGGCCAGCTACCGCGGCTACAGCTACGTGACGGCCAACGACCAGGTCGGGTACGAGGCGCTCAACATCCTCGATCACTTCGACCTCGGGGGCCGCGGCCCGGACAGCGTCGAGTACCGCCATCTGATGGCCGAGGCGCTCGGCCACGCCTTCACCGACCACCTGGTCCACTACGGCGATCCCGACCACACCCGCAGCCCCGCCAACGGCCTCGCCAGTCGGGCGTTTGCCGCCGAACGGGCAGCCGGCATCCGGCTCGACCGGGCGGCACCGCGGCCCATTGTCGCCGGAAACCCCTGGCCCTACGAATCGGCGGCCGACGCGCCCGTCGTCATCCAGGCGCTGCCGTCTGCCGCCGGCCTCGGCGGCACGAGCCAGATGGCGGCGGCCGACCACGCCGGCAACCTGGTGACGCTCATCACGAGTCTTTCGACCGGGTTCGGCTCGCTCGTCCTCGTCCCCGGAACGGGTGTGTTCATGAACAACTCGATGCTGAACTTCGACCCGCGGCCGGATCGGGCGAACTGCATCGCGCCGGGGAAGATGCCGATCTACGCGGCCCCCAGTCTGATCGCGACGAAGGACGGCCGGGCCGTCTTCGGCGGCTGTGGGTCCGGCGGCTATCGGATCGAGGGCGGCGTGCTCCATACACTGGTCAACGCCGTCGACTTCGGCATGCGTATCCAGGCCGCCGTCGACTGGCCTCGGGTCCATTGCCAGGGGAATCAGACGTACGTGGACTCACGCATTCCCGCGGCCGTGCAGGCGCGGCTCGCCGAGCTCGGCCACGCCGTCGTCCCGGTCGAGGAGACGGTCGGCCAGACGAATTTCGGGCGAGTCTGCGCCATTCGTATCGATCCGGCGACGGGCCTGCTCCACGCCGGCTCCGGGCCGGCCTGGAGCACCGGGGCGGCCGGGTTCTAGAGCGGTTCCGAGAGACGACGAACCGCCAAGGCGCCAAGATCGCCAAGGAAGACGCCAAGAATGCCGGTTGGTCGTTTGGTCAATCCCTGTGCAAACCGCTCTCGTGGCGTGCCACGCTGATTGTGATGGATGCGGCTTGCCGAGTGCATGCGTCATTGCGTCAGCATTCGGCGGGCGCTTTCCATCAATGCCACTGTGGTGTTCCAGTAGGGCAGAGCTCGCCGCCGGGGCACCAGGCGCCTTGCTGCGCTCCGCGCCGCAGCGCCCCCATGAAAACCACATGCGGAGGCGTGAGGCCGCAGTGCGCGGACTATCCGAGCCGCGACCGTGAGGGAGCCGTTCCCCGGCGCAGGAGCGGACCGCGCGCCGGGGAACGGCTC
>JACQGW010000371.1 GCA_016199325.1 Chloroflexota bacterium
CCCCCGACCCCCGACCCCCAGCCCGTGGCCCCCGCCGTCAGCGGTTCTCAAGTGGTTACCCTGGGACTGCTGGCCGTGGTGCTCGGCGCGCTGCGGACGATCAGTAGCTGGGATTTCCCGACGTACTTCCTGCTTGCGGCAGCGGCCGTCGCCGCGGCGAGCTGGATCCGGGCCGGGCGGCTGACGATTGGGGGGCTGGTGCTGGTCGGTGTCCAGATCGCGTTCCTATACCTCGGCAGCCTGCTCGCGTTCTGGCCGTTCCACCAGAGCTACGAGCTCTTCTACACGGGCGTCGATCCGTCGAAGGAGCGGACGCTGCCCGTGCAGTACGTCGGCGTTCACGGCTTTTTCCTGTTCGCCGTCCTGAGCTTCCTCGTTCTCGAATGGGTCCGGCTCATTTCGGCCACGGGCACGGCGCGCTGGCTGAAGCTCGCACTGGCCCGCTGGGACCGCTTCCCGCATTTGCTGGCGCTGACCGGCCGGCTGGTGAAGCGGCAGAGCCCCTGGCCGGCGCTGGCGCTCCTTGGAGCGATGGGCCTGGCCGGCGTTGTCGCCGCGCTCAACGCGCTCGACTATGGCACCGTCGGCTGGCTGCTGGCGTTGCTGGCGCTGGTCGCCGTGGTGGGCGGCGTCGAGCTCGCCCGCGGGCGGGCGGCCGATCCAGCCCGCCTCTTCGTCGTCGCTTTGGTCGGCCTGGCCATCGGCCTGGGCATCGGCGTCGATCTGGTCACGATCAAGGGCGACATCAATCGCATGAACACGGTCTTCAAGTTCTACCTCCAGGCCTGGGTGCTCTACGCCATCGCCAGCGCGGCGTGCCTGTGGTGGGTCATCGATCAGGCTGGGGGTCGGGGGTCGGGACTCCATCCCCGGAACCAGAAGCCAGAAGCCAGAAACCAGAAACGGCTATCGGCCTCGCCGGTGGGTCGGGCATGGCTGATCGTGCTGGCCGGGCTGGTGGCTAGCGTCAGCATCTACCCGCTCATGGCGACGCCGGTGCGGGTGAGCGACCGGTTCGCGAACCTGCCGCCGACGCTCGACGGCGCCGCGTACATGACGCGGTCGGTCTATCAGGAAGAGAAGGGGCCGGTCGAGCTAAGGTGGGACTACGAGGCGATCCGCTGGCTAGAGGAGAACGTCCAGGGGACGCCGGTGGTCCTGGAGGCGGCCTCCGGATCGCCACCGCACGTCGGCCTCTACCGCTGGGGCAACCGGGTCTCCATCTACACCGGCCTGCCGACGGTCATCGGCTGGGACTGGCACCAGAAGCAGCAGCGCTGGGGCTACCAGCGCATGGTCGACGAGCGGCTGAACGACGTCCGGACGTTCTTCACCTCGCCCGATCCCCAGGCGGCGCTGGAGGTCGCCCGGAAGTACAACGTCCAGTACGTCTACGTGGGCAAGATGGAGAAGCTCTACTATCCGGCCCAGGGCCTGGCGAAGCTCCAGCAGCTCGTCGGCCGCGGGCTGGAGGTGGCCTACCAGAATCCGGACGTGACAATCTACCGCGTCCGGCAATGATCGACAGGGGACCGATAGTGCTCTGCTCCCCTCCTCTGTTCCTCCAGCCCCTCTCTCGGACGGTCTTCTCACCTGTCGTGCGGCTGACCGGCCGGCGACGCTGCGCAGTCCAGAAACAGCGCGGTATAATCCCATGGGAGTTGGGAATGTTGGGATTATGGAATGGTAGTGTTTCCAACCAGGAGAGCTGCGATGGCAAGAAGCTCGGTGAGCAAGATTGTTCGCCCTCTTGCGAAAGGGCAGATTACGATTCCAATCGCGATCCGGCGGGCGCTGAATATTACCGAGTCCTCGCTCCTAGAGGTCAGCCTCCAGGGTGACAAGATCGTGATCTCGAAGCTGCCTATTCAGGCCGAGGGCACTTTTCGCGTGTACTCCGATGACGAGATCGCCGAGTTCCTCGCAGAGGACAAGATAACGCCTGAGACGGCGGAGCGCGTACGGGAGCTCATGCGCATAGAGCTTCTGTGACCGACTCGGTCCGTGTATTCCTCGATGCCTCGGTTCTGTTGGCTGCCGCCGGATCACCCTGGACTTCTCGTGGGAAAGCCCGTCGTCTGTCGGATGATCAAGTTTCTCCTGGACGAGAGCGCTGACCATCCTCTGGCTGGCTACGTCACAATGCACAGAGAGACGAGCCGCAGAGACGCGCAAGACGTGGAGAACGAAGGTTTCCGCGTCATGGTTCGTGGCTTCTGGTTCGGCAGGCATCGTGACAACCGGAACCCACGAACCATGGACCCAGGAACCCTGCCTGTGCGCCTCCGCCGTTTCATCGGGCGCTCCGCGGTTCAGTCTTCGGGGTCCATCAGAGCCAGCGGGATCCCCCGGTTCCGCGTCGCGGCTCAACACAACAGCGTTCGGCGAAGCTTCCCCGAGCTCCCACCGTCGGCCGGGGAGATGCTTCGCTGCGGCTCAGCATGACGGATCTCCCCACGAGCTCCCCTGCCTCACCGCCGCTGCGCGGCCTCGCCCGGCCAGGCTTCGAGCATCACTTCAAGCGTTGTCGGCTTGCCGTCTCGCAGGAGGTCGACTTTCACGGTGTCGCCGACCTTCAGGCTATCCAGGTAGCCCACGATCTGCTCGACCGCCTGGACCGGCCGGCCGTCGATCGCAGTGACAACGTCGCCGCCGCGGCCGACCTCCGTAGGGACGCGGCTGGTCGCCCCGCGGACACCCGCCTTGGCCGCCGGGCCGTTTGGCACCACCTCGAGGACGTAGACCCCGCGCTGGACCGTGATGCCCAGCTCCTCGGCCAGGTCGACGTCGAGCGCCCGGCCGGAGAGGCCGATCCAGGGGTGCTGAACCTTCGACCCGGCCAGCAGGCCCGGGATCACCCGCCGGATGCTGTTGATGGGCACCGCGAAGCCGATGCCGATATTGGCGCGGAAGGGGCTCTCGATGGCCGTGTTGATGCCGATCACCTCGCCCCGGCTGTTCAGCAGCGGGCCGCCGGAGTTGCCGGGGTTGATGGCCGCGTCCGTCTGGATGATGTTCGGGATGGGCCGGCGCGACTCGCTCGAAAGCGACCGGCCGAGCGAGCTGATGACGCCGGCCGTGACCGATTGCTCCAGGCCGAACGGGCTGCCGATGGCGATGGCCAGCTCGCCCACCTTGACCTGGTCTGAATCGGCCAGCGTGACCGGCGTGAGCTGCTCCTGCGGCGCGTCGATCTTGACGACGGCGACGTCGATCAGCGGGTCGGTGCCGACCACGGTGGCCCGGTAGCTGTTGCCATTGGCCAGCGTCACCCGGAGCTGGGTGGCGTTCTCGACGACGTGGTTGTTCGTCAGGATGTGCCCCTGGTCGTCGATCAGGAAGCCGCTGCCGTTGCCACGGGCCGGCGGGTCTTCCGGCGCTGGAGTCGGCGTCGGCACGCCGCGGGGACCGAAGGGGTTCTGCGGCGACGGCAGGCGCCCGAGGTTGCCCACGGCATACCTGCCGCGGATGTTGACCACGGACGGGCTGACCGCTTGATAGACGGCGACGACCGGCTCACCGGCAGCGGTCAACGCCCCGATCGACGGTCGCTCGACTACAGCCGGCGCCGACGTTGGCGGCGCGACGGCTCGGGACACCCCCGCCGTCGGCAGGGCAGCGGCCGTCGCGGCCGGATTCGACATGGCGGGCAGCGGCAAGCTGGCCTGCACTTGCAGGTAGCCAAGCACCAGGCCGGCGCCCAGAATCATGCCGGACAGGATGCCAGAACTGAGGCGCAACAGAGATCGCATCGCATAAACTCCATTTCACGCGGTCGTCCGCCGGATTCGCCACCAGCGGCCCGGCCGCGGCGGCGATGCGGCCGTGAATCTGGCTACGGTCCTATCGCCGCCGGCAGCGGTTGCCAGCTGGCCGGGCAGGTGGACGAGAATGGTTGTCCCGCTTGCGGCGTCGCTTTCGGCGGCGACCGAGCCGCCGTGGGCGGCGATGATCTCCCGGACGATGGCGAGACCCAGCCCGTTGCCGCCGCGGCCCGGCTGCACCTGGTAGAAGCGGTCGAAGATGCGCGGCAGCGCCTCGGCCGGAATCGGCGGCCCGGGGTTGTGGACGGCGACCGTTACCGCATCGCCGGCGGCCCGTGCCGAGAGCGTCACCGCAGCCCCGGCCGCCGCAAACTTGACAGCGTTGTCCAGCAAGTTGTCGAGCACCTGCGTCAACCGGTGAGCATCGCCCAGGATCGCCGGCAGGTCGCCGAAATCGGCCACCAGCGTCGTGCCCCGCTCGGTCGCGCGCGGACGCCAGCGCTTCAACGAGCCCTGGAGCAGCGCGCCGAGGTCAACCTGTTGGGGATCGAGGGTAACCTGGCCGGACTCCACCTTCGAGAGATAGAGCAGGTCCTCGACGAGTCGGCGCATGCGCTCGGCTTCCTGGTGGACGACGCCACCGGCCTCGGCGTAGGCGTCCGGCGTCGTGAGGGAGCCGTCGACCATCGCCTGGGAGAAGCCCTGGATCGAGGTGAGCGGTGTGCGAAGCTCGTGCGAGACGTTGAACAGGAAGTCCCTGAGCGTCTTGTGTGACTGGTTCACCTGCCGCGCCATTGCGTTGAAGGTCGCCGCCAGCCGGCCGATCTCGTCACGGCCGGCGGCGGGGATCGCCTGCTCGTAGTTCCCCTTCGCCATCGCCTCGGCCGCTCGCGTCATCTGAACGACCGGCCGGCTGATCGAGCGCGACAGCAGGAGCGCCACGGCCGTCGAGATGAGCAGGGAGACCAGTCCGGCAGCCGAGAGGCTCGGCCCCAGCTCGAGCCAGGCCGAGGTCACGCTCCGCTCCGGCACGGCCAGGACGACGGTGTTCTGCGACAGCCGGCCGACCACCCGCTCGGCGGTGCTCGACACGGCGCGCGGCGGACCGACAATGTAGAAGATCCCGCGCTGGTCGCCGGTGTCGTACGTTCCCCAGACGGCACGGGCGTGATCGCTCGGGAGCGCATCTTCGGGCCATTCGAGCTGCTGGCCGGTCAGATCGCTCTGGGTATCCACCAGCACCCGACGGGCAGGGTCGACGACGAAGATGCGCAGGTTCAGATTGCCCGCCTGCTCACGAAGCATCGCCTCCATCTGCCCCGGCGGCACCCCCCAGCGCTCCCACGTCCGGACCTGGAGCGTCAGCGGCCAGGCGAGGTCCGACAGGCGCTGGATGGCCATGCGGGTCTGGTACTGGCGGACCAGATAGATGAAGCCGGTGCCGGCGAGCAGCAGGCACAAGAAAATGACCAGCGTGAACCCGGCGACGAGCTTGGCGCGCAGCGTTTGGAAACCGATCACCGGCTCGTTCCCAGGACGGTCAGCTTGTAGCCGACGCCCCAGACCGTCTGGATCTGGGCGGTCGAATCCTTCAGCTTGTCCCGCAGCCAGGCGATGTGGACGTCGATGGTGCGGGTCTCGCCGGGATAGTCGTACCCCCAGACGAGGTTGAGGAGCCGGTCGCGGTCGAAGACGACGCCAGGATGGCGCGCGAGCGCGACGAGCAGGTCGAACTCCTTGGCGCGCAGCTCGATGGTCCGGGTGCCGACCGTCACCTCCCGGCGTGCCAGATCGATCCGCAGGTCGCCGACCAGGATCGGCCGCTCGGCCTGTGGGGACGACTGGTAGCGGCGGAGGACGGACTTCGCTCGGGCCACCAGCTCCCGCGGGTTGAATGGCTTCGTCACGTAGTCGTCGGCGCCCATCTCCAGGCCGACGATCTTGTCGACGTCGTCGGTGCGGGCCGTCAGGAAGATGATCGGGACGTCGCTCTCCTTCCGGATCTGCCGGCAGACCTCCCAGCCGTCGATGTCCGGCAGCATCAGGTCCAGCACGACCAGGTCCGGCCGGATGCGGCGATAGGCTTCGATCGCCTCATGGCCGGTGCCGGCGGCCTCGACCTTGAAGCCCTCGTTGGTCAGATAGAGCTTGACGAGCTGGACAATGTTCCGCTCGTCGTCGACGACGAGTATTCTGGCTGCCATGGTTCCTTTGCTCCTGTCCACGAGGGCGTCCGTTCGGCCGATCGTGTCCAGGCACTACCTCTCTCTGATGATACGCGATCCGCGCTCGCCCTGCCGAGCGACCAGCCGACCTGCCCCCTCACAAGCGGCGTCCCCTCGTCACGCTAGACGCTTGTTGGAACGCTGTCATGCTGAGCCGCAGC
>JACQGW010000362.1 GCA_016199325.1 Chloroflexota bacterium
GATACTGGATGGTCTCGGTGATCTCCAGCTCGCCGCGCGCCGACGGCTTGATGGCGTTGACCGCCTCGACCACGCGGTGGTCGAACATGTAGATGCCGATGACGGCCAGGTCGGAGATGAACGCCTTCGGCTTCTCGATCAGACGCTCGACGCGCCCATCGGTCACGACGGCGACGCCAAAGTCCTGCGGGTTGTGGACCTGGTTCAGGATGATCAGGCTGTTGGGCTGCCCGCTCTGGAAGCGCCGGACCATGCCGCCGATGCCCTCGCGGATGAAGTTGTCGCCCAGGAAGAGGATGAACCGCTCCTTCCCGATGAACGGTTCGGCGATCTTGACGGCGTGGGCGATGCCGAGCGGCTGTGGCTGGTCGATGTACGTGATGCGGGCGCCGAACCGGTCGCCGTCGCCGACGGCGGCGATCACCTGGTCGCGCGTGTCCCCGACGACGACGCCGATGTCGGTGACGCCGGCGCCGACGAGGTTCTCGATGGCGTAGAAGAGGACCGGCTTGTTGGCGACGGGCACGAGCTGCTTGGCGCCGGTGTAGGTGAGCGGCCGAAGGCGTGTCCCTTTGCCGCCGCTCAGGATCAATCCCTTCATCTGTGAAACACTTCCTCTTTGCAGCACTTTCTTGAGGTTTCTCTGAGAGCTAAGAAGCTCCCCCGGGGGGTACTCACCGCTTCCAGAATGCCCAGGACCGCCAGCCGGTTCGGAATGGCTCCGGCGGGGCGACCACCAGGTCGGCGTTGGCGACGATGGCAGCGGGGCGCTCTTGAACGAGCGCCTGGGCGGGCACTCCCCCGAGGATCGTGCTGGCTTCGTCCAGCCCTTCCGTCAGGACGGGGCGGCGGGCACCGCGGCTCGTGTGCGCGTCGGTGGCGAGGAAGTGGATCAGGCCGTGCTGAAGCAGCTTCCGGGCGGTTTCCCGTGCCTCCCGGCCGAAGGTGCCCGTCAGGCTTGCCGCGTTCATCTGGGCCAGGATGCCGCGGTCGACGAGGTTCCAGAAGCGCTGCGGGTCACGCTGGATCGAGGCGTTGCGCTCGGGATGGGCCAGGATCGGGACGATGCCGCGCAACTGGATCTCGAACAGCAACTGGTCGGTGCAGGGCGGATACTGGTGCATCGGCAGCTCGACGAGCAGGTAGCGGCTCCCGGCGAGCGGAAAGACGTGGCCGGCGTCGAGCAGGCGAACGAGATCCGGCGTCATGTACGCCTCGACCCCCACCAGAACCTCGACCGGCACCTCTTCGGCGGCCAGGCGCTGCTGCAGCTCGGCGACTCGCCTGGCCGTCGCGTCGCGGGTGCAATCGTAGCCCCACTGCGAGCTGTGGGGCGTCGCGACGATGGTCGAGATGCCGTCGGCGGCCGCGGCGCGCGCCATCGCGACGGCCTCCTCGATCGTCTCGGCACCGTCGTCGACGTCCGGCAGGATATGATGATGGATGTCGATCATAGCCGTCCGCGAAGTATAGGGAGGCCGCCGGGGGCTGTCAACCCGTTCGGAACGACATCCAGCGGTTTGACATCTGCCCCGGGCGGGCTACAATGGGGGACCGGGACTGTGACGAGTCCAAGATTGGGGAGAGATGACATGGCACCAATTGACCTGCGCAGTGATACCGCCACGCGACCTTCGGCGGCGATGCGGGCGGCGATGGCGGCGGCCGAGGTCGGCGACGACAGCATGCACGAGGACCCGACGGTGATTCGGCTCGAAGAGCGCTCGGCCGAGCTGCTCGGCAAAGAGGCCGCGCTCTACCTGGCGAGCGGCACGATGAGCAACCTGGTCGCCCAGCTCGCCCTTTGCCGGCCCGATCAGCGCCGGATCCTCCTGGCGAACTCCCACATCAACCGCTCGGGCACCGGCGACCCCTGGCTTCCTCGCTACATCGAGCGAACCGAGGTGCCGACCGATGCGCGCGGGGTCGCCCTGCTCGAACCGCTCATCGCCGCGTTCGACGCCCCCAGCGCGGCGCCCGTGGGCATGTTCAGCTTCGAGAACACGCACAACGCGGCCGGTGGGATCGCGCTGGCGCCGGCAGAAACGGCGGCGATGATCGACGTCGCCCGCCGGCGCGGCGTGCCGATCCACCTGGACGGCGCCCGGATCTTCAACGCCGCGGTCAAGCTCGGCGTGCCGGCAAAGGATCTGGCGGCCGGCGCCGACTCGGTCGCGTTCTGCATCTCGAAGGGGCTCGGCGCGCCGGTCGGCTCGGTGCTCTGTGGCAGCGCCGACATCATCTCTCGGGCGCGGGAGATGCGGAAGCATATCGGCGGGTCGATGCGGCAGGCCGGCATCATCGCCGCGGCGGGGATCGTCGCGCTCGACACGATGATCGACCGCCTGGCCGAGGATCATGCCAACGCCCGCTGGCTGGCGGAGCAGTTGGCGCAGATCCCTGGGTTCACCGTGGACCCGGCGCGGGTGGAGACAAACCTGATCTTCGTCCAGGCGAGCGGGTTCGACGGCGTGGCATTCCAGCGGGCGCTGAACGACCGGGGCATCAAGGTGGGCCGGCCGATGAACGGCCGCATGCGCTTCGTCACCCACGTCGACGTCGACCGGCCGTCGCTCGAGCGGGCGGTCGAGGCCATCGCCGAGGTCATCCAGCAGCTCGCGCAGCCGATTCCGGTGGCGGGGTGATGGATTCCCCCCTACCCCCGGCCCCTTCCCCCACTGCGGGGGGAAGGGGAAACGAGGGGATTCCCCTCTCCCCCCAGTGGGAGAGGGGCCGGGGGTGAGGGAACCCGCCCGGTCGTGCACGCAGTACTGCCCCCGATACTACTGCGGCGTTCGGTCCCTGGTGAACTTCATCTGGGCGTGTAGCCGTACGCGGCCGCCGCCTGTTCCCGGGAGATCTTCTCCTCCCGCAGGTCGCGGGCGACGAGCTCCCGGTCTCGTGCTCGCGGGTCTCCATAGCCGCCGCCCCCTGGCGTGATGAGCGAGATGCCTTCGCCCGTCCTCAGAAGGTAGGGATCACAAGCAGGGCCCTTGTTCGGATCCCGATGGAGGACCATTCTGAGGCCGGCACCCTCTTTCCCGCCGAACAGCCCCCACGGCGCCGTCGTTACCCGAGTGATGCTCCGGCTGGCCAGCGCCTCACCCTCGACGACGTGGATCTGCCGGTGGACGCCCATCCCTCCTCGCCAGCGACCAGGGCCGCCGGAGTCCAGCACCAGCTCGTATCGGTCGACCATCAGGGGGTACTCGCTTTCCAGGCACTCCACGGGCAGGTTCGACGTGTTGGTAACGTGCACCTGGACGCCCTCCATCCCGTCCTTCGTCGCTCGAGCGCCAAACCCGCCGCCTTGTGTCTCCTTGTACACGTAGAAGTTCCCGGTCCGTGGGTCCACCCCCGAGAAGCCCATGCCGGCGTTGGTGCCGTTACAGGCGGCGATGATCCGGTCGGGCACGGCCGGTGCCAGCGCGCCGTGGACGAGGTCGACAACCCGTTGGCACGTCTGCGTGCGTGCGGCGACGGCCGCGGGCGGATCGCAATTCAGGATGCTCCCCTTCGGCGCCGAGACCGTGATTGCCCGGTAGAGCCCCGCATTCGGCAGGATCGTCGGGTCGACGACGGTCTTCACCGCGTAGTAGACCGTCGCCAGGAGCGCCGTCCAGACCATATTGAGCGACGACCGCACCTGCGGTGGTCCGTCGAAGGCGAGATGCATCCGATCGTCCTGCACCGTGATCTCGACGCCGAGCTGAAGGACGTCCGGGAGCTCCTCGGAGTCGAAGGAATCGACGAAGCGGTAGACCCCGTCGGGGATCCCGGCGATGCCAGTGCGCGTCTTCCGTTCGGCGTAGTTCAGCAACTCGTCGCCGGCAGCCCGCACCGTTTCCCTGCCATATTTCTCACACAGGTTCTGGAACCGGACCACGCCGACGCGGTTCGCTGCGTACTGTGCCCGCAGGTCGGCGATTCGCTCCTTCGGCACCTGGCAGTTCAGGAGGATAAGCTCGAGGACGTCCTCCTGCAGGTTGTCCTCGTTGTACAGCCGCACCACCGGGATCCGCAGCCCTTCCTGATAGATGTGGGCGTGGCCGCGGTCGACGAAGTCGGCGTGGTCCGCCAGGTTGGCGGCGTAAGCAACGATCTCGCCTTCGAAGAAGACCGGTGAGGCCAGCACGATGTCTGGCAGGTGGGTGCCGCCCCCGCTATAGGC
Source organism: Chloroflexota bacterium (assembly GCA_016199325.1). The sequence continues at coordinate 4,172 of JACQGW010000362.1, forward strand.
GTCGTTCCCGATGAATACGTCCCCCGGGCGGATCTGCGAGGGCGGGTAGCGCCGGGTGATCTCCTCGACGATCCCCAGGAGGGAGCCGAGGTGAATCGGAATGTGCTCGGCCTGCGCCAGCGTCTGGCCGCGCGCGTCGAAGAGCGCAGTCGAGCAATCCCGGCGCTCCTTTATGTTCGTGGAGTAAGAGGCCCGGATCAGGGCCATTCCCATCTCTTCGACGATCGACGAAAGCGCGTTGCCAATGACCTCGACGGTAATGGGGTCCAGGGTTCGGGTCTGGCTGTACATCTCTCTCCTCGTGCATGGCACATGCAACATGTCACGACCGGGTTAGTTTGTCAAGATGGGGCTTGCGGTCCGGCGACAGAATCACTGGACAACAACAGGCTCGCCGGTCTAGAATAGAGCGCGCACCTGATCAGAGGGCGGACGGCAGGAAGCTCCAACGTATCGACAATTGCACAGCGGCCGAATCTCCGCGAGGGGAACGGGGGAACCACTTTCTTGGGGTGAATCCGACACGGGTCGGTAGGGTACTTTCGGACCCGAACCCGGCAGCTTACCTCGTAGGCATCCGAAAGAGGGATCGTCGGGAGAACCCGAGGCGATCGCCTCGGGTTCTCTGTTTGCGCCGGAATCGTGCATCGGGAGGGAACCATGCGAAAACTGCTCGTCATCATCGCAGGCGCCGAGGACGTCGAGGACCTGATGAGCGCCATCGTCGCGCTCGGCGAACGGGCCACGCGCGTGGCCGGCACCGGCGGCTTTCTCCAGCAGGAGGGCGCGGTGGTGCTCAGTTGCGTGGCACCGCACCGAGTGGCGGACGTGCTGGCGGCGGTGCGCGGCATCTGCCATCGGCGGACGACGTTCCTGATCCCGCCCAGCCTCGACTACGGGGCGCTGCCGGTCGAAGCGGTCGAGGTCGAGGTGGGCGGAGCCGTGGTCTTTGTGCTCGACGTCGAGCGGACCGCATTCCTGGCGGACGGCGCCGACCGGGCGACCCGCGCCGGTCGGCCGGCCGAGACCCGCGCGCCGTGAAGCGATTTGGGAAGGAGTGAGCACCATGCGGCTTTTGATCGCGGTCGTGGAGGACAACGCAGCCGGCAAGATCGTCGACGCGCTGGTGGCGGGCGCCATCGGCGTCACGCGGCTGGCGACCACGGGCGGCTTTCTCCGGCGGGGCAACACCACGCTCCTCGTCGGCGTCGAAGACGATCAGGTCGACCGAGCCCTCGCCATCATGCGCGAGGCGTACGGCCCACGTCCGGAGCCAAGCGGCCCCGTCTTCGTCCTGCCCGTCGGCCAGACGGTCCGGGTCTAGAATACCAGACAAGCCAACCGCAGAGACGCAGAGGACGCAGAGAACGAGGCTTCTGGTTCAGGGTTCGTGGTTTGTCGTTGAGACGATGCTCCTCGAACCAGAAACTTGAAACCACAAACCAAGAAACCCGTCTCTGCGTCCTCTGCGCCTCTGCGGTTCGTCTCGCCTTGGCGTCCTCAGAGTCCGAGGAACGCCATCGCGGCGGCCTGGAGGCTGGGGAAGACGGCGATGTCAGGCAGCGCGGGGTTGGCACCGAGAAGCGGCGTGCGGATGAGCCAGACGGGGCAGACGGCGGCGAGGGCGACCGCCGTGGCCGGGTCGTCTTCGATGGCGGCCACCGGTCGGAGGCGGTGGGCCTGGCCGAGCTTGTGCTCGACCGACCGCAGGCCGTCCGGGCAGCAGATCACGTCGTCGAAGACGTCGCGGATCCCCTGCCGGCGCAGCCACTCCTCGGTGGTGCCCCCCTGAAAGCGGGCCGAGCGCCCGGTGACCAGGACCAGCCGGTATCCCGCCGTCCGCAGTCTCCGCAACCCCTCGGCGCTGCCGGCGCAGGCTGAGCGATACCGGTAGAAGCGACTCGGAACGAAGCGGTCGATGGACTTGTCGGCCGAGCGGTGGGCCGGCCGCAGGCGGCGGCGGAGCGGGTGCAACGGCGCGGCCAGGAACCCGAGGCGGGCCCGGATCGCCCAGGACTGGAGGCCGAACAGGCCGTGGCAGAGGACGCCGTCGCAATCGACCTGGATGATGCAGCCAGGCCGGGACGGACTCACTTCGGATCGCTCGGGATCCACGGATCTTCCCCCCCGGCCAGCAGGCGAGCCCTGGCGCCACGCTCGACAGGCCCGTCTCCCGCTGGATGGGCCCGCGCCTTGAACTGCTCGTGGTAGAGCCGGGCGTAGAGGCCGCCGCGCGCCAGGAGCTCGGCATGGGTGCCCTGCTCGACGAGCCGGGCCTGGTCCAGCACGAAAATGACGTCCGCCGCGAGGATCGTCGAGAGGCGGTGGGCGATGACGAGGCTCGTCCGTCCCTGCCGGAGCGAGGCCAGCGCCGCCTGGATCAGCGTCTCGGCGCGGGAGTCCAGGGACGCTGTCGCCTCGTCGAGGATCAGAATGCGGGGGTCCTTGAGCAGCACCCGGGCGATCGCCACGCGCTGCTTCTCGCCGCCCGAGAGCCGGTAGCCGCGCTCGCCGACGACGGTCTCGTAGCCGGCCGGCAGGCCCACGATGAATTCGTGGATGTTTGCCGCCCTGCACGCCTGCTCGATCTCCTCGTCGCCGGCGCCCGGCCGACCGTAGCGGACGTTCTCGCGGATCGTCGTGTGAAAGAGGAACGTCTCCTGGGTCACCATCCCGATCTGGTCGCGGAGCGACAGCAGCGTGACGTCGCGGATGTCGTGGCCGTCGACGGCGATGGCACCCGCCGTCGGGTCGTAGAACCGGGGGAGGAGATAGGTAATCGTCGTCTTGCCGGCGCCGGAGGGGCCGACGAGGGCCGCGAGCTGGCCGGGCTGGACCTCGAACGAGACGCCGTCGAGCGCGAGCCGGCCCGGGACGTAGCCGAAGCTGACCGCCTGAAAGCGGACGTGGCCCCGGACCGGCGGCAAGACAAGGGCGGCGGGGTGCTCGGCGATCTCCGGCGGCATGTCGAGGTACTGGAAGACCCGCCCGAAGTAGGCCATCCCCGCCATCACGTCGACGTGGATGTTCGCCAGCGCCGACACCGGGCCGTAGAGCCGGCCGAGAAAGGCGACGAAGGCGACGATGGTGCCGATGGAGAGCGCGCCCGTGATCGCCTGGTGGCCGCCGTACCAGTAGATCAGCGCCGGCCCCGCGGCGGTGAACAGGCCCAGCGACATGAAGAACCAGCGGCCCACCAGGCTCTGGCGCACCTGGAGGTCCATGAGCTCCTGGTTCTTCTGGCGGAAGCGCAGGAACTCCGCCACCTCGCGCGCGAACGAGCGGACGAGCAGGAAGCCGCTGATGTTCAGCGTCTCCTGCATCAGACTGGTCAGGTCGGCGTTCTTCTTCTGCGTCTCCACCGCCAGGCGGTGCCGGATCTGGCCGACCCGCCGCGTCGGGTAGATGAAGAGCGGCAGAATCGCGATCGAGAGGAGCGAGAGCCGCCAATCCAGCGAGAGGATCACGGCCAGCGTCGTCAGCAGGGTGATCACATTCGTGATGGTTCCGAGCAGCGTCCCGGTCACCACGCTCTGCACGCCGGCCACGTCGCTGGTGAGTCTGGACATAATCTCGCCGGTCCGGGTCTGGGTGAAGAAGCGGAGCGACATCTGGCCGAGCAGGTGGCGGTACAGGTCGTCGCGCAGGTGGAGCATCACCCGCTGGCCGACGAGCGTGTTCAGGTAGTTCTGGGCGACGCCGATCAGCCCGCTGACGAGCGGCACGGCGATCATGCCGAGGACCAGCAGGTTGAGGAGCCCGCCGTCGCCCTGCGGGATGGCGTCGTCGATCAGCGCCCGGATGAGGAGGGGCGGAACGACCCCGAGGACGGCGGTGGCGGCGATGCAGGCGAGCGTCAGGAGCAGGGGCGCCAGGTGGGGCCGGAAATAGCGGGCGACGCGCGCCAGGTCGCGCCAGCGCACCCGCGGCCGCTCTCGCTCTTCGTTGGGGTCCCGGAAATGCGAGTGGAAAACCCACATCCCCCCGTGCCCGCCCATTCCGAAGCCCATCGGCGGACCTTCCCCTACCGGACCGGCCGGGCCGCCCGGTTCGCCAGGTCGGCGGCCACCCGGATGGCTTCCAGCATGCTGCGGTGCTTCGCGACCCCCTTGCCGGCGATGTCGAAGGCGGTGCCGTGGTCCACCGAGGTTCGGAGGATCGGCAGGCCGATGGCGACGCTGACGCTCTCCTCGAAGCTGTGGACCTTCACCGGGATGTGGCCCTGGTCGTGGAACATCGCCAGGACGGCGTCGAAGTCGCCGCCGATGGCCCGGGTGAAGATCGAATCGGCCGGGAACGGGCCGCGGGCGTCGATCCCGCGGGCGGTGGCCAGCTCGACCGCCGGCGCGATCTCGTCGATCTCCTCACGCCCGAACATCCCGCTCTCGCCGCCGTGCGGATTCAGGGCGGCGATGCCGATTCGGGGTCGCTCCCAGCCCCAGCGGCGGAAGAACTCGTCGGTCACGACGATCTTCTCGACGATGGCGTCGCGTTTGACGAGGTCGAGCGCCCGGCGGAGCGAGTGGTGGGTGGTCAGGTGGACGACGCGGAGCGTGCCCGCCATCAGCATGGTCGCGTAAGCGCGGGCGCCGGTGAGGCGGGCGAGCAGCTCCAGATGGCCGATGTCCTGGTAGCCGCCGGCGCGGGTTGCCTCCTTGTGGATTGGCGCCGTGGCCAGCCCGTCGATCCGGCCCGCCATAGCCAGCTCGGCGGCCAGGACGACGTAGTCCATGCTGGCGCGGCCGGCGGCGGGCGAGATCCGGCCGGGGGTGAAATCGGCGAGCGTCAGGCTACCGGGGTCGAGGATGTCCACGACGCCGGGGCGGCAGATGGCCTCTTCGGGAGCGCCGATCCGGCGAATATCCAGCGCAGCGCCGGCAACGCCGGCCGCCCAGCGCAGCACCTCCACCGAGCCGATCACGAAGGGGCAGCAGCGCTCGAACACGTCGGGCTCGGCCATCGTCCTGGCGACGACCTCCGGGCCGATGCCGGCCGCATCGCCCATCGTAATCGCCAGCAGCGGCCGCCTGTTATTAGTCATCGGTCTCTCCGCACCCCCCGAGGTGATTGCTCGATGTCGGTCCTGAAAGGGTCGCCTGTGCCCCTGAACCAGAAACCTGAAACCACAAACCAGAAACCCGCCTAGTCCGGCTCCCAGCGGAAGCGGGCCAGGTCGATCCGGCCGTCGCCGTCGAAGGCGACGCCCTCGTCCTCCAGCAGCGCCCGCTGGACCATGGGATGGCCGAAGGCATGGCCGCCGGAGAGCTCGCCCCGCCGGTTCACCACGCGGTGACAGGGAATCGCGGGGTCACGATTGCCGGCCAGCGCCCAGCCTACTTCACGCGCTCTCCCCGGTGCCCCCAGGAGGTCGGCGACCTGGCCATAGCTGACCACGCGGCCCGCCGGCACCTGGCGAACGAGGTCGAGGACGCGGCGGGCGAATGGAGGCTCACCACCCACGGCTCATCCGTTGGGAACGCTGTTTGCTCTAGGAGCATTATAGGGCCGAGCGGCGGACCGGTGCCAGTGGCACGCGTTGTGCAGGGAGCCGACCAAGCCAGGGTGCCACACGGCACCGCCGACACCATGAGGAGGTCATCGAATGGACGTTCAACGGGTCATCGGGCTGCTGAACCGGTGCGTGTCGTACGAATACAGTGCGGTCATTCAGTACCTTCAGCACAGCATGCTGGTCCAGGGCCTGGACCGCCAGGTGTTCGCCGAACACTTCAAGAAGTCCAGCGAGGAATCGCTCGGCCACGCCAAGCGGATCGGCGACAAGATCGTCGCCCTCGGCGGCGTGCCGGCCGTCGAGCCGGCGGCCATCCACCAGACGACCGAGCTCCACGAGATGCTCGAACAAAATCTCGCGATGGAGAAAGAGGCGCTGGCGAGCTACCAGACGGCTCTCGAAGCCGCGCAGGACGACACGGCGCTTCGCCTGCTCCTCGAGGAGATGGTCCTGACCGAGACGGAAGATGTCCAGGAGCTGGAGAAGATCCTCCAGCGGCGCCAGCTCGGCGTGCAGACCAAGGAGATCACCTTCCGGCGCGCTGCCTCGTAACGGTTTGGTCCAGGGTCCGAGGTTCAAGGTCCAGGGTTGGGGGACGGACCCTCAACCTTGAACCTTGAACCCGTCGGCCCCGTCACGACGCGCGGATTCGGAACTGAAGCAGCTTGGCGCCGCCTTCGTCCACCGGTGCCCGGCCGGCGGCCGGCCGCTGGGCCGGCCCACTTCGGAAGCGGAGAACTCTGGACCGGGGCGGTGCCGGCAGCGTGTCCGCGACGCGCTCCGCCTGGCCGAGCAGGTCGGCGAGCGGGCCGAGCTGGCCAGGGTTGAGCACGAGCGTCTTCTGGTCGAACCATCCAAGACCCGGCGCGAAGGTTCGCTGCACGAGCTTGACGGCAACCGAGCCGTCGTCGCCCCGCAGCAGGCTGACGCCAATCTGCTGATCCCCGCTCGGCTCCGTCATCTCGCCCAGCGGCATCTCCCGCTCCCACTCGCCGTGCATGTCACTCCCACCATCTCGTCGTCTCGGGCGGCGCCAACGTTAGTTTAGGCTAACTCCCCGAGTGTGTCAAGCATAATATCGCGCATCTGGCTCCCTCAGACCGCCCGCCGGCCGGGCTGGAGGACCGATGCCAGATACGCCCCGAGCACCGATCCGTAGAAGAAGGTGTGGGCGATGAAGCCGGCGATGAGCTGGTCCGCCATGAGAAACCACGGGAAGAGCAGCCGGCCGATGATCTGGAAGTTGACGATCCAGAGCAGGAACCCGTAGATGCTGGCCGCGACGACGAGCGTCGCCGCGCTCGCGGCCAGTTGCGGGAGCGCGGCGACGATCAGCGCGAAGACGACGCCGAAGATCGCCGACAGGATCAGATGCGTGACCGCCCCGACCACGATGGCCGTCTCGGCGGGATACGCCGGAGAGAGGGAGTCGGCCCCCAACGGAATGGCGCCAATCATCCGGAGCGGCGCCTGCACCGGTGCGCCCATGAGCGCCATCGCCACCATCTCGAAGATAGCGAAGACGATGCCGGCGACCACGCCGCCGATGGCGCCCTGCGCCAGCAGCTCGTTCAAGCGTCTGCCTGCAATCGGTCGATCCATGACAGCCTCCTTTGCCAAGCGCTCGCGCCGCCGTTCCCGGGGCGCCGCGCCGGGTGAATCGCTGGATCCAGCAGAACGCGTGCCGCTAAGGTATGTAGATCAGGCCGAGGAGCGCGCCGAAGAGGATGTGCAGGCCGAGGCTGAGGACCGCCAGGCGAGGAGACCTGGTCTGATAGCCGAACACGCCCTGCCCCATCATGGGCATGGCGATGAGCATCGCCAACCCGAGCCAGACGACGCCGCCGTAGAGCACCCCGCCCAGGATGTCGCCCCAGACCGTCCGGGTCGGCATTCCAAGCAACGGCAGGAACGGCCAGGCGAAAGCGCCGTAGGCCAGCCCCAGGAGGACGCTATCGATCAGGTGGAAGACGATGCCGACAACCCACCAGCCTGGCTGCTCACCGCCGACATATCGCATGCCGGTGTGGCCGAAGTCCAGCCGGACCATGCCCCAGACGGTCTCCAGCCAGTAGGCGCCGAGCGCCATCACGTAGCCGGCGGTGAAGCCGGCCAGGGCCGCCAGCCAGAAGCTCACGTGGGACCACATGGTGCCATCAACCCCCGCGATCACGACGACTCGGGGGCAAGAACCGAGCCGGACGGCGCATCTCCCCGGCGCACGTCGACCTCGACCGAACCCTGGCGGCCGAGCACCTCGACTGTGCTCAGGGGACCTGCGCCGCGAAGGCGCAGATCGAGCGTGCCGTCGAAGATGGTGAGGTTCCGGAGGGTCAGCTCCGGGAGCCATTCGGGCAGGGCCGGGGCAACGACGAGGCACCGGCGAGCCGGGTCCGGCTCCAGGCCGAGGATCGACCGCAGCAGCATGAAGAGGCTGCCGGCCGCCCAGGCCTGCGGCAGGTTGGCCTCGACATAGGGCACCGGCAGGCTCCCGACGCTGCGCTCGATGCCGGCGAACAGCTCCGGAAGCGAGTGCTGCTGGTAGCATGCGGCCACGGCGAAGATGCCCTCGGCGATTCGGTTGGCCTCCTGCCAGAAGCCGTAGCGCTTCAGCCCCAGCGCGATGATGGCGTTGTCGTGAGGCCAGACCGAGCCCCGCTGGTAGGAGACGGGGTCGAAGGCCGGATTCGCTGCGCTCAGGGTCCGGATGCCCCAGCCGGAAAAGAGGTCGTCGGCCAACAGACGTCGGGCCAGGCGACCGGCCCGATCGGCGGGCACGATACCCGACCAGAGCAGGTGGCCGGGGTTGGACGTCACCGCGGCAATCGGCCGCTTGGCTGGGTCCAGCCCGAAGGCGTAGGTGTCTTCGCCTTCGAGCCAGTAGATCCGGTTGAACCGGTCGAGCAGCGTGGACGCCTGCCGGGCGTAGGCGGCTGCTTGCTCGTCGTGGCCGCAGCAGCGGGCGACGGTGGCCATGCGCCGCAGTGCGTCGAAGTAATAGCCCTGCACCTCACAGATGGCGATGGGGGGCGCCACCAGGGAGCCGTCCGGGTAGACGACGGCGTCGAAGGCGTCCTTCCAGCCCTGGTTGCGGTAGCCTGCCGGCGAGTGGGGATAGTACTCGACGAAGCCGTCGCCGTCGACGTCGCCGTAGCGGGCCGCCCAGTCCAGACAGGCCGCCGCCGGCGCATAGAAGCGCTCCAGCAGCCGCCGGTCGGCGGTAAAGCGGTACAGCTCGTGGAGCAAGATGACGTAGAGGAGCGGGGCGTCGACGGTGCCGTAGTACGGGGTGTAGGGAAGCTTGCCGGTGATGGTCAACTCGCCGTGTCGCAGTTCGTGCGGGATCTTGCCTGGCTCCTCTTCAGTCCGCTGGTCGACCTTCCGACCCTGGAGTTGGGCCAATCGTTCGAGCACGCCAACGCCAAAGGGGCAGTAGGTGGTGAGGGTTTGCAGAGCCGTGATCAAGGCATCGCGGCCGAAGACGGCGGTGTACCAGGGAACGCCGGCCGCTGGGAACCAGTGGCCGTTCACCTCCTCCAGGCGGAGCGAGGCCAGGTCCAACACGGCCTGATCATAGCTGCGCGCCACCTCCGCGCCTAATGGCGCTAACTTTTCACTGGGCATTGGAGTTGTTCTCTGAGACGCTGGCGGGCCTCGGCGCGTGAGCCTTTGAGAAAGGGATAGGCACTGGGGCGTCTCCGCACCGCGCGTGGTTCAATGCGAAAGCGCA
>JACQGW010000356.1 GCA_016199325.1 Chloroflexota bacterium
ATGACGGACGAGGGGTCACCCGGTCCAGCCGAGGAGATGCTTCGCTGCGGCTCAGCATGACGGGAGTCCCCTGAAAAAAGGCTCTCTGGCGCAGTTCACGCGCTGATTTCACGAGTGTTTCCGCCAGTCGGATACGCGCGATCTCGCTTTTTTCAGGGGACTCATGACGGACGAGGGGTCACCCGGTCCAGCCGAGGAGATGCTTCGCTGCGGCTCAGCATAACGGACGAGGGGTCACCAGGTTCGCCAATGGCCCTGTCGGATGCACACTCAGAGATCACTGCGGTAGTCTACCGCGGAATCGTGGGAGTGGCAACGTCACTCCTCCCGGCCGACCAGGGCTCGGGCGATGATGAGCCGCTGGATGTGGCTGGTGCCCTCGTAGATCTGGAGGCCCTTGATGTCGCGGTAATGGCGCTCGACCGGGTACTCGTCGGAGTAGCCGCGGCCGCCGTGGATGAGGACCGCCTCGGACGCCGCCCGGGCCGCCGCCTCCGTCGCGAAGAGCTTGGCGATCGACGTCTCCTGCGTCGTCGGCAGGCCCCGGTCCTTCAGCCAGGCGGCACGGTAGACCAGCAGGCGGGCCGCTTCGACCTCGGCCGCCATGTCCGCCAGCGCCGCCTGGATCATCTGGAAGTCGCCGATCCGCCGGCCGAACTGGCGGCGCCGCCTGGCGAAGTCGACACTGGCATCCAGGCAGGCTTGAGCGACGCCGACGGCGCCTGCGGCGACGCCCAGCCGGCCGTGGTCGAGGGCAGCCATCGCCACTTTGAACCCCTGCCCCGGCGCCGCCAGCAGCGCGCTCTTCGGCACCCGACAGTCCTCCAGGACGATGCGGGCGTGGTCGGAGGCACGATGGCCCAGCTCCTTGCCAGGCATCTTCTCCCGCCGGAAGCCCGGCGTGTCGGTCTCGACGACGAAGGCGCAGATGCCGCGGTGCCGGGCCGATAGGTCGAGGGTCGCGAAGACGAGCGCGACGTGGGCGAGGTCGCCGTTGGTGATCCAGACCTTCTCGCCGTTCAGGACGTAGCCGTCCGCCTCCTCCCGGGCGGTGCTGGTCATGCCGGCGACATCGGAGCCGGCCTCGGGCTCGGTCAGGCAGTAGCAGCCGATCCACTCGCCGGTCGCCAGCCGGGGGAGGTAGCGGCGCGACTGCTCGTCGCTGCCCCAGTCCCGGATGCAGAGGGAGACGAGCCCGGCGTGGACGGCGAGGAACCCCCGAATGGAGGAATCAGCCCTGCCCAGCTCCTCGTACACGAGAGCGAAGCTCAGGTAGTCCATCCCGGCGCCGCCGTATTCGGGCTCGATCGGACCGGCCAGGAAGCCGAGCTCGCCCAGCCGCCGGACCAGGTGGCGTGGGAGCTCGCCGCTCGCGTCCATCTGGCGGGCGAGGGGCGCGACCTCCTCCTGGGCGAACCGGCGCGCCAGGGACTGGATCCGGTGCTGTTCGGGCGTCAGTGCGAAGTTCATCGGGTATCTCCTCCCGGTCCGCCACCACCGCCAGCCCCTCCAGCTCGATCAGCGCTTCCTCCTGGAAGAACCCCGAGACCTCGAAGAGCGCCATGGCCGGGTAGTGCGTGCCGAAATAGGCGCGGAAGACCCGGCCGAGCGGCTCCAGCGCGGCCACATAGGCGTTCCGGTCGCGGACGAAGATGTTCAGCTTGACGACGTCCTGGAGGCTGCCGCCGGCAGCCTCCACCACGGCTCGGATGTTCCGAATGACCTGCTCGAACTGGAGCACCAGGTTGCCCGGCGCGACGATCCGCCCGGCGGCGTCGCCGGCGTCCTGTCCGGCGAGACAGAGGAGCCGCCCGCCGCCGACGAGGATACCGTGGCTGTAACCCCTGGGAGCGGGGAGCGCCGGCGGGTTGACGACGATGCGCTCCATCGCTACCGCCCGCCGAACTTCGGCGCCTGCTTGGCGCGGAACGCCTCGTAGAAGAGGCGGTGGTCCTGCGCCATCAGCAGCAGCGCCTGGGTCTGGGCCTCCGCCTCCAGCGCCGAGGCAAGGTCCATCTGCTCCTCGTTCTGGACCATGCGCTTGGTCATTCCGATGGCCAGGCCAGGCCCCTGTGCAAGGCGACGGGCCCAGTCGTAGGCCGCCGGCAGTAGCTCGGCGTGGGGAACGACCCGGTTGACCAGGCCGTACCGCTCGGCCGTGGCGGCGTCGAATGTATCGCCGAACAGCAGCAGCTCCAGCGCACGGCCGCGTCCGACGACCCGCGGCAGGAGGTAGGCGGCGCCCATGTCGGCGCCGGCCAGGCCGACCTTCGTGAAGAGGAAGGCGAAACGGGCCTGATCGGAGGCGATGCGCAGGTCCGCGGCGAGGGCGAGGACGGCGCCGGCGCCGGCCGCCATGCCGTTGACGGCGGCGATGATCGGCTTGTCGAGCAACTGCATGTTCCTGACGGCGGCCCCGCTCAGGCGGGTGAACTCCAGGTGGTCCCGCACGTCGCGGTCCAACAGCGCGCCGATGATCTGGTGGACGTCGCCGCCGGAGCAGAACGCCTTCCCCTCGCCGGTCAGGACGACGACCCTGACGGCCTCGTCATCCCGCAGCGCCTCGAAGCGGTCCCGCAGCTCGGCGTAAATCTCGAACGTGAGGGCGTTCAGCACCTCCGGTCGATCAAGGGTAATGGTCGCGATCCCATCGGTTACGGTGTAGTTCATGGTCCTTGGTCTCCGGTTTCTAGCGATTACGTGAGCCTGTAATACGGATCGATGTCGACCCGCTCCGTTGAACCGGTCCTCTGGCTCCAGACAACTGCTTGAAATGGCTCCAAAGACCGTATCACATGGTAGAGAGCCTCGCCTCCCAACATCTCCCTGGCCATGGTTCGCGCATGCCGTTCCGCGTTGCACCCCAAAACGATGTGGACGGCACTGTTCTGGAACGCCATCTCCCGGGATTCGAAGTCATCGGGCTGCTGCGTAGCCAGCAGGCAACTGACACCGTACTTGCGCCCACGCCGTAGGAAGTCATCGACGGGAGAATGCTCATAGGCTAGCTTGTGTGCCTCGTCGAGGATCACCGCGAGCCTGAGCATCTCTCGCGCTTCATCTGCCTGGAGAATCCTCTGCCACAACCATCGCAAGAGGAACTCCGCAGCGGCTAGCCTCGTCTCATCTGTAGGCAGGTCTCGCAGCAGGACAACGGCACCCTGTCTGAGAATCGCGGCAAAGGCTATCTGCGTTTGCCCTGAGAAAACCTCCAGGTCAAAAAGCGGCTCCAGGCGATTCAGCGTTGCCCGAGCGCGGTTGGCATCCTGGCCTTTACCTCGGCCGAAGGCCTCCAACGCGTCTTTGACGCGTTCGAAAGGCGGGATCGGGTGGGTCCACGACGTCCGATCGTTCTCGACGATCCCGGCAGACTCGTACGCTTTCTTTACCGCCCGTCGAACCAGAGCTTCCTGTTGGGCGCCCAGCCCGTAGATCTTCTGGAGAATGCCGGATACCCGGAATTTGACAGTTCTTGGACCTCCTTCCAGAAGGTCCAGCGGGTTGACCGTCACATCTTGCCCAGGTTCCAGCTTGAGGCTGGCGAGCCCTGTATCGCGGTACTCGTTTTCGAAGTCGACGATGAGAGCCGGAACTCCTGAAGCCCGTAGCTGGAAGACAGCAGATTTGGCCGTCTGAGTCTTCCCCATGCCGGGGGCCCCGACTACCAGCAGGTGCGGATTCGGCTCTGCCAGAGGCTCCCAGTAGTAGCTCTCACCGTGCGACGTTTGCCCAAGACGCACGCGGGTTCTAGCAGATGGCGCCTCAGCAGGGGTTTCTTCAGGTTCTTGCCTTGCCTCCTGCGGGGGTTCGGCCCTGGGAGGTGGACCAGTGGGCGCCGAAACCGGGGGCTGTCCCGAAGACACTTGCCCAAGGACGTGTGCTACCAGTAGACCGTAGAAATCCTCAGCCACCACCCTCTGATAGGCATCGGGCCGTGGGACGAGCCACCGATCGTTCTCGTTCTGCACCAGCCCCTTTGCCACGAGCGCGCCGACCGCCCTTTCGAGCTCATCTCTGCCGATACCCAGGTCTTCGGCGCACGCGACAACTCTCTGTTTGTCTCCCGCCATCAAGAGAGAGCCCGATCCAGGACCGGTGAGGACGTGGTACAGCCTGTGTTTGAGCTCGAGATCGCCGTCGAACAGCGCCCCGGACGTGGGGAGGCCACGTCTCTCCATGTACTCCTCGAAGAAGACTCCCACTTCAGGGGCTGGAACATAGGCAAGATCGCCCACTCTGCCGATCGTTGAGCCGACGTACGTGTGGGCCTTCGCCGCCAGACCTGCCTGGACGAGGGTCTCCATGACCCGATCCCGCAGCTCTTTGATCCGGCTGTCGTTGAGCAGGCAAAGATGACTACCTTGCTCCCGGCCGAGCGGATTGTCACGAAACTCCTGAGCGTCTGAAGGGCTGATGATCCACGCATCGCCGATCTGCTCAGGCTTCAGGATTTCCCGATGCATGAAGCACAGGAAAACGCCCGGCAACTCGTCCAGAAGCTGCCGGAGCCGTCTCTCCGAGTCCTTCAGGCGCTCTTGCACGATGGCGCTGGCGCGGACACTGCCCTCCGGAGTCGTGGCACAACCCTTCAACGACAGCCATCTCACCTCCCGGACTGCCATCTGCAAGGCCAGGTGCCGGGTTGCCTGCTCGTATTGCTCGCAGTCCAGATCCAACACGCCAGCCCGGCCAGGACCGTCCGGCCGGACGTATTGGGCCACGTACACGAAAGTCAGCGCGTCACGCGCGATCGGAGGAACATCGATGAGCGGAGGAAACAGGCCGAACCAATCATTCCTCTTGCCGGAGCGCGCGTAAACGAACAAGCCGGCGCGCGCGAGGATGTTGCGCACCTCGTCAAAATACATTTGCCCTACGACGCGCGCTAGAGAGTAGACTTCATCGCCGAGGCGGTCCTGGCCACTCTTCAGCAACTCGCTGAGGACGTACCTCCCGTGAAGGATGGCGCCTATCGGCGCAATGACCTTCGTGTAAAAGTCCCGTGCTTCCTCGAAAAGCCAAGCGGCGACGTCTCGTGAGACCCTTTCCTGCTCGTCATATGAGGACTCCTGCTGCAAGTAGATCGGGTGGTTCAGGTAGATGCCTCGCTCGTCTTCCCGGATCAGGCCTTCCTCTTGTAGCCATTTCCGCACGTCGTCAAAGCGGAGATCTCCCCAGAGTCTCCGATAGTCGCTGAAGCCCTCGATGTAGCCGTGACCGTAGGCCCTTCCGCCGAGCGTCAAGAGCGTCGTAACAAGGGCAAGTGCGGCCTCGTCATTGTTCCTGACGACCTCGGACAGCTTTGCCTTGAGGAGAGCCAGCGGTTCTTCCATGATGCACCTCCAGGTGGAGGTTCCGTGTTTGGGGGGACCGAACCACAAACCACGGACCACGAACCATCATACCATGACCGCCCCCCCGTCGACGTTGATGGCCTGGCCGGTGATGCCGCGGGCGACGTCTCGGGCCAGGAAGACGGCGACGGCGGCGATCTCCTCCGGGTCGATCAGCCGCTGCTGGGGGCTCGTCTTCTCCAGCGCCGAGCGGGCGTCGGCCTCGGCCATGCCCGTGCGCTCGACGATGTTGGCGATGCTCGCCCGGGTCAGCGGCGTATCGGCGTAGCCGGGACAGATGGCGTTGGCGGTGATGTTGTACGGCGCCAGCTCGACGGCCAGGGCGCGGGTCAGGCCGAGCACGCCGTGCTTGGCGGCGGCGTAGGCGGCGATGTAGCGGCCGCCGGTCCTGGCGGCGGTCGAGGCGACGTTGATGATCCGTCCCTGCCCCTGCTCGACGAGCGCCGGCAGGAACGCCTTGGTAACCAGGTAGACGCTGGTCAAGTTGGCGGCGATCATCCGGTGCCAGAGCTCGTCGGGATGGTCGAGGAACTTGTGGCTCTCGGCTGCGCCGGCGTTGTTGACCAGAATGTCGACCCCTCCCAGGCCCTCGACAGCGGCCGTCGCCAGCCGCGCCACCTGCGCCGGGTCCGTCAGGTCGCAGGGGATCGCGAGCGCGCGCCCGCCGATGGCCCGGATCTCCTTCGCAACCTCTTCCAGCGGGCCCTCGCCGCGAGCGACGATCGCCACGTCGGCTCCGGCCCGGGCGAAGGCCAGGGCGATGCTCCGGCCGATCCCGCGGCTGGCGCCGGTGACGACGGCCAGGCGGCCGATCAGCGGGAACGCCTCCGGATTCGTCATTGGACCTCCACGATGCAGAGATCGGCTCGCCCGGCGGCCAGAATCGTGTTGACCTCGTCGGTGTTCGTCAGGTAGCCGCCGACCAGTGTGGCAACCCGAGCGCCGTTGCGGACGCGGTCGCCGAGCGACGTCAGGAAGCCACGGCCGTAGGCCAGGCTGGCGTCGGCCGTCGTCTGGCCGGCGAGAACGTGGACGAGATCGCAGCCGTGTACTTCGAGCATGCCGGCCGCGTCGATCGCCTCGTCGGCGTCGAGGCCCCCGGCGGCGCCGTCGTCGGCCGAGATCGCGACGGCCAGCGGCCGGTCGGCCGGCCATTCGGCGCGCACGGCGGCCAGGACTTCGAGAGGGTAGCGCAGCCGGTTTTCGAGCGACCCACCGTATTCGTCGCGGCGCCGGTTGGCGAGCGGAGAGATGAAGTCGGCCAGGAGGTAGCCGTGGGCGAAGTGCAGCTCGACCGCGTCGAAGCCGGCCTCACGGGCCAGGCGCGCAGCCTGGACGAAGTCCTCTCGGACCCGGTCCATGTCCGCCCGGTCCGTCTCCCGGGGAATCTGGCTCTGCGGCGTGTATGGGAGCGGTGAAGCCGACAGGAGCGGCCAGTTGCCCCACCGCAGCGGCCGGTCGAGTCCCTCCCGCCGCGGCCGGGTGGAGCCCCGCCGGCCGGCGTGGACCAACTGGACGGCGATCTTCGCCGACGAGCGGCTGTGGACGGCCTCGACGAGGCGTGCCCAGACGGCGGCGTGCTCGGCCCGGTACAGACCGGCCGATCCCGCCGTGATACGCCCCTCCGCCGAAACCGCAACTGGCCCGGTGGTGACCAGCCCCGCCCCGCCCAGCGCCCGATCGACGATCCCGACCAGCCAGTCCCCGTCCGGCACGCCGTCCTCGGCAGCCTCACACGGCGCCGGCGCCAGGACAACCCGGTTCGCCACCGCCATTCCCCGCAGCCGGAACGGCGTGAACATCGGGGGCGGCGCGACGAGCGGGGGTCGGGGGTCGGGGGTTATAGGTCGGCGGTCGGCGGTCGGCGGTCGGCGGTCAGGCACGGACGCGTCATTTGCGAGCTGGGGCGCGTCCAGGTTCGTAG
>JACQGW010000361.1 GCA_016199325.1 Chloroflexota bacterium
GAGTGACGTATGACGCATGACGCATGACGAGTACGCGATCCAGACGGATCGGCTGACCAAACGGTTTGGGCGGGTGGTGGCCGTCGATGGGCTGTCGGTGGGCATCCGGACCGGGGAGGTTTTCGCCTTCCTGGGGCCGAATGGGTCGGGCAAGACGACGACGATCCGGATGCTCTGCGGGATCATTACGCCGACGAGCGGGACCGGCCGGGTGCTCGGCTTCGACGTCGGGCGCCAGGGAGAGGCGATCAAAGAGCGCATCGGCTACATGTCGCAGCGGTTTGCGCTCTACGAGGATCTGACCGTTCAGGAGAACCTCGAGTTCTACGCCGGCGTGTACCGGGTGCCGGGCGACCGCCGCCGGCGCCGGATTGGCGATCTCCTGGAGATGGCGAACCTCGTCGGCCGGGAGCGGACCCTGGCCGGGCAGCTCTCCGGCGGGTGGAAGCAGCGGCTCGCGCTCGGGTGCGCCATCGTCCACGAGCCGCCGCTCCTCTTCCTGGACGAGCCGACCGCCGGGGTCGACCCCGTGTCTCGGCGCGCCTTCTGGACCCTCATCTACGGCCTGGCACACCGAGGCGTCACGATCTTCCTGACCACCCACTATCTGGACGAGGCCGAGCATGCCCATCTCGTCGGCCTGATGCATCAGGGACGGCTCATCGCCCTGGACACTCCCCAGGCGCTCCGACTGACCGGGCTGGCCGGCACCCTTGTCGAGGTCGAGTGCGACCGTCCGACGGCCGCGCTCGCCGCGCTGCCGTCGGCGCCGGGCGTCCGCGAGGTCACGCTCTACGGCGCCCTGCTCCATGTCGTCCTGGACGCGGGCGTGACTCGGCCGGCCGATCTGGCCGCCTGGCTGGCAGAGCGCGACTTTGGCAACCCCCAGGTCCGGCCGATCCGACCGACCCTGGAGGACGTCTTCGTCTCCCGCATCCGGCCACGGTAGCCTTGCCCAGTCCAATCGGACTACTTGACGGACGGCAAGCTGCCTGCTACTATGTTACTATTGATCCGGTACTGGCTGTTTCATGACGTTCTGAGCGGCTACCTCCTCGGATACTCGGTCGCTTTCCTGCTCGGTCGATTCCTGCTCTAGGGGGAGCCGTCCCCAACATTCATCGTTCACCGATTCGGTGCCAGAGGACAGTCGGCGGAGTGGCTGTCCAACCACGCGGGCACAAGAAAGGCTAGGAGGAACGCATATGTCAACCCGTTTTCGGATGCTCTCGCTTCTCGGGGTCATACTCCTCGCGGTCGTGATGGTCATCGGAATCGGAGGGTTTCAGGCGCGGCCGGCCGACGCGCAGAGTCCGCAGGTCGAGCGCGGCCGGTATCTGGTGACGGCCGGCCTCTGCACCGAATGCCACACCGAGCGCGCCGCTGGCAATCCGGCGCTCCTCGATCGGTCGAAGCTGCTCGCCGGTGGCGAGGCGTTCGCCGGGCCGTGGGGCGTCGTGTATTCGTCCAACATCACCGGGCTCGCTAGCGCGCCTGCTGAGAACCTCAAGCGGGCGATTCGGGAGGGCATCGGCCGCGGCGACCGGAAGCTGCTGGTCATGCCCTGGGCGATGTACCGGAATCTGGCCGAGTCGGACCTGGACGCCATCGTCGCCTACCTCAAGTCGGTACCGCGCATCCAGCATGAAGTGCCGCAGGCCGCCCTCGTCGCGCCGCGGGATGCCTTCTACCCGGCCGCCGCGATGGCTTCGGCGACCGGCCCGGCGGCGCCACCGGTGGGTGGCCCGAACGCCACGGCCGCGCAGCGCATCGCCGCCGGCGCCTATCTGGCCAACGCTGTGCTCGCCTGCACCGCCTGCCACACGCCGGGCGCCCTCGAAGGCCGGTTCGACCCGACGAAGATCGGCGCCGGCGCCGCCAACGCCTTCGGCCCGATCCACGCGCCGAATATCTCGTCCGACCGGAACACGGGTATCGGCGGTTGGAGCAACGAGGACATCGTCGGCGCCGTTCGACAGGGCGTCAGTCGCGACGGCCGCGCGCTCTGGCCCATCATGCCGTACGGCACGGCGTACCGCAACCTGAGCGACGACGACATGTACGATGTGATCGCCTTCCTGCGCACGCTGCCGGCGGTGAACAACGCGGTTCCCAGGAATCTGCCGTTCAGCGCGGAGAACGCCGCCCGGCTGCTGGCGCCACCGCCGCAGGCGCAGCCGACCCAGTTGCCGCGGACGGGCGATGGCCTGCTCGGCCTTGCCGGGCTCGCCGCCCTTGCCGGCGCGGCGGCGCTCGGCGCCGGCTGGTGGCTCCGCCGCCGCCACGCCTGAGCCTGTCAAACGAACCGCCAGGACGCCAAGATCGCCAGGAAGCCGGCAGGAATGCCGGTTGTTCGCCTGGTCGATCTTTCTGCAAGTCGCAGGAGTGTCGACATCAGGCTTCTGACCTTCCTGTGCTACTGCGTATCACAGTGTAACACGCCACCGCCCAGCTTGCCATTCAGCTCTCACGCCGGCTCGGGCGAGCTCCCGCGCGACCGCGGCGACGACGTCGACCACGGAGCACGCTGGGGCCAGCCCGGTCAGCGTGGCAACGGCGCCGAGGCGCCGGCGAACCATCGCCAGATCCCCAGGAGCGCCTTGGAGGAAGTCGGCAAGGATCGCCGGATCCCCCGCCAGGTACAGCCCGGCGACCAGGAGCGCCGTCGTCCGGGTGCGGTGCTGGGCGAGCCCCCAGAGCTTGGATTCGCCGGCGAACACCTCGTGGGGCGAGCGAGCGGCAAAACAGGCCATCCGGCCGATCAGGGGGTTCTCGGCGCGCGCCTCGGCCACCGGGATGGCCCGTGCGGGAATGCCGAGCGTCTCAGCGGCGCCGGCCAGCGCCCGGCCCAGCCAGGCGTACGACTCGGTCAGGTCGGCGCACCAGAGGGGGTGTCCGGCCGGCACGGCGATGGCGAGCGCGAGGAGGTACGGGGTGAGGAGAACCGGACCGCCGCCCGACGAGCGCTCGAAGACGGCGATGTTTCGGGCATTCGCCGCCTCGGCGTCGACAAACCCGACCGTCGCCCGGCCGGCGACGATGGCCGTCTCGCCGAACCGATGCCAGCGGACGTCCGGTTGCTCGAATCGGGCGAGCGCCTCCATCTCGGCCAGGTAGTCGGCCACCGAGCAGGCATGGATGGGTGAAGTGGTGGCAGCGTGCAGCGGGTCGGGCCCGGTGCCGGCGGAAGAATCCACGAAAGACCTCCTCGTCCCCTGATTCCTAGAGCGGTGCCGAGAGCCAACGAACCGCCAAGACGCCAAGAGCGCCAGGGGAGGCGCCGAGAATGTCGGTCGTTTACCTGGGCAATCCCTGTGTAAATCGCTCTAGTGGTCCACCACAGTGGTCTTGATGGACAGCGCCCGTCGAAATCTGACGCAATGACGCATGACGTATGACGCATGAGATCGGCAAGCCGCATCCATCAGAATCAGCGTGGCCGGCCACGAGCGTGTTTCGCATCGCCGTCGCCGAACAGCCGCAGCAGGGGGAGGCGATCGAGCTGGTGCGCCGCGTCGTCGGCCGAGGCATCGCCGTTGGCCCGCACGCGCTCAACCTTGAACGCCGAAGCGGTCGTGCCGCGGGAGACGGCGCGCTTCGGCCAGCGCGATCAGCTCCTGTAGGGCCTGCTCGGCCGCCTTGACCTCTTCCGGCCGGTAGAGGGCGACGCGATTGGCCGCGAACTCCTCCTCGTCGAGGACCAGGTAGCGGCCGTCCGGGTAGACGAAAAGGTCGAGCGCCAGGTCGACGAACGTGAGATCATCCCCATCGAGGCGGGCCGGCGCGCAGACGTTGCAGTACCAGCCCTTCAACCGGCTGTCCGGCGTGCCGATCTCGAAGATGTTGTACCAGCGGTCGAAATAGTACGACTCCACCCACTCACCCCCCTGATCGAGGACGACGTAGCCCAGGTCCCGACTTGGATAGGTGAATGTGGCCGCGACCACGACGCCGGAGTTGGTCTCCTCGATCACCCGCCCCGTCCAGGTGTAGCCAGGCTTCCCGCCGTACAGCAGCTTCCGAATCGTGATCCTGCGTTCCACGCTCCGTCCCTCCTCCATCGTGACGATCATAGCAGAAACGGGGGAACTCGGGGGGACGCTGTCATGAGTCCACTGAAAAAAGCCGGATCGCGCGTATCCGACTGGCGGAAACACTCGTGAAATCGGTGCTTGATTCGCGCC
>JACQGW010000363.1 GCA_016199325.1 Chloroflexota bacterium
ACGCCTGGCCGGTCCCCAACGCGCACGTCACCTGGCAGGTCGAGCGCGCCAGCCCGACGGGACCGGTCCGTTCGGCGCCGACGACGGAGCTGACGTCCGACTGGTACGGCTACGCGTACCTCGACCTGGGCACCGTCCGAACCGCCGATCTTGCGGCATACTTCCGGCCCACCAGCGCCGACGAGATCGTGTTCGACGTGAACGGCACGCCCATCGGCCAACTGCTCGACGCGCGCCGCCCTGTCGGCGGTGAGCCCGACGGGGTGCCGGCCTACGTCCTCGAGATCCAGCCGCAGCAGGACCTCTTCGTCGACAAGACGGTCTCGGCGCAGGACCCCAACGCCGGCGACGTGCTGACCTACACGATCACGTACGGCAACCGCGGGACCTCGGAGGCGCCGAACCCGCGCATCACCGATACGCTGCCCGCCTATGCGATCTTCAGGGGGGCGTCGGTCCAGCCGAGCCTGATGGTGACCGGCCCCATCACCGGCAGCACCGTGCTTGCCTGGGAGATCGGCGATCCCACCGAGGTGGTCACCCTGACGACCGGCATCACCGTCACGCGGACGTTGCCGCCGTTCGTCGAGCCGCGCACGATCACCATCGCCGTTCAGGTGGCGCCGAGCGCGCCACCGCGGTCCTCCCTGCCGAATACGGTCGAGATCGCCAGCGACCAGCGGGCCGATCTGAACCCCGGCGACAACCGCTTCACGCTGCCGCTGACGAGCGCCTATCGCGACGTGTATGCCGGCGTCGCGCTCTCGGGGCGCGTCTACCGCGGGAGCCAGATCACCTACACCATCACCTACGGCAACAGCGGCACCGGCACCGCGCACGGGATTGCCGTCATGAATACGCTACCGGCGTCGACATCGCTTCTCGACGCGACGGGGGGCTACACGACGACGGCGTCGGGCCAGGTCCGGTGGTCGGTTGCCGATCTGGCGCCGGGCGAGAGCCGCACCCTGACGGTGAGCGCTCAGGTGGCCGTCGACCTCGACGAGAGCGCCGTCGCCCTCGTCGACGAGGTCGTCGCCACGACGACCGACGTCGACGTCGATCCGAACAATAACGTCGCCAGGCAGCGCTACGAGATCTTCGACGTGAGCGAGCCGGACGACACCCCTGGCCAGGCCACAGCGGTCGACGTCGACGCCCACCCGCTGCGCCACGACTTCGACGTCCTTGGCGACGTCGACTGGATCTCCTTCACGGCGCGGGCGGGCATCACCTACACCATCGCCACGCTCGACCTGGGTCCGGCCGCCGATACGTTCCTAGAGCTCCGGAGCAGCGCGGACCAGTGGATCGCCTCCAACGACAACGACCCCGCCGGCGGCACGCTGGCCTCCAAGATCGTGTGGACGGCGACCTACAGCGGATCGGTGTTCGTCCGAATCAGCTCGGTGAACGGGCGAACCCGCCAGGACGGCTTCGACACCCACTACCGGGTGAGCGTCACCGGCGAGCAAACGCGCGACCTCGCCGTACAGGTCACGCGCAGCCCCGGCCGGGTCTACCCGGGCGGGCTCGTCACCTATACAGTCGGCTACCAGAACCTTGGCAACGGCGACGCCCGCGGCGTCGTTCTGACCAACGCGCTCCCGGCGGCGATGACGCTGGTGAGCGCGACCGGCTCGCCTTCCCCGGTCGACGCCAACAACGTGCTGACCTGGACCCTTGGCACCGTCGGGCCAGCGGCGACCGGCAGCTTCGTCGTGGTCGGCGCCGTGTCGGCGGTGACCTCGCCGACGTTCCTGGTCGACCAGGCGGGGATCAAGACGAGCGATCCCGATACCAACCCGCTGAACAACCTGGCGTCCGTGAGCTACCTGCTGGTAGACGTCTACGAGATCGACGATCCGCCTGCGCCCCGGCGTCCCATCGCGCCGGGCGAGACCCAGATCAGGAACGTCGACCAGACCGCCGACCAGGACTGGGCCGTCTTCACCGCGACGCTGGGGAGCCGGTACACGATCCTGGCGCAGGCCATCGGCACCCAGTCCGACCCGCAGATGTGGCTCTACCACTCCTCGAACCCGGGGCTGCCGATCCTGTACATCAACGACTCGCCGGGCCTCGGCAAGTCGGCCCAGCTCGTCTACGTGGCCGATACCCAGAGCAAGGCGGGGCAGATCTACGTCCGCGTCAGCCACGTCAGCGCGGCCGTCGCCGACGACGGGAGCGCCGGCACGACGCGCTACAACCTGTCGCTCAGCGTGGAGTCGCTGCCGACGCCGACGCCGACGGCCACGGCAACGCCGACGGCCACGAGCACACGGACGGCCACGAGCACACGGACGGCAACCGATACGCTGACGGTGGCGTACACGCCGTCGCCGACCGACACGCCGACTGAGGGCCCGACGCCAACGGCCTCCAACACCTCGACAGCGTCGAACACCCCGACAGTGACGAACACCTCGACGCCGACGCGCACACCGACGCACACGGTAACTAGGACGAGCACGCCCACATCGACCAGCACGGCGACCAGGACGCCCACGGCGACGGCCACGCCGGTGCCGCCGGATGCCTTCGAGATCGACGACCAGCCGAGCCTGGCGAAACTGATCACGACGGATGGCTTCCCGCAGCAGCACAACTTCAACCTGCCCGGCGATACCGACTGGGTCTACCTCGCGGTCCAGGCCGGCTACACCTATCGCATCGCGACCTACGACCTGGGCGCGGGCGTTCTGCCGGTGCTCACGCTCTTCACGAGCACCGTCTCGACGACGATTCAGTCGCCGCCGGTCGTCGGCCCGATCGCTCCCAGCATCATCGCTGGTGATGCCTTCGAGCCGCAGGCCGTCATGCCGCCGGCGATCACCCGGTTTGCCGATGCGCCTGGCTACTTCTTTGTCCGGGTTCAGAGCCTCAGCCCGGCCTTCTTCTCGGCGAATATCTACAAGATCGCCGTCACCATCGTCGGTGTGCCGACGGCGACGCCCACGCAGACGCCGTCGCCGTCGCGGACGCCAACCGGCACACGGTCGCCCACCGCAACGCCGACCGAGACGTCCACGCCGACGAGCACGCCGACCGCCTCCAACACGCCGACGGCTACCAACACGCCGACCGCGACGAACACGCCGACGGCCACGGCGACCGAGACGCCGATTCCGGTCTTTGCGCCGGACGCCGACGAGCGCAACGACCGCGCGGCGGATGCGAGACTGCTGTCGCTCACAGGCTCGAATCGGCGAGACACTCGCTCGGCTCGCAATTTCGACTGGTGGGGTGACGACGACTGGTATCGGTTCGAGGTGATCCCCGGCGCCGTCTACCGGTTCACCGCCATCGCCGACGAGTTCTACGGCACGGCGTCCGACATGACCATCGGGCTGTACCGCGACCCCACCGCGCCGCCCGTCGCCTTCAACGACGACCTCTACCCCGGCACCCCGGACGCGCAGCGGTACGCCGGCTTCGATTGGCGGGCGCCATTTGGCGCGAGCGGGACCTACTACGTCCGCATTCGCGACCTCTTCGGCTCGTTTGGCCTCGGCACCCAGTACGACTTCTACGCCGAGATCACAGAGATCCTGCCGACGCCCACGCCGACGCCGACCAGGACGCCAAGCCCGACTCCGACGTATTCGAGCACGCCGACGAACACGAGCACGCCTTCGCCGACCTTTACCGGTACTCCGTCACCCACGCTGACCCCGACGGTCACCAACACGCCAACTCAGACGCCGACGCCCAGCCGGACGCCGACGCCGTCGAGGACGGCGACGCCCACCAGGACGCCCATCCCTGAGTTGCCGCCTGACGCCTACGAGGTGGACGACAGCCTGGAGGCGGCCCGCCTCATCACGCCCACCGGGTCACTGCTCGCCGAGCAGCACAACTTCCACCGCGGCGGCGACGAGGACTGGCTGAAGTTCAAGGCGGTGCCCGGCACCAGGTACGAGTTTACGACGTTCGCCCTCGGGGCGCTCGCCGACACCAAGCTAACCGTGCTGATCACGACGACCGTGGCGGGGACGCTCCAGACCATCCGCTTCAACGACGACTATCTGCCCTATGCCTACGACTCCCGGATCATCTGGACGGCCGACGTCAGCCAGACCGTTTACGTCAGGGTCAATCACTACAACCTGGATGCCGGCGGCTTCGGCAACGAGTACCGGCTGAGCTACCGGGCCATCGTCCCGACGTCGATGCCAACGAGCACGCCGACGCTGACCGAGACGCCCACCCCGACCCAGACGCCGACGGGCACGCTGGCGCCGACCAGCACGCCAACCGACACGCCGACCAGCACCAGCACGCCGACGGCGACCCATACGCCGACGGCGACCCACACGCCAACTTCGACGCCGACGGCGACCAATACGGCTACCCCAACGCCGACCGTGACGCCGGACGTGCGTGACAACGTTGCCTTCGCCGACCGCAACAACGACGCCGGCCACGCCCTCGACCTGACGGCGCGGCTCGACGGCGCCAATCCGCGGGCCTCGAACCGGATCACCGAGACCAACCTCAACTTCGACCTCGGCTACGACGAGGACTGGTTCAAGATCACCGTCCGGGCGAACACGAAGTACGTGATCGAGACGGCGAATCTCGGCACCAACGCCGACACGTACCTTAAGGTGACCCGCTTCGTGACCGACACGGACGGCCAGAAGCTGAAAGAGGACGTCGTCGCCTTCAACGACGACGTCTTCGGCAGCTATCGGTCGATGGTCGACCGCACCTTCTTCTCGCCCGACCCGACGGCGACCGAGACGTGGTACATCCAGGTCCGGCAGTACAACGGCGGCATCTTCGGCCACGGCACCGGCTACGACCTCGCCGTCGAGCGGACCGCCTATCCGGCGACGCCGACGCCGACGCCGACGCCG
>JACQGW010000364.1 GCA_016199325.1 Chloroflexota bacterium
CTCCAGAAAACCTACCCCAGAAAGGCCAGGGGTCGGGGGTCGGGGGGCTTCCTCCGTCCCCCCTCTCAGTGGGAGAGGGCCGGGGTGAGGGCGTTCCCCTGAGACCACGCGAAGCATCTCCTCGGCCCAAACGGGGAACGCCTGGGGAGATGCTTCGCTGCGGCTCAGCATGACAGACCAAGCGGCTCAGCATGACAGACCGAGCGACTCAGCATGACAGACGAATGGTCGGTGCATTACTTGCCGATGGACGGCAAGTAGACCCGGAACCGTCGCGGAACCGACGTCGGCTGGGCGGCGGCGACCGCGCGGAAGACGTTGAGACGACCGGCGCCGTAGTAGGGGTCTCGCCCCGGCGCGCCGCGATCCTCGCTCTTTGAAAGAAGAATCTGCCCGACCTGCTCGGCCGTCAGCGCCGGCTGAACCGAGAGCATGAGGCCCGCTGCCCCGGCGACGTGGGGAGCGGCCATCGACGTGCCGGAGAGGGTCACGTAGCCGCCCTTCGGCTCCGCTCCCTCGATCTGCACGCCCGGCGCCGCAAGGGCGACGAAGTCGCCGTGATTCGAGAAGGGGGCGATGCGGTCGTCCCGGTCGGTGGCGCCCACGCCGATGACGCCTTCGAACGCGGCCGGATAGAAGACCGTGTCGTTACCCATGTTGCCGGCAGCCGTCACGAGCACCACCCCGCGGCTGCGGGCGTAGGCGATCGCCTCGGCGAGCACTTCGGAGCGGTTCACCATGCCCCAGCTCATGTTGATCACTCTGGCTCCGTGGTCGACGGCCCAGCGAATACCGTCGGCGGCGCCGGCCGCGGTGCCGGTCCCGACCGAATCCAGCGCCTTGACCGGCAGAATGCGGCAGCTCCAGCAGACCCCGGCCATGCCGATGGCGTCGTTCCCGGCCGCCGCCGCGATCGAGGCGACGTGGGTGCCGTGGCCGAGGTCATCCGCCGTCGCGTCGTTGCGCTGGAAGACGTTGTAGCCGGGCAGCAGCTTCGCCTTCAGGTCGGGATGGTCCGGGGCGATGCCGGTGTCGATCACTGCGATCACGGTGCCGTCGCCGCCGGCCGCCAGATCCCAGGCGAACTGCGCCTCGACCCGCGGGAGGTTCCACTGGACGGCGTACTTCGGGTCGTTGGGCTCGACCTGGGCTCGGATGAGGTAGTTGGGCTCGGCGTAGAGGACGTGCGGCGATCGCCGATAGGCGGCCAGCGCCGCGCCGACACCCTGGGACACGGCGACGACGTCGACCCCCAGCCCGTCGATGTGGCGGCCCTGCTGGCCGCCGACGGTGTCGTGGACGCCGGCCTGGAGGCTGCTCGCGGTCCCCGACCGGAACTTGACGACGATCTCGCCGGGCACGTATTCGCCGGCTGCGTCGACGGTCGGCACCGGCGCCGGCAGCCCGTTCTGGAGGGTGGGTGTGCTTCGGTTTGGCAATATCAGGCTGAGCATGAGGATGGCAGCGGCGGCGCCCCGAGCCGCCAGACGGGTGCGAAAGATCACCTTCAGCTCCGACTCCGACTCTCGGCGATGGACTGCCGGACGGGCCCCGGGCGCTCGGCTCCGCGAGCACCGACCGCGCCGGCAGTGGCGAGTTCAGTCGGAGAGAGGGCAAGAAGGGTGCCACCTGATGGGGCGACTACCCTACGCCCGCATCGCCAGCCCAAGTCTAGCGAGGAGTGATCGGGGCTGCTCGATCAGCACGCCGGCCAGCTCGTCGTCTCGCAGGCCGGCGCCGAGGGCGACGGTGCGGGCGAAGTCGGGTGTCAGGAGGTCCTCCGGCAGATGCGTGTCCGAGTTGACGAGCAGCCGGGCGCCGTGGGCGCGCGCCTGGACGACGAGCCGGCCGTTGCCCAGGGAGTGACCCCGCTTGGGCGTGAGCTCCAGATAGGTGCCGGTCTCGGCCGCCAGGGCGACGTCCTCCGGCGCGATCAGGCCGGGGTGCGCCAGGATGTCGACGTCCGGGCAGCGGATGGCCGCCCGATTCGTGCCGGGCTCGACGGGCTCGACGACGGTCTCGCCGTGGACGACGACGATTCGGGCGCCCGCCTGCTTCGCCCGGGCGGCCAGCTCGGCGATCGATGCCGCCGGGACGTGCGTCAGCTCGACGCCGGGGATCGCCAGAATCGGCCAGTGCCGGCAGATCAGGCGGCAGTCGAGCACGACCTGGGACAGAACGGGCTCGAGGTTGCCGAGGCCGACGTGGTCGGTGATGGCGATGGCCGAATACCCCCGCACGTGTGCCCGGCGGGCCAGCTCGACGGGCGAAAGCACGCCGTCGCTCAGGAAGCTGTGCGTATGGAAGTCAAAGAGCAAGTCAAAGAGCATGGTGACCGTCTCCACGTCTCTCAGGCTGAGCATAAGGTAGTGTACGAAGTATTGCAGAAACACGCCGGGCAGCCCTGCACTGTCATGAGTCCCCTGAAAAAAGGCCAATCGTGCGTATCCGATTGGCGCAAACAGCCGTGAAATCAGCGCGTGAACTGCGCCAGAGAGTCTTTTTTCAGGGGACTCCTGTCATGAGTCCCCTGAAAAAAGCCGGGTCGCGCGTATCCGACTGGCGGAAACACTCGTGAAATCGGTGCTTGAATCGCGCCAAAGAGCCTTTTTTCAGGGGACTCCTGTCATGC
>JACQGW010000365.1 GCA_016199325.1 Chloroflexota bacterium
CCGAGCCTCCACGAGCTCCTACGAGCCCCCACGAGTTCCCACCATCGGTTGTGGTAGGATACGCCGGTGCGCTTCGCCGAAACCCTGGTGCCGGGGCGCCTCCTTCAGCGCCTGAACCGCTTCGTCGTGCTCGTCGAGGTGGCGGGACGGCCGGAGCTGGCCCACCTCGCCAACTCCGGCCGCCTCCGTGAGCTGATGGTCCCGAACGCGGCCGTTCATCTGGCGCCCCGGCCGGCACGGCGCGGCCGGACCCGCTACGACCTTGCCCTCGTCGACCTCGGGGGTATCCTGGTCAGCGCCGATGCCCGCTTGCCCGGTGCCCTCTTCGCCGAGGCCGTCGAGCAGGGGATCGTGCCGCTCCTCCAGGGCTCCACGGCCCTTCAGCAGGAGGTGTACTGGGGCGACAGCCGCCTCGACCTGCTGGTCGAGCACGGCGGGGATCGCTGGCTGATCGAGACGAAGTCGATCACGCTGGTCGAGCAGTGTACCGCCCTCTTCCCCGACGCGCCGACCGAGCGTGGGCGCCGCCACCTCCGCACCCTGGTCGCGGCCACCGCCCAGGGCTACCGCGCCGCCGTCGTCTTCGTCGTCCAGCGAGCAGACGCCGTGCGCTTCCGCCCCCACGACCAGGCCGATCCCCTCTTCGGCCACGAGCTGCGCGCGGCCGCGGCGGCCGGCGTAGAGGTCTGGGCGTATCGGTGCCGGGTGAGCACAGAGGAGGTTGGCGTGACGGAGGCGATCGCGGTGGATCTGGGGTCCTGACCATGGCGTTTCCTCCTGGTACGCAAATGGATCTTCATCCCCCGTGGCGCTGCCAGGGCATGGACGGTTGCTGGGCGATGAGCAGGCCAGACAGACATCGATCGACGCCGCCACATGACGGTACAGATGTTTGGAACGATCTTGACGGTCCTGGCCTGGAGCGCGTAGAATCGAGTGAGGAGCGTGAGAGAGGAGCCAGCAATGCTCAACGCTGAGCGGATCGAGCACAAGCTCAAGCGGCTCTCTGAAGAGCTGCGACAGCGTGGTGAGATAGACCTTGTCGAGGATGTCGGCGAGATCATCGAGACGCTTCATGATGAAGCTGATCGGCCCCGATCTGCCCCCTTGATGACCACGGGCGAAGCGGCGCGTGCCCTGGGCATTCGGTCGATCAACACGATCAAGCGGTGGGCCAGCGAGGGTCTGTTGGACGGCGTTCGCCGTGGCGGGCGGTGGCTTATCTCCTCAGAGTCTGTTGACCGAATGTTATGCAGCCCGCTCGTTTCTCAGCTCAAGGAGCGCGAGGCGCAGACCCTGGCGGACCTCGATCCCTTCGACGTCGGAGAGGAAACTCCGCCACCTAGCAACAATTGGGTTGGGAGAAAGCCGTGGGAACAGCAACGTGGTACAGCCAGTTGAGCTACGGGGCGCGGGTGGACCTTTTCCTGTCCTGGCGCTCATCGACTCGTGTGTGATGCCGCATGTGAGGCGCTGGCTCGCGCCGGTCGTCGACCGAGCGGCGGATGGGTATGTTCAACCGCAGCAACCAATCTAGCACTTGAATCCTCCTCCTACCGGGAGGTTCTGGCGGCTCTCCTGCAGAAGCGACCAAACCCGTTGTGAGGTTGCCGCGCTACTCGACGCCGGCCCCGACCTCACGATCCTGAGAAGGTCCGTCGCTTCGGCATCGGCGCGAATCGGCGGACCTGGACCTGGCGGACCGCGTCCCGGTGCGTTTGGGAGGTCGTCAGCCGGCGCCGGTTGCCGGACGGGTCGGCCGTCCGCGTCCCGGTGCGTTTGGGAGGTCGTTCCGGTGGCCCCGATCCGCGTCGCCGTCGTCGACGATCAGACGCTCGTCCGTGAGGGGCTGGCGTCGTTGCTGGCGCTCGTCCCCGACCTCTCCGTCGTCGGCAAGGCGGCCGATGGGCGCGAGGCGCTGGCGCTCGTGGCCGAGGAGTTCCCCGACGTCGTGCTGATGGACGTCCGCATGCCGGGGATGAACGGCGTCGCCTGCACCCGCGCCATCAGCGCCAACTACCCGGCGGTTCGGGTCATCGTCCTGACCACCTTCGAGGACGACGAATACGTCTTCGAGGCCCTGCGGGCCGGGGCGGCGGGCTATCTCTTGAAGAACGCCGATCCCGACCACCTGGCCGAGGCCATCCGCGCCGTTCACAGCGGCCGGTCCATCCTGGACCCGGCTGTGACGCAGAAGGTCATTCGCCGGCTGACCTCCCTGGCAAACGGGCGGCCGGCCGAGCCGGCGCTGGCGGAGCGGCTGACGGACCGGGAGCGAGACGTACTGAGGTTGATGGCGGCGGGGCTGACCAACGCCGAGATCGCCGGCCGGCTCTCGCTGGCCGAGGGGACGGTGAAGAACCTCGTCAGCCGGGTCATCCAGAAGCTGGGGGCACGCGATCGCGCCCGGGCGGTCCGCCTGGCCGTCGAATGGGGCTTGCTGGGTGAGTGAGGCGACGCCGTCCGTCTTCGACGCCGCCCGCCGCTATGAATCGCGCGCCATCTTTCTGACGGGCGCCGCCTACGTTGTCGCCGTTTCGGCCATCGAGCCGGCCACGCTGGCGAAACCGCTCGACGCCACCGCTCTGGCGCTCTACGTGCTCCTCTCGTCGGCGCTGGCGGCGCGCTACATCCTCTGGAGTCGCCTGCCGTTCCACGCGCCTGTTCGGGCCGTTCTGCCGTGGGCACTGGTGGGCACCGGCCTGGTCGTCGCCCTCGCCGTGGTGCTGCGGGACCCGGCCACGCTGTTCTTCTACCTGGCGGCCGTCGAGGGCAGTCTGGCGGTCATCCGGCCGCGCTGGGTGGTCGCCTGGGTTGCCGGCATCATCGCCGTATCGCTGGCCATCGCGCTCTCGCTCCAGGGCTGGGAGGCCGGCGGACTGACCGTGCTGGCGAGCCTCCCGGTGTACTTGATGCTGGCCGTCGCTGCGGCCCTGCTGTTGCGCCAGGAGGACCAGCGGGCGCAGGTGGAGCGACTGCTCGCCGAGCTCAGCCAGGCGCACCGGCGACTGGAGTACTACGCCTCCCAGGTCGAGGCGCTAACGGTCGCCGAGGAGCGCACCCGCCTGGCCCGAGAGATTCACGATACTCTGGGCCACACGCTGACCGCGCTGGACGTGCAACTGGAGCTCCTCCGCCGGCTACCCGACGACCGGGGCGAAGAGCGCCGAGAGGCCGGTGAGCGCGGCCGCGCGCTCGTCAAGGAAGGGCTTCGGGATCTCCGCCGGGTGGTCAGGGCGCTGCGTCCCGATGCGCTGGAAACCTTCTCGCTGCCCGAGGCTATCGCCGATCTGATCGCGCGGTTCCGGGACACGATCCGGATCGAAACCGTCTGGCGAATCGAAGGTGAAACGGTGCCGCTACCCCCCTTCCTCGGCGTTCCCCTCTATCGCGCCGCCCAGGAGGCGCTCACCAACGTGAGCCGCCACGCCGCGGCGAGCCGGGTGACGGTGATGCTGCGCTTTACGCCGGGGGCCGTCACGCTGCGGGTGGAGGACGACGGGCGCGGCGGCGAGGCAACGCCTGGGTTTGGCCTTCGCGGGATGCGGGAGCGCGCGGAGGCGCTGGGCGGCAAGTTCCACGCCGGCCCAGCCGCCGAGGAAGGCTTCCGGGTCGAGATGACGCTGCCACGGTAGGCGGCGCCTGCCCCCACCCCGGCTCGCTGGGCGCGTCCCTCCGCCGACAGCTATCCGTTCCAATCCGCTCCCCGCATCCACCGGCAGCTCACCCCCCGCGACCACTCTCGCCATCGGCCGGACACATGATCGGTCACGCCCTGGTCACGGCCCTTCGAGCGCAAAGTCGTGACGAAAGGCTGACGCTCGGCACCTTCGTCTGGGCGGGGATCGCCGTACAGTAGCGGTAGAGGACACTGGTGAAGCCCAAGCCGGACTACGCCTCGTATTTCATCCGCCTCTGGCGGGACCAGACGCTCGATCGGGAATGGACGGTCCAGATCGAGCACATTCAGAGCGGCGAGCAGCGCTACTTCGCCTCACTGGAGGATCTGTTCGCCTTCCTGCGGGCACAACTGCCGGGTGGGCGGAAAGGGGACGCGCGGAAGGAGGACGTGCGGAAGCCACGGTAGTCTGAGTCGCCTGGTCGGCTGCGGGGAGAGGTCTACCCATGGCAGCGGACAACAAGCCCATTCACCAAACGCTCACGCGAGAGAGACGGAACGGAAAGGAGGTGAGTCAGATGCCGAAGTTCGTGAGCAGCCATTCGCTGCCTCCCGGGGCCTTTACGCGCGAACAGTTGAACCAGTTTGCCCAGGCC
>JACQGW010000357.1 GCA_016199325.1 Chloroflexota bacterium
GGCGAGGGGAGACGCCGGGGTATGCCCTCACCCCCGGCCCCTCTCCCGCGCACGGGCGAGGGGAGACGGGGGAGCGGACCCTCACCCCCGGCCCCTCTCCCGCGGAGCGGGAGAGGGGAGGCGAGCGGAGCGAGCGGGGTGAAGGCGCGCCTCGCATTCGCCTGCTGGCGCGGGGGCCGGTCTTTGCCGAGATCGAGATCCGGCGGACGCTGGTGTTGCCGGGGCGGGTCGAGCAGGGCCGGCGGGTCGGGATCGTGCGCTGCCCGATGGTGACGCGGGTCCGCCTGTGGCGGCAGATCGACCGCGTCGAGCTCGAGACGGAGCTCGTCAATCGCGCCGAGGACCACCGGCTCCGAGTGCTCTTCCCGGCCGAGCCGGCGTCTACGGTGCTGGCCGAGAGCCCGTTCGCCGTCGTCCGCCGGCCGCTTCAGTCGCCGAAGCCGAAGCTCGCCTGGCGTGAGCCGCCGTGTCCCACCCAGCACACGGGCGGCGCGGTCGCCGTCGGCGGGCTCGTGCTGCTCACGCAGGGCCTGCCGGAATACGAGACCTGGGAGACGGCCGATGGGACCGTGCTGGCGCTGACGCTGCTGCGCTGTGTTGGCCTGATCTCACGGGACGACATGTGGACCCGCCCCGGCCACGCCGGGCCACCATTGGAAGTTCCGGCCGCCCAGTGCATCGGCACGCACCGGTTTGCCTACGCGCTCCAGCTCGGCCGGCCGACGCCGGCCGCATTGCTGCGCGCTTCGCAGGAGTACCGAACGCCCGGGCACCTGGGCGACGCTGGGACGGCAGGGCGGTTGAACGGTCGACTAACGGTGGAGGGATCTGATCTGGCCTGGGCGGCCCTGAAGCCGGCCGAGGATGGCGGCGGCGTCGTCCTCCGGCTCTACAACCCCGACGACCACGAGGCCGCCACCGGCGAGGTGCTGGCGGACGGGGAGATCCGCCGGCTCGCGCTGGACGAGAGCGATCAGGGACCGGGCGACCGCCGGTTCGCGCTGCCGGCCGGGCGAATTGGGACGTGGCGGATCAGACCTGGACGATGGTGAGGCTGGGATCAAGTTGTAGCAGATCGTCGGGATCACTGGTGACGACGAGCCCGCCGTGTCCGCGCGCAGCGAGCACGACCGAGGCATCGACGACATCCGACGTGCCGCGGCGGCCACACAACTCACCTGCTGCTCTGGCTCGTAACGCCGTGAAGTCCTCGACACGCACGTTCCGGGCGCTCAGCAAGGCGGCGAGCCGTGCCTGCCGGGCACCATCTCGCCAGACTTGCGCCAGTGCCCCGGCCGGCACGACGATCGGCGCGCCCTGATCCTTTGCGCGTTGAATCAGCACGGCAACGGCGCGCCGACGAGCCTCGAAGGCGATCAACGCGCCTGCGTCGAAGGTTATCCCTCGAGCAACCGGTCGGCCCACGCACGCTCCTCCTCGGTCATCGACTGTTCGCAGAAGATCTCGTCGAGCACCTCCTGCAACCGGTCGCGCTCGAGCTTCTCGGCGAGGGCGGCCGCGATGAGCGCACTCAGCGAGGGCGCCTGCCCTGCCTGAACTTCCGCGCGCGCTGCCTGGGCCAGATTGCGGGGCAACGACACGGCCAGTTTCTCGTGCGACACCTGACGCGGCCGGCGTCCGCGGGCTGGTTCGCGATTCATAGGGGAACCTCCCGCATTCGGTTATACCCGAATAGTACCAGAAGGTTCGTTCGCGGGCAAGCCATAGGTATGCCAGAAGAGCAGGGTCCTGCCGTAGCGGCCCGTCGTGCCGGCGTCGAGGACGGCGGCCATGGTCTTGGCGGTATAGGTGTGGTCGAGGACGATCCCTTCACTCTCGGCCAGGAGCCGGGCGGCCCGGTCGGCCTCGTCGGTCCGGTAGCCGTAGCCGCGCCCGATGTAGCCCTCCAGCACCTCGACGTCGGCGGCCGTCAGCGGCGCGGCCGTGATCGACGCGCCGGCGCGGCGCATGAGAGTGATCGTTCGGTTCGCCAGGCCGGCGATGGCCGCCGCGTCGACCCGAACGTAGTCGCTGACCCGCACGGCGACGATCCGGCAGGGCAGGCCGAGCAACCGAGCGCCGGCGAGCAGCCCGGCGGCGGTGCCGCTGGAGCCGGCGGCGACGAAAATGGCGTCCGGGACGGGCGCCTCGCCGGCCGCGATCTGCTCGGCCAGCTCGCAGGCGGCGCTGACGTAGCCGAGCGTGCCGAGCGGCGTTGAGCCACCCGGCAGGATGACGGTGGGCGGTCGGCCGTCCTCGACGACGCCGAGCAGCCAGTGGCGGAGGGCAATGGCGGCGGCGACCGGAGATGAGCCGACCAGCGCGACGCGATCGGCATGGCGGCGGGTCAGCGCCAGCGTTTGCCGGACGGCGGGGTCGTCCGGCTGGGGGATGAGAATGGCCGTGACCCGGAGGCCGAACTGGCGGCCGTAAAGCGCCGTGGCCAGGGCATGGTGTGAGCCCCGGGCGCCGAAGGTGATGATGCGCCGGGATCGACGGGAGAGGGCGCCGGCGAGGAGGAACTCGAGCTTGCGCGGCTTGTTGCCGCCGTAGGGCGTTGCCGAGCGGTCGTCGCGTTTCACCAGGAGCGTCAGGCCGAACCGGCGGCCAAGGGTGCTCAGGGGGACGACGGGCGTCGGCGCCTCGACGATCCGGCGCCACGCCACCCGCTCGCGCAGCTCCGGAAACCGGCGGAAGAGCGCCGGCAGCTCCCCAGAATCGTCTGTCGCCATCACCCTGCGATAGAGTCTAGCAGGCTGCTTCGATAGCGTCAATCAGGCCTGCCTGAGAGGCGTCCAGGCGGCGCGGAAGACACGCAGGAAGTTCTCACCCATGACCGTTCTGTGTGCGCCACATCTTCCTCGATCGGCGCAGTGAGTACGCCGGCCGGATCCGGTCCGGCAAGCACCGCCAACGCCCGGTCGATCGCCGCACCGCCGATCGACCGCTCGCGAAGCGATTGTTGGAGCTCTTCGGCCGAGAGGAAGCGATAGCCACCAGGTCGCCTGCTAATCGCTCACCCGCTCCCAATCGGCGACGATCAAGCTTGCTTTGCCGCCCGCTTTGGCGCCCGCTTGAGGTGGCGCATCGGGATGATCACCTTGCGGACGGTCTGGTCGTCCGGCGTCGCCTCGAAATCGACCCGGGCCATGTTGCCGGCGAGCAGAGCGACGAGCTGCCCCTCGCGCCCCGGCGAGAGGTTGGGGTTCTCCGGCACGTCGTCGATCAGGGTCACCCGGTCGCCGGCGGCCAGTGGGCGCATTTCTTCGAGGCGTTCCTGTTTGCGGAGCTGATTGCGCAGTCGAAGCAAGTCGGGGCGAGGGTTGGCGTCGCGACGAGGCCCGGCCATCGGTGCTCTCCTGTTCTCCAAGAATCCCCTGTATTGTACACGCAAACGGCTACGCTGGCGAGAGCGGCCGCACCGCCAGGATGGGAGGTTTCTGGTTTGGGGTTTCTGGTTTCTGGTTCGTGGTCTCTGGGCACCGCGCCAGTCACTCGAATCGCTCCAGGCGCGGCGGGGGCGGACCGTCTGGTCCGCCCCTTGATTCTTTCTGGATGCTTCCTGGATTATTCCTGGTGCTCCTGGCGCCCCTGGGGGTCGAGCCGCCCCAGCCGGCGCCGGCGGCGCTGGGGCCGTTCTTCGTCGGGTGGCGCCGGCGATATCTTGCGGCGGAGGCGGCGCGACGGCGGCGGCGGCGGCGGCTCGTCCGCGTGCTGGCACGTCGGCAGGGTCTTGACGTCGGTGTTATGCCGCCAGAGCACGCCGGAGCCGAAGCCGTCCAGCATGCAGGCGAGGCCGAAGTCGAGGACCCGATCGATCGGCAGGTCGATCCGACCCGTCCGGCGGCGGCCGAGGTGCTCATCGGCCAGGGTCTCGACGATACCCTCTAGCGACCGAGCGAGCGGGGGGAGCAGCGTCTGAAGGCAAAGTCCGGTCTCCTGCCAGTAGCGCTCGAGGTCCTCCCGTAGCCAGTTGGCGTTTTCTTCCTCCAGCGCGTCTTCGATTTCTCGGCGCAGCCGGTCTCTGTCGATCACGATGGCCTCCTTCACGCAGTCTAGGTCGTCGGGAGATCGGACGACCGACGACCAATTGCGCGGCTGTATTATACCAGACCGCTCTCTGCCACGGCAGTTTTCGCGTCCGCCGCAACGTACGGGATCGTGAGCGGCCCCTGCGGCAGCACCGCGATCCGGGTGGCCGCCCCGAGGCGACGCCCCAACTGCTCGACGGTCCGCTCGACGGAGTCGATGGGCGTCAGCCAGGCACCTCGCACCTCGTCGGGCGGCAACGTCGAATAGACGAAGACCTCGGCTCGCCGCTGCACCATCGCCTGAATCTGGACCTGCCACTGATCGTCCTGGCAGAACCCGGGCCGGTGGATCAGCTCCAGGGCGGCGGCGGGCGAGCCCGCTCGACGCAGAAGCTCGCGGTACTGGCCGAAGGCCGGCACACCCTCCCGGCACTCGGCCACCGCGACGATCGCACCACCGTCTCGCACGATCCGGGCCGCTGCCGCGATCCCCTTGATCGCCTGGTAGAGGTTCAGGTCCAGCGGATAGCCGCCGTTCGTCGTGACGACCACGTCGAACGGCTTGGCGACCGCCTGCATAGCGGTCGCCCGAACAAAGGCGGTGCCGGCGTCGTGGGCGGCGACCAGGTCGCCGGCGTAGACCGCCGTGATGCGCTTGTCGCGGTTGATGGCCACGTTGACGATGAACGTCGGCCGGGTCATCAGCGCCGCCTCACGCATCTCCTCGAAGATCGGGTTCCCGGCGGTCACGCCCCACGTCGCCCGAGGGTCGCCGATCAGGCGGGCACTGTGGTTGCGCATGATCGAGTCGGCACCGGCAATGCTCGGCAGCACCGCTTTCCCGCCGCCGGAGAAGCCCGCGAAGAAGTGCGGCTCGATGAAGCCGACGAGGATCTTGACCGACGCCGACAGGTACTGTCGATTGACCCACACCGCGTTGCCGTGCCGGGTAGTGCCGGCGTAGGCGAGCGCGGCCGCGTCGTGGGCGTCGTGATTGACGGCGCGGTAGCGCGCGACCACCTCGGCGCCCAGCATCTGCGCCAGCTCCTCGTCCGTGCTGGGCCGGTGCATGCCGGTGCCGTTGATCAGGAGGACGCTCTCGGGCGGGACCGCCGCCAGCTCGTCGAGGAGCGGCGGCAGGATGCGGTCGGTCGGGCACGGACGCGTGATGTCGGGAACGACGATGGCCACCGTATCGTTCGGGCCGACGAGATCCCGAAGCGGCCGGGTTCCCCTGGGCCGCCGGAGCGCGTCCAGCAGCGCCGCCCGTTCGTCGGCGACGGCCGGCACGTGTTGCGGCTCGACGACGGTCACGCCGTCGGGCAGCTCGACGGTGAGCCCCGTCCGGCCGTAGGCAAGCTCGACCTTCATCTACTGCCGCTCTCCGCTGCAAACCATCTCATCGTCACTCTACATTGCTATCCGTTGTTCGTCAATGGCTGGAGGGCCGGGCACACAGAGGGCCGGGCAGACGTTGACAGATCGGTGCCGGCGCCCTATGCTCGTGTGTGGCAGTTCTTGAGCCCGGCGACTGCTCGTCGCATCTGGTCATGGCTCGGGATTTGCTGTGGCAGTGGCTATGCAGCGCGTGACTACATCGTCGAGAAGCCTGGGGCTTGGCAGTCTTCAGTTGGCGGTCGGCGTGTTCTGCGCCACGATCAGCACCTTGATGCTCGTGGCACCACACCAGCTCAGCGCCGCCGCCTACGCCCCGATCCAGCCATACCTTGCATGGTGGGGTGTCGCGTTCCTGCTCGCCGGATGCGCGCTCATCAGCGCAGCGGCGTCCATCATCAGGGGGCTCCCTGCCCTGGCTGCGCACCTCGTCGGCGGCGCCCTGCTGCTGGGCCTGGCGGCCGGCTTCGCCACCACCGGCACCTGGGCCGGGGTCGTAAACTACGGCGTCCTCGGACTGGGGACGGCGATCGCCGGGTTTCTGGCTCAGGGGTCAGGGGCCGGGGGTCGGGGGCCGGATGCTGAAGCGCCTACCACGGGCCAGAGTCAGCCAGAGCTTGCGTGTGCGGGGCACGGCGCTCGATCGCCTACTACGAGCCAGAGCCATCCAGGGCTCGTGAGTGGCGTTTCGGTGCCCGATCCCCGTCCCCTGACCCCTGACCCC
>JACQGW010000367.1 GCA_016199325.1 Chloroflexota bacterium
CGGTCATTCCCTACACTGGTTGCACGAAAAAAAGGCTAACGCTGCCTCAATCCAAGGAGCCGACCGGCGCAGAGCGCAACTGAGGGAAAGCTGAGAGGATGGACGCAACAGCGGGTCGTCCTGAGGTGATGGTCTGCTTTCTGCGGCGCATTCTCGACCGTCCGAGAAGGCCGACGGACATTCTTCGTGGAGGTGTACCATGATCCGAGTTTTTCCCTTCGCCACCGCTCTGGCGGGAGTTTCGGCCGCTTTCTACGTGCTGTGCGCGGTGCTGGCGCTGCTGGCGCCGAGCTTCTTCCTGGCGCTGTTCCAGACCTGGGTACACGGCCTGAACCTCAGCCTGCTCGCCGCGGGCGTTCCGCTCGTGACGCCGGCCGGGTTCGTCGTCGGACTGGTGACGTTCACCCTGATCGCCTGGCTGTTTGGGGCCGTCTGGGGCGCGCTCTATAACGCCCTGGGCGAAGCGCGGGAGGTTCGCGCATGACGGCGACGGGCCTCGACCGGTGGGGCGCGTACTGCTGCCTCTGGAGGGCATGGGCTGCACCGCCGTGAGCGAGGGTTCGACTGGGGGGCCGCTGTGCGGTGTGCGAGGCCGTGAGATCGTGAACGCCTGGGCAACCTCGTCCCGGTCATCGTCCTCGTCTCGCGACGGCGCGGCGCAAGCGGCCCACCACACGCTCGGCGGCTCTCAGGACTTCCGGCGAAAGCCCCTCCCCGTGCGTGAAGCTCCGCCCGACGACGCCGTAGATCACCAGACGCCCCGGCAGCATGCCCAGCGCGCGGCCCAGCTCAACCGCCTCTCCCAGGCCCAGCCCATGGCTGGAGAGGGCTCGCAGCCCGCCCCAAGGTTGCTGTCGGACTTCGAGCCGGACGATCGTGCCGGGCGCCACGTCGCCGTCCACCGCGTCGACGACGTAGGCCGCGTCCATTCCCTGCCAGGCGGCGAGCAGCGCCGTGCCGTCGCGGTCGTTCAGGACAACGGTTGCCACGCCGGCCCAGCCGGCCGCGGCGATCCGGCGGGCCACCCAGATGCCGACTCCGTCGTCGCCACGGTGTGCGTTCCCAACGCCGATGATGCAGACGAGGTTTCTGGTTTCTGGTTTCTGGTTTCTGGTTGCCACGATGCTCCTCGAACCACAAGCCGTGAACGAGGTTTGGGGTCTCTAGTTTGGGGTTGCGCCGATACCCTCGAACCAGAAACCAGAAACAACAAACCCCAAACCCCGGTCCGGCTGTTCGCCGGTTAGAGGTCCTCGACGTTCAGGCGCAGGAAGTGGGTCGAGCAGGAGATACAGGGGTCGTAGTTGCGGATGGCCTGCTCGCAGAGCAGCGTGGCGCGCTCTTTCGGCAGGCCGAGCACTCGGGGAGCGAAGTGCCAGAGATCGTCCTCGATCCGCTGCTGGTTCTGCGCCGTCGGCGGCACAATCCGGGCATCCTCGATGGAGCCGGCCTGATCGATCCGGTAGCGGTGGTACAGGATTCCCCGCGGCGCTTCGCTGGCTCCGTAGCCCACGCCCGCCCGCACCGGAGCCTCCACCCAGGGCCGGTCGGGCGGCTCGTAGCGGTCGACAATCGCCAGAGACTCGGCCAGCGCGTGGACGACCTCGACGCTTCGCACGACGATGCTCTTGAAGGGGTTGCGCACGGGCGGTGCGATCCCCACGGCGCGGGCGACCTCCCTCGCCAGGGGCGAGAGCTGCTCGAAGTTGAGATTGAAGCGCGCCAGCGGCCCGACCAGGTAGCTGCTACGCTCCCGCACCGACGAGCGCAGGGCGGTGGAATAGTGTACCTGCTGCTCGACGAAGAGGTCGTCGAACCGGTCGACGGGAGCGTCGATGCCCCGGCTGGAGACGATGCGTCCGTCCACGATGGCGTACTCGTCGGCGTGGCGGAGAGCGACGAACTCGTAGTCCTCCTCGAAGTCCGGGAACTCGAACCCCGCCACCCAGCGCGCCATCTCCTGCGCGATCGCCAGCGCCTGGCGCAGCGGGTCCCGCATCTCCTCCAGGGCTTGCCGGCGCGGCGCCGAGTAGAAGCCGCCGACGCGGACGTTGATGGGGTGGATCGGCCGCCCGCCGATCAGCGCCATCAACTGATTGCCCGTCTTCTTGAGCTGGAGCGCCTGGCGCACGATCTCCGGGTGGTCCCTGGCCATGTCGACGACGCTGTCGTAGCCCAGGAAGTCCGGCGCGTGCAGCAGCGCCACGTGGAGCGTGTGGCTTTCGATCCATTCGCCGTAGTAGAGGAGCCGGCGCAACAGACGGATCTCCGGGGAGACCGCCAGGCCCAGCAGGTTCTCCATCGCATTGCAGGCGCTCGTCTGGTAGGCCACCGGGCAGATGCCGCAGATCCGCGCGGTGATGTCGGGCGCCTCGGCGTACTGTCGTCCCCGCAAGAAGGCCTCGAAGAAGCGCGGCGGCTCGTAGATGACCAGCCGGATCTCCTGGGGCTGCCCATCGCGCGCCTTGATGAACAGCGCGCCCTCGCCCTCGACGCGGGTGAGCGCGTCAACCTTGATGGTCAGCGTGCGTGGCTGCTGTGGCATACCGCTCACTCGCCTCCTTGAACGCGGGTGCATAGGCGTGGAAGGTGCGGTACAGACGCACCAGGCTCTCGGGTGCCACCCCCAGCAGGTGAAACCAGGCGCTCAAGCTCGCCATATTGGGCGTTGCCATCGGGCCGAAGCAGCCGTAGCAGCCGCGGCGATAGCTCGGACAGAGCACGCCGCAGCCCACCCGGGTGACCGGCCCCATGCAGGGCGTTCCCTCGGCCACCATGACGCAGACGATGCCCCTGCGCTTGCAGTCGATACACAGGCTGTGGCCGGGGACGTTCGGGCGGCGTCCGCTCAGGAAGGCCGTGATCAGCTCGAGGAGCTGCGCCTTGCTGGGCGAGCAGCCCGGCAGCTCGAAGTCCACCGGCACGTACGCCGACGTGGGCAGCGAACGCTCCAGCGTGCGAATGTGCTCCGGCGAGGCGTAGACCACCTCCATGAAGTCCCGCACGGAGGCGAAGTTCCGGAGGGCCTGGATCCCGCCGGCCGTCGCGCAGGCGCCCATAGCAACCAGGAACGTGCTCTGGCGCCGGATCTCCCGAATCCGGTCTGCGTCGTGGGGCGTCGTGATGCTCCCCTCGACAATCGAGAGGGCATAGGGGCCCCGGACCATCGCCCGGGACGCCTCGACGAAGTAGGCGATCTCGATCGAGCCGGCGATGGCCAGCAGCTCGTCCTCGCAGTCGAGCAGTGTCAACTGGCAGCCATCACAACTGGCGAACTTCCACACCGCCAGCTTCGGCTTTCGGCGGCTTCTGTCTGACATCGAGGGTCACTCCCTTGAGAGACGAAACGAACCGCAGAGGCGCAGAGAACGCAGAGATGGGTTTCTTGGTTTGTGGTCTCGAGTTTCTGGTTCGAGAAGCATCGTCCCAACCACAAACCATGAACCAGAAACCATTGACCTCGTTCTCTGCGTCCTCCGCGCCTCTGCGGTTTCGTTCGGCACTTCATATCTCCCGCGTCTCGAAGAGCAATGCGATACGGTGATACGGGAACACCGGGCCGTCCTTGCAGATGAAGTACGGGCCGTACTGGCAGTGGCCGCAGAAGCCCATCGCGCACTTCATGTTGCGTTCCATCGACAGGTAGATGTGGTGATCGTGTACGCCCCGCTTCTCCAGCTCGAGTCGGGTGAAGTGCATCATGATCTCGGGACCGCAGAGCATCGCGACGGTGTTGGCCGGATCGAAGCGTTTCTCGACCTGGGCGAGCAGGGCCGGCACCACCCCAATGTTGCCGTGCCAGTCCGTGTCGGCTGCGTCGACGGTGACCAGGGTGTCGAGGTCGAAGCGCCCCCGCCACTGTGCCAGATCACGCCGGTAGAGCTGATCGGCCGGGGTTCGCGTGCCGTACAGCACGACGACGCGCCGGTACGCCGCCCGGTGGGCCAGGATGTGCAGAATGGCGGGGCGCAGCGGCGCCAGGCCCAGGCCGCCGGCCACGACGAGCACATCCCGCCCCTTCGCCTCCTCCAGCGGCCAGCCGCGTCCGAACGGGCCGCGGACGTCCACCCGATCGCCTGCGTCGAGCGACGTCAGAGCGCGTGTCACCGCGCCGACGGCGCGAATCGTCTGCGCCAGGACCTCCGGCCGTTGCGCCGAGCCGCTGATGGAGATCGGCACCTCGCCAACGCCCGAGATACCGATCATGGTGAACTGGCCCGGCTGAAATGGGAAACGGTCGCCGTTCGGCGGGCGCAACTGGAGCGTCAGCGTGTCGCCGGTCTCGCGCCGCCGGCCGATCACCTGGAACGCCGCCGGCAGATAGGGGTTGGCGACCGGCGCGGCGGCTTCCGACCTCATCGGGCGGCCTCCTTGGGCGGCCCGTAGACGTCGAGCAGTTGGAGGCGGGTCGCCTTCAGCCGCCCGGCGACGACGGCCAGGAGCTTGCGCGTCAGTTGGAGCCCCAGGCAGCATTCCCGGTCGAACAGCGCCCGCAGCCGCTCGCCGTTCAGCGCCACGGCCGTCGTCGGCTCCAGCGCCCGAACGTCGAACTCCCAGCGACTGGGCGCCAGCATCCACGACCAGCCGACCGCGCTGCCGGCTCCGGCCGTTTGCAGCCGCCGTACGCCCCGGTCCGGCAGGAAGAGCTCGATGGCCACAAGGCCGTCGGCGATGAGGAAGAACGTCGTCGCCGGCCGTCCCTCCTGGATGATCAGCTCGTCGGGCTGGTACCGCTTGATGGTCGCCAGGTCGGCGAGGGCGCGGCGATCCTCGTCGCTCAAGTCGGACGTAAACGGATGCTCAACCAGGAGATCCCAGACCGAACGCTCGCTCACGGTGCGCTCTCCCTTCTCCGGTCGGTCGCGCGGATCGCCGCGGCCTCTTCGGTGATGTCGATGCCCACCGGGCACCAGGTGATGCACCGGCCGCAGCCCACGCAGCCGGACATCCCGAACTGGTCGATCCAGATGCCGAGCTTGTGGGTGAGCCACTGGCGATAGCGCGACCTGGCGCTCTGGCGGATCGGCTTGCCCGCGGTGTAGGTGAACTCGGTGGTGAAGCAGACGTCCATGCGCCGAACCCGCTCGACGACGGCCCCCGTCACGTCGGTCACCTCTTCCACCGTGAAACAGAAACAGGTCGGGCAGACCATGGTGCAGTTGCCGCAGGTCAGGCACCGGCGGATCACCTGGTCCCAGCGCGGGTGATCGAGATTGGCGTAGAGCAGATCCTTGATGCCCGCCGTCTCCAGTGTCCGGCCCATGTGCGCGGCCGTCTCCGAAACGACCCGTTCGGCCGATTCGAGGTCCTCCGGCTGAGCCGGCCGGTGCGGAACGTCGCGCAGCACGGCCGCGCCCGCATCGGTGCCTACATCGACGACGAAGTCATGCCGGCCGGCCTCCAGGATCTCCGTCAGAGCCAGGTCGAACCCGAGCGTGGCCCGAGGACCGGTGCCCATCGACACGCAGAAGCAGGTGCCGGGAGTCGCGTAGCCGCAGTTGACGGCCACAACGAAGCTGTTCTCGCGGCGCGCCCGATAGAACGGGTCGACGTAGGGGCCTT
The DNA here is from genome assembly GCA_016199325.1 of Chloroflexota bacterium. The sequence goes on from JACQGW010000367.1 coordinate 5,563, forward strand.
CGGTGAAGATCTTGTCCTGAATGGCGATGGCGTGGAGATCGCACGAGCGGACGCCGACGAACGCCCGCTTCGGGGGCTCCGCGACCGCCATCTCGAACCGGGTTTCGCCGCCGTCTCGTCGGGCGCGCCAGAGACGGAGGACCGATGGATGGAGGAACTGCTTCCAGGAGTGCTGGCCGACGCCGTAGCCGAAGACGGCCTCATCCTGCCGCCGCTTGAGGCGGTATCTGCCGCCGTCCTGCTCGTCGGTCCAGCCCACGGGGAGGTCGGCGGGCGAGGCCAGCTCGTCGTAGGCGATGGCCCCATCGCGGACCGTCGGCCCGGCAACCCGATACCCGCGTCGCTGAAGGGCGCTGAAGAGCGCCGGCAGCTCCCGGCGCTCGACGACGGCCCGGCCGCCCACCTGGAGGATTGGCTCCGGCATCCTGATCGGCTCCTGTGCCTTCGGTCGGAGCAACCGACCTGGTTCAAGTATACCACGATCATGAGATCTGCTGTGAAAACAGGTTTTCATGCCCCGGTGGCGCCTGCCAGGGCATGGACGACTCCTATGTAAACCCCAGTACGACAATCCTCGCCATCGGCGGCACGCTGGCCCAGTACCAGTACGACGGCGACGGCTGTAACCGCCGACCGTTGAGTCAGTCCTAAGAGTGGTGTAGAATACGCCACGTGCTCGACCGGACTCGACCGGACTCGACTGGAGATGAAAGGGGAGCGGTGTTGAGCCAGGTCACCAGGACGCGCTACCGGATCGTCGGCTCGCTCGGCGAGGGCGGGATGGCGCGCGTCTTTCGGGCCGAGGATACGCTGCTGGGCCGCACGGTCGCCATGAAGGTCCTGCGCGAGCAGTTCGCCGGCGATACCCCCTTCCTGGACGGCTTCCGCCAGGAGGCCCAGGCCGCCGCCCAGCTCTCCCACCCGAACATCGTCGCCGTCTACGACGTCTCCGAGGTCGACGGCCGGCCCTGTCTCATCATGGAGTGCGTCGACGGAGGCAACCTGAAGGAGCTGCTCCAGGACGGGCCGCTGCCCATCGCGCGCGCCGTCGACGTCGGTATCCAGATCGGCGAAGCCGTCGCCGCCGCCCACGCCAAGGGGATCATCCATCGCGACATCAAGCCCCAGAACGTCCTCGTCCAGGCCGTGGGCGACGACACCGCGCGCTTGCTCCCAAGCCCCGAGGCGATCCGGGTCAAGATCACCGATTTCGGCATCGCCCGCGCGCTGGGCGCCAGCGTGCGCTCGGCCGGCACCGGCGAGATCATCGGGACGATCCACTACCTCTCCCCGGAGCAGATCCAGGGAAAGCCCGCCGGCCCCGCCAGCGACGTCTACGCCATCGGCGTCGTCACGTACGAGATGCTCACCGGGCGGCTGCCCTTTGTCGGCGAGTCGGCGATCGCGGTCGCGCTCAAGCACATCCAGGAGCCGCCGGAGCCGCTCACCACCCTCAGCCCGGGGATCCCGCCGGCGCTGGAGGCGATCGTCCTGCGGGCGATGGCCAAGAGCCCGGATGAGCGCTTCGAGTCGGCGGCGGCGTTCGTGCGGGCGCTGCGCGAGTACCGGGACTTCGGCCAGCAGGCGACGGCGGCGTTCCGCGCGATCAAGCCGGCCGAGGCGAGGCCGCCGGCGGGGGCCGGGGGCCGGGGGCCGGGGGCC
>JACQGW010000368.1 GCA_016199325.1 Chloroflexota bacterium
CACGGGAGAGGGGAGACGGGGGGAGACGGGGGATGGGCCCTCACCCCCGGCCCCACTCCCGCCCTGCGGGAGATGGGGGACGGGGGTGAGGGCGGGCCGTTGCTGCGGGCGGCCGAGGCGCGGGCGGCATACGTGGTCGGCGGGGCGTCGGGCGACGTGCGGGACGATGCAGATTCGTCGACCGAGCTGGTGCGACCCGAAAGCGGGAGACCGGGCGCTGAGGCGCCTACTACGAGCTGCGGCGATCCTTCCGCGCTTGGCGTCGGGGGGGAGCCGGGCGCTGAAGCGCCTACTACGAGCCGCGGCGATCCTGGTAGTGTACGGAGAATTGCAGAAATAGGAACCGGTAGCGCAGCGATGCCCGTCGTAACGGGCGTTTTCGGTGCCAGCAGAGAGTTTCTGCAATCCGGCGTACACTACCGCGATCCTTCCGCGCTTGACGCTGGTGGGGAGCCGGGCGCTGAATCGCCAACTACGAACCAGGGTGGCGATTCCGGGTTTGTAGTAGGCGCTTCAGCGCCCGGCCCCCGGTCCGGTCGAGCGGCCCGACCACGGTCAGGAACCGGCTCGGACACGGAGACAGGGCGGGAGGCCGACTCGTTCAGTCTGCTGCCGGACCTCGTCATCGTCGACGGCGGCAAGGGGCAGGTCGGCGCGGCGCTGGCGGCGATGCGGGGGGTGGGCGCCGACTTCGTGCCCCTCGCCGGTCTGGCCAAGGAGAACGAGGAGATCTTCCTCCCGGGGCAGGCCGATCCGATCGTGCTGCCGCGCACGTCGCCGGCGCTCTACCTGGTCCAGCGGATTCGCGACGAGGCGCACCGCTTCGCCGTCGCCTATCACACGAAAGTACGCGGCAAGCGGTCGATGCGCTCGGCGCTCGACGAGGTTGCCGGCGTCGGCCCCCGCCGGAAGGCGGCGCTGCTCCGCCACTTCGGCACCGTGAAGGCGATTCGGGAGGCGAGCGTCGACGAGCTGGCGGCGGTGCCGGGCATGACCCGGTCGCTGGCCGCCAGGATCAAATCACAGTTGTAGGATGGCGAGGGTGATCACGCGTTTAGTCTTGATTCGTCACGCCGAAACGGAGCACAACGCCGAATACCGAATCTGCGGCTGGACCGATTCGCTGCTCAGCACGCGGGGTCGCGACCAGGCTCACCGGCTGGGGCTCCATCTGGCCGGGCGAGAACGGCTCCAGCGGGTCTACACGAGTCCCCTCGTGCGCGCCCTGGAGACAGCCAGGCAGGTCGCCCGGCACCACGCGCTGGAGCCGCAGCCGGTCGATGACCTGCGAGAGATGCACTTTGGCGAGATCGAAGGGCTGACCGTCGCCGAGTTCCAGACCCGATACCCCGACAGCCACGCCCGGGCGCAGGTCGAGGATGACCTCTCATTCGCCTGGCCGGGTGGCGAATCCCGCCGGGCGTTCTACGATCGGGTCGTGCTGGCCGGCCGCCGGTTGGCTGCCGACAACGCCGGTCGGACGGTCGCCGCGGTTAGCCATGGCGGGTTCATCAGCGTCTTCCTGGCGACGGCGCTGACCGCTGCCCCCTGGAAGTGGCGGGACTTCTACGTGATGAACGGCAGCGTCAGCGTCCTCCGATTCGATGACGGACGGGTCGTCGCCGAGCGAATCAACGATACGGAGTACCTGAGCGCAGCGATGGCGCCGAAGGAGTAATCTGATGGGTGTTATTCTGGGCAACGAGCTGCCGGAGCAGGCGATGGAGTACCTGCGCGGCGGGCACCCGGTCGTCGTGGCGACGCTGGACGCCGATGGGTGGCCGGAGACGGCGCCCTTCGGCTGGGTCGTCGCCAGGGATCCCCGCACGATTCGCCTGGCGGTCAACCAGCAGGTCGGCACGTACGCCAACATCCGGAACAACGGCAAGGTGCGCCTCTCGATCGCCGATGGCGCCATGAACATCTCGGCGAAGGGGCGGGCGACCGTCTTGAAGGGCCGGATGGAGAGCATTCTGCTGCCGACGGCGCTGGTCGAAGTCCACATCGAAGAGGTGAAGGACGACGCCGTGATGGGCCGGGTCGACGGCGAGAAGATCCGCTGGGAACGCCGCCGCCAGATGGCCTCGGACGACGCAGTCCTCCAGGAGCTGCTCTCGTAAGGGCTGGGCGTCGGGACCGCTCTAACCCCCTCTCAGTGGGAGAGGGCGGGGGTGAGGGAGCGTGCAAGGCCACGTACCTTCGCCTGCCATGTCCGCCGTGATATACTGAGATGCAGCAGGCCTGTCTCAGGACCAGGAGGATCCCATTCAAGCGCGACACCCCCACATCTGCACACCCTTGCCCGGCCCCCGCGCCGCCGAGCTGGTCGAGCGCGACCGCCGGGCACTCTCGCCGTCCTATACACGCTCGTACCCGCTCGTCGTCGACCACGCCGAAGGCGTCTGGATCACCGACGTCGACGGCAACGTGTTCCTTGACTTCACCGCCGGCATCGCGGTGGACTCGACCGGCCACTGTCACCCGCGCGTCGTCCAGGCGATTCAGCAGCAGGCCGCCCGACTGATTCACATGTCCGGCACGGACTTCTACTATCCTCCGGAGATCGATCTCGCCGAGCGGCTGGCGGCGCTGTCGCCGACCGGGGCGCCGAGCCGGGTCTTCTTCGGAAACTCCGGCACCGAGGCCGTCGAGGCCGCGATGAAGCTCGCCCGTTGGGCGACCGGCCGGCAGAACTTCGTCGCCTTCCTCGGCGCCTTCCACGGTCGCACCCTCGGGTCGCTCTCGCTGACCGGCTCGAAGGTGCGGCAGCGGGACGGCTTCTTCCCGCTGGTGCCCGGCGTCGTTCACGTGCCGTACGCCTACCCGTACCGCTGCGCCTTCGGCCGTGAAGGCGACGGCTGCGCGGGCGCCTGTCTCCATTACCTGGAGCACACCGTTTTTCAGACCATCCTGCCGCCGGAGAGCGTCGCCGCCATCGTCGTCGAGCCGGTTCAGGGCGAGGGCGGCTACGTCGTCCCGCCGCCGAGCTTTCTGCCCGGCCTGCGAGAGCTCGCCGATCGCCACGGCATCCTGCTGATCGCCGACGAGGTGCAGACGGGCGTCGGCCGGACGGGGAAGCTATTCGCCGTCGAGCACTGGAACGTCCGGCCGGACATCGTCGCGCTGGCCAAGGGCATCGCCTCCGGCATGCCGCTCGGCGCGACAATCGCTCGGGCCGATCTGATGGCCTGGCCGCCGGGTAGCCATGGGAATACCTTTGGCGGAAACCCGGTCTCCTGTGCGGCCGCTCTGGCGACGCTCGACCTGATCGAGGGCGGGCTGATGCGAAACGCCGCCGAGGTCGGCAGCTTCATGATCGAGCGACTCCGCGAGATGCAGAAGCGCCATTCATTGATTGGCGACGTCCGCGGCCTGGGGCTGATGATCGGCGTCGAGCTCGTTCAGGATCGGGAGACGCGCGAGCCGGCCGCCGAGGCCGCCAACCGCGTCGTTCAGCGGGCCTTCGAGCGTGGACTGCTGCTGCTGACGGCGGGTCGAAGCGTCGTCCGATTCAGCCCGCCGCTGGTCCTGACCCACGAAGAGGCCGAAGTGGGCCTGGCTATCTTCGAGGAGGCGCTCTCCGACGAGGCGTACGGCCGCCGTCCATCGGAGGTCCGCCCGGCATCACGGAGTGATACGAGTGGTCCGTCAATCGTGAGCTGAGGGTTCGTAGTTGGCGCTTGAGCGCCCGGACCTCGGGCGGTCGGGGTCCGGGCGCTCAAGCGCCAACTACGAACCCATCAGTTCCTACCCGTACCCCTCACGAGGCCAGATCTCGACCTCGTTGGAGACCCGCCGGACGCCCGGCACGGCCGCCGCGACGATGCCGGCCAGCTCCTTGACGGCCGAGGACGGCACCTCGCCCAGCAGCCGGACAGTATTTTCCTCGACGACGACGCCGATGGCATAGTCACGGGTCGTCGGGTCGTCGAGCAGCGCACGCTCGACCCGGCCAGCGAGCTCATTCGGATCCACCGAGCACCCTCGTCGTGTTGTCTGGATGTGCGCCGCCAGCACCGGCGCAGCCATATGTCGTCCCGTAGTCGGCGCAAGAACGGTGCCGCTGCCGCTTCCGCAGGAACGAGGCTAGACGGCCGGCCCGGCGGTCACTATAATGCGTGTACGATCATCGGGGTCGCAGGTATCGGGGTTGCAGGGCGACAAGCACTCGGCGGCCGAGCGAGAGCCGATACACCGTCGAATGTGGTCAGACGGCGAGCTCGGCAGGATCTCTGGCCGGGCACGCGAGCACGTCGGGAGGGCGGCATGCAGATTCGATTCTGGGGGACGCGCGGCTCGATCGCCAAGCCGGGGCCGACCACCCTGCGCTACGGCGGCAACACGTCCTGCGTCGAAGTCCGAACGGCCGAAGGGACGATCTTCGTCGTCGATTGCGGCACCGGAGCGCACGGCCTCGGCCAGGCGCTCCTGGCGTCGGGCATCCGGCCACTGCGCGGGCACCTCCTGATTTCGCATACCCATTGGGATCACATCCAGGGCTTTCCCTTCTTCACCCCGCTCTTCATTCGGGGCAACGAGTGGGACGTCTATGCGCCGCGCGGGCTCAACCAGCGCCTGGAGGAGGTGCTGGCCGGCCAGATGGAGTACACCTACTTCCCGGTCACCCTCGACCAACTGGCCGCGACGATCCGGTACCACGATCTCGTCGAGGGCACCTTCGAGGCCGGCGGCGTCCGGATCGTCACCCGATACTTGAACCATCCGGCGCTCACCCTCGGCTACCGGTTGGAAGTGGGCGGCGTCACGATGGTCTACGCCGCCGACCACGAGCCGCACTCCCGGCATCAGCCCGACCCGGCCCATCTGGCGGCCGATGCGCCGGCCCGACTGGTTCACCGCGAGGACCAGCGGCACGTCGAATTCCTGGCGGGAGCGGACCTGGTTATCCACGACACCCAGTACACCGAGGCCGAGTATGGCAAGAAGGTCACCTGGGGCCACTCGCCGGCCGAGTGGGCCGTCGACTTCGCCGCCGCCGCAGGCGTCAAACGGCTGGCACTGTTCCATCACGACGCCCTGCGCGACGACGAGGCGCTCGACCGGCTGGTCGAGGTCTGCCGCCGCCGCGCCGGCAGTGCGCTGGACGTGTTCGCGGCGGCTGAAGGCATGGTGGTCGATCTGCCGGAGCGTGGCCCAACGGCGGGCACCGCCAGTCGCGCCTTCTCGGCGGTTGTTGGGGCCCGCGATGCCGAGACGGAAGCCCTGACGGTCCTGATCGTCGACGACGATAGGGACATTGTGCGCCTGTTGACCACGACGCTTAAGCCGGAGGGGCTGCGCTTGCTCACGGCCTTCGACGGCGAGTCGGCGCTGGCGCTCGCCCGGTCGCAGCGCCCGGATCTCATCCTCCTGGACCTGCTGATGCCCGAGCTCGACGGGCTGGCCGTCTGTCGGGCATTGCGGAACGAGGCCGACGCGTCAGTGCGCGATGTGCCGATCGTGCTCCTGACCGCGCTGGACGCGATGGAGGATACGGCGGCCGGCTTCGCAGCCGGCGCCACCGACTACCTGACCAAGCCGTTCTCGCCGGCCTACGTCCGGACGCGCGTGCGCGGCTGGCTCCTCCGGGCGCACGCGGGAGCGACCAGCGAGGGACGAGACGGGTAGCCCGGGGTGGAGTAGCAGGCGGAACAGGGCTGTGAGCATCCTTATCGTCGACGACGATGCCGACACGCGGCGTCTGCTGAAGACCATCCTCCAGCGCGCCGGCCACGCCGAGATCTTCACGGCGGCCTCGGCGCACGACAACCGGGCCGGCGACCTCGTCGCCCGCTACGGCGGCGAGGAGTTCGCCGTCGTCTTGCCGGAGACCGAGGCAGATGGCGCCCTGGCGGTGGCCGAGCGGCTGCGGGCCGGGGTCGAGGCGCTCGCGATCCCGCATCCTGCCTCGCTGGTCAGCCGGTGGGTCACCGTCAGCCTGGGGGTGGCGGCATGCATGCCCAACCCGGGCTCTACGCCGGCCGAGCTGATTGCCGCGGCCGATCGGGCGCTGTACCAGGCGAAAGAAGCAGGCCGCAATCGCGTGGAGGCGCTGCTCCCTGAGCGTCTGTCGAGAGACTGAGAACACGGAACAGAACGAACCGCAGAGGCGCAGAGGACGCAGAGACGACACAAAGAAAAGACGAACGAGACTGCCGTTTCTCTGCGAGCTTCTCTGCGTTCTCTGCGCCTCTGCGGTTCGCTGGGCGCTCCAATTTGGACAAGGAGTTTCTGATGACCACACTCGTCACCGGCGCTGCCGGCCTCGTCGGCCACCAGGTCTGTCGTCTTCTCCACGGCATGGGCCGACCCGTCGTCGGCTACGACCGGGTCGTGCCGGCCGACGCGCTCGACGGCGTTCCCTATGTGCGCGGCGACGTGCTCGACACCCCCCGTCTCTTCGGCGCGGTCAAGGCACACGGCGTCGACGCCATCGTCCACGCCGGCGGCATCTCGGGCCCCATGGTCGAGACCGACAACCCGTTCTTGATCGTCCAGACCAACGTCATGGGCACCGCCAACGTCTTCGAGGCCGCCCGCACCTTCGGCGTTCGGCGCGTCGTCTACTGCGGGTCGGGCAGCTCCTTCGGATCGGCTCCGACCGACGTCCCGCTGACCGAAGAGACGCCGCTCCGTCCCGGTGACGTCTACGGCGCGACGAAGGCGGCGGGCGACGTCCTGAGCTGGGCGTACCAGGTTCAGCACGGCCTGGACGTCGTGGTGCTCCGGTTTGCCAGCGTGTACGGCCCGCGCCGCGCCACGGCCTGCGTCATCCATCAGATGATTCGGGATGCGCTGGCCGGCCGGGAGACCGTCTTCCCGGCCGGCGCAACCCACGGCATGAATCACGTCTATGTCACCGACTGCGCCCTGGGCGTCATCTGCGCCATCGACGCACCCCGGCCGGCGGCGCACCGGGCGTACCATATCTCGTCGGGTGAATGGAACCGGTTGCCGGAGGTCGCCCGGATCGTCCAGCAGGTGTTGCCGGCGGCACGCATTACCGTCGGCCCCGGGCCGCTGCCCGGCAGCAACAGCCACGGGCCGGCGTCGATTGAGCCCGCCCGCGCCGATCTCGGCTACACGCCGAAATACACCCTGGAGGCGGGTATCACAGAATACGCCGCCTGGCTGCAAGCGCACGCCCGCTAAGGCTCGACTTCGAGGATCATCTCGATCTCGACCGCGATCCCGTTGGGGAGCTCGGCCATGCCGACGGCCGACCGGGCGTGGCGACCCCGGTCGCCGAAGACCTGGACCAGCAGGTCGGACGCGCCGTTGATCACCTTCGGCTGGTCGCCGAACCCTTCGGCGCTCCGCACCATGCCCAGCAGCTTGACGACGCGCTTGACCCGGTCGAGATCGCCCAGGGTCGCCCGGGTCGTCGCCAGCAGACCCAGCATCACGTTCTGGGCCGCGGCATACCCCTGTTCGACCGTCAGGTCGCGGCCCAGCTTGCCGATGAACGCCGCCCTGCCATCTTGCCGGGGGCCGTGGCCGGAAAGAAAGAGCAGGTTGCTCACCTGCACGGCGGGGACGTAGTTGGCAACGGGCGTTGGTGGGGTCGGCAGCTCCAATCCCAGCTCCTTGAGGCGCGCTTCTGCTTGCATGCTCGTCGTTCTCCCCTTGCAGCATCGTCGTAGCCGGACCGGCCGCCGGCCCGCTGGTTGGAGTATCCCGCAGCCGACCCTGCGGTGTCAAGCGTTTTCGGGCATGCGCATTCTGCTGGGCGCCTGACACTCCAATGTGCTTTCGCTGCGCAGGCCCAAAGAACGGTAGGCGCTTGACAAAGGCGGCTGCCCCTTCTATACTATTCAATAGATTTCTTGATTATCGAGGAGCGCCCAGATGGAGAGCCGAGCCTTCAAAGACCGCGTGTACGCCGAGTTCGCCGCGCTCGGAAAGGCGCTGGCCAACCCCCATCGGTTGGAGCTGCTCGACCTCCTGGCTCAGGGTGAGCGCAGCGTCGAGGATCTGGCCGGGGAGGCGGCGCTGAGCCTCGCGAACGCTTCTGCCCACCTCCAGGTCCTGCGCCGCACGCGACTGGTCGAGGCCGAGAAGCGGGGCCTGAACGTCGTCTATCGCCTGGCCGCACCGGAGGTCTTCCAGCTCTGCCGCACGCTGCGCGACCTCGGTGGGACGCGCCTCGCCGAAGTGGACCGCCTGGTGGCGAGCTACCGCGGTGACCGCCAGACCCTCGAGGCGGTCGACAAGGAGGAGCTCCGGCGGCGCCTGGCGGACGACGCCGTCGTCGTCATCGACGTGCGGCCCGAGGTGGAGTACCGGCAGGGCCACGTTCCCGGCGCACGCTCGGTTCCGCTCAGGGAGCTGGAGCGGCGGCTGGCCGAGCTGCCCCAGGACCGGGAGATCGTGGCCTACTGCCGGGGCCCGTACTGCGTCCTGGCGGACGAAGCCGTCCGCCTGCTGCGCCGCCACGGCTTCCACGCCCGGCGCCTCAGCGAAGGCTTCCCAGAATGGCGGGCCGCCGGCTACCCGGCCGAGATCGCGGCGCTTGCCTCATAGGCAGGGCGTTCGGAGCAGAGGGAAACGGCTGAGCGAAGGAGACGCCGATCGATGAGCGCCAGGCAAGAGCAAAGCGTCACGACCCCGGCAGCCCTCGCGGTCCGGCTCGGGCTGCGCGCCAACTGGCAACAGTTCGCGCTCCTCGTCGTCGTCAACGCCTTCGTCGGCGGCATGGTCGGCCTCGAGCGCGCCGTCGTGCCGCTCCTGGCCGAGCAGGAGTTCGGCCTCGTCTCGCGGACCGTCATCCTCTCCTTCATCGTCAGCTTCGGCGTCGTCAAGGCGCTCGCCAACCTCTTCGCCGGGCGGATGAGCGACCGCATCGGCCGCAAGCGCATCCTCGTCGCCGGCTGGCTCGTGGGGCTGCCGGTGCCGTTCCTGGTGATGCTTGCCCCAACCTGGGGATGGGTCGTCTTCGCCAACGTGCTGCTGGGGATAAACCAGGGCCTCTGCTGGTCGACCACCGTCGTCATGAAGATCGATCTGGTCGGTCCGGCTCGCCGCGGTCTGGCGATGGGGCTGAACGAGTTTGCCGGCTACCTCGCGGTCTCGCTGGCGGCCCTGGCCAGCGGCTACCTGGCCGCGGCCTACGCCCTGCGGCCGCAGCCGTTCTACCTCGGCGTCGCCTTCGCCCTGGCCGGCCTCCTCCTGTCTCTCTTCTTCGTTCGGGAGTCGCACGGCCACGCCCGGCACGAGTCGGCGCTGGTGGACGGCCCGGCGGGTCGTGATCGCGCGGACGATCGGCCGAAGCAGCCGTCGTTTGGCCGGATCCTCCTCCTGGTCAGTTGGAAGGACCGCGCCCTCTTCTCGACGAGTCAGGCCGGCCTGGTGAACAACCTCAACGACGGCATGGCCTGGGGCCTCTTCCCGCTCGTCTTCGCCGCGGCCCACCTGAGCATCCAGGAGATCGGCCTGTTGGCCGCGATCTACCCCGGCGTCTGGGGTATTGCGCAACTGGTCACGGGCGCGCTGTCGGACCGCCTGGGTCGCAAGGGCCTCATCGTGACCGGCATGTGGGTCCAGGCCGGCGGCATTTTCCTGGTCCTGCTGTCCGGCGGCTTCTGGCCCTGGGCGGGGGCGATGGCGCTGCTGGGCCTGGGAACAGCCCTGGTCTATCCGACGCTCCTGGCGGCCGTCTCCGACGTGGCGCATCCCGACTGGCGCGCCTCGGCGGTCGGCGTCTATCGCCTCTGGCGGGATGGCGGCTATGCGCTGGGCGCGCTGCTCGCCGGCGTGCTGGCCGACCTCCTGGGCGTCTCCTGGGCGATCGCGGGCATCGGCGCCCTGACGTTCGCGTCTGGGCTGGTCGTGCTCTGGCGCATGTACGAGACGCTGCCGACAAAACGCTCGCTTGGAGGTTAGCGATGGGACCGATGGGACCAATGATGGGCGGTGGGCCCTGGGGATCTGGCGTGCTCAGTTGGCCGGGTCAGATGCTCCTCGTCTTGTTCATCCTCGCGCTCGGGCTCGTGGCGCTGGCCTTGTGGCGCAGGGACGGAAGAGTCCGGCGTCGACCGCTGTTGCCCGAGGAGATGCTCCGCGAGCGCTACGCAGCGGGTGAGATCACCCGGCAGCAATACCAGGAGGCGCTGGTCGACGTCCTGAAGGGCCGATACGTCCTGGGCGAACTCGATCTGGCCGAGTACGAGCTGCGGCTTGGAAGGCTTCTCGGTGAGGAGCGCCCTCTGGAGGGCGGGAAACGGGTTCTGGACGGACCACTTGCGACCGGTCGAGCCGGCTCGCATGCCGCGAAGGGGGAGTGACGTGAGCGAAAAGACCCTGGTCATCTTCCTGGCGACGACGCCCTACGGGCACGAGAACGCGGACACGGCGCTGCGCCTGGCCGAGGCCGCGTTGGCGAAGGGCCATCGGGTCCGGCTCTTCGCTTCCGGCGACGGTGTCCACCTTGCTCAGCTTGGGCAACGGCCGGCCGGCTTACCCGACGCTCTGGCGAATCTGGCTCGCTTGATGGGGCAGGGGCTGCAGGTCGAGCTCTGCGGCTCCTGTCTCCGGTTCCGTGGCCTCGGCCGCGAGCTCCTGGTCGAGGGCGCCGAGCCCAGCTCGCTGAAGGGCCTCTTTGCGGCGGTCGCCGGAGCCGACGCCTTCGTGACCCTGGGCGGCTGAAAGGAGTGGGAGCCATGAGCAAGCCGTTTCTCATCGTTCTCCGCCACGCGCCGTACGGGCGGCTCGACGGCGCCGAGGTCGTCCGCCACCTGAACGGGGCTGTTGCCAGTGGTCTTGACGCGGCGGCGCTCTTGCTGGGGGACGGCGTCTACCTCGCCAAGGCCGGCCAGGTAGCAGCGCCGGGCTGGACGGAGCTGGCGGCCGCGCTGGCGCACGCGCTGCGAGCAGCCGGCGCTGATGGGGGTCCCCCTGTTGCCGTCTACGTCCACGCCCCGGCCCTCCAGACGCGCGGGCTTACCGAAGCTGACCTCGTCCCGGGCTGCCGGATTGCTCAGGACACCGCCGCGGCGGATCTCATCGCCGCCGCGGTGGCAACGCTGGTCTACTGAGGAGGGAATCCCGGGGAGATGCTTCGCTGCGGCTCAGCATGACAAGGAGTCGCGGTGGCAACGCTGGTCTACTGAGGAGGGAATCGTGGAGAGGCCGCGGAAGGTCTTGCTGCTCCGGAGGGGGCCGGCGGAACCGGCGACGACGGGCACGCTGGAGCTCGCCGAGGTGCTGCGCAGCCAGGGGCACATTGTCCACGTCGCGCTGATTCAGGATGCCGTGCTCTGCGCCGTCAACGCCAGCGGGCTGGAAAGCGCGTGGGTATTACGCGGGCTGGTCGGCACCGGGGTCGGCTGCCACGTTCTGGCGGACGACCTCTTGATGCGCGGATACAAGCGGGTTGACGTTCTGCCCTGCTGCCGGCTGATCGATTACGGCGCTCTGGTCGACTTGCTCCTCGCGGACGGAGCGAGCGTCGCGGGCGCGTTTTAGCGCCAGTGACGATGAACCTGTTGGACGAAGTGCGATCACCCCAATCGATACATCAGGTGTCATCCGAGCCACGGCGTGATGCAAGCGTCCCACGGCGTGCGCTGGCCGTCTTCGCCCATCCCGACGATGCGGAGTACACGTGCGGCGGCAGCGTCATCCGGTGGGCTGAAGCTGGGGCCGAAGTCACCTACGTGGTCTGCACCGATGGGGGCAAAGGGGGCGACGAGCTCGCCTTGAGCGATGAGGCGGTGTCTGCGCTCCGCGAGGCGGAGCAGCGGGCTGCCGCGGCGCTCCTGGGGGTACGAGAGATCGTCTTCCTTCGCCATGCCGATGGCGAGTTGGCGAGCGTGCTCGATCTCCGGCGCGAGCTCGTGAAACTGATCCGCCGCTGGCGCCCCGACCGGCTCTTGACCTGGGACGCCTGGCGGCCCTATCAGCTCCACCCGGACCACCGCGCCGCCGGTCTGGCTGCCGTGGAGGCGGTGCTGGCCGCCGGAAACTCCCGGGTCTGGCCGGAGCTCCTGGCGGAAGGTCTCACGCCGCATCGCGTCGAACAGGTGTATCTCTTCGGCACCGACCGCCCGGATCTCTGGGTAGACGTGACCGCGACCTTCGAGCGCAAGCTTGCGGCCATTGTCGCCCACCGCAGCCAGACGACGTTGCCGGCGGAGGTTTTCGAGTCGGTGCGACGCTGTAACCGCGATGCCGGCCAGACCTGCGGCTGCGCGTATGCCGAGGCATTCAAGGCACTGCGCCCTTTCTGTGATACCTGATGTTGACTGTGGGGCCCCGTGGGGGTTCGACAGGCAACGAGACGGGGGATTTCGGTCGGCGTCCGATACGGGTGACGCCGGCCCTATGGTCGCCAAATTAGCTTGGAGGTGCCAGATGACAGGACAGACCATCGCGATCCTCGGGGCGGGCTTTGGTGGGCTGACGGCAGCCAACGCCCTCAGAACCTCGCTTTCGCAGGAGCACCGCGTCCTTCTCATCAGCAAGAATCGGACTTTCTCGGCTCCCTTTTCCAACCTCTGGGTGATGACCGGGGAGCGGGCTCACCCTAAGGAGGGCGAGCGGGAGATCCTCGGGCTTGCTCAGAAGGGCGTCGAGGTCGTCGTCGACGAGGTCCGGGCGATCGACGTCGAGCGAAAACGGGTCAAGATGGCCTCGACGGAGCTCCCCTATGATTACCTCGTCGTCGCCCTCGGCGCTGACTACGCCCCGCAGGAGGTTCCGGGGTTCTCCGAGGCGGCCCACAACCTCTACGAGCCCGACGGCGCCTATCGACTGCAAGGTGCCCTGGCGGAGCTCGATCGGGGTCGGGTGGTCGTCTTGATCACCAGGACCCCCTTCAAGTGCCCCGCCGCTCCCTACGAGGCGGCCTTGCTCGTCGATACCGTCCTCAGCATCAGAGGGGTACGGGACCAGGCGGAGATCGCCGTCTACACACCCGAGCCCCAGCCGATGCCCGTCGCCGGCCGGGCGGTCGGGGAAGCCCTGGAGGCGATGCTCAGAGAACGGGGGATCGAGTACTGCACCAAGCGGACGGTCCAGCACATCGACCCTGTCGGCCAGAGGATCCTCTTTGGGGATGGGAGCGAATCGGCGCGGTTCGACCTGTTGATCGGCATCCCTCCCCACGTGGCGCCGAAGGCAGTCCACGGGCTGCTCGGGCCAAGAGGCTGGATTCCCGTTGACCCTGCGACGCTGGAAACCCAGCACGAGGGCATCTACGCTATCGGGGACGTCGCCTCGATCACGCTCAAGAACGGTATGCCCTTGCCAAAGGCCGGGGTATTTGCCACGGGCCAGGCCGAGGTGGTCGCACGGAACATCGCCGCCAGGGTGCGGGGCAAGGAGCCGACTGAGCGGTTCGACGGACAGGGCTTCTGCTACATCGAGGTTGCCGACGCCCTGGCAGCCTACGGTGAGGGGGACTTCTACGCGGATCCCGCGCCCGCCGTCAAGTTTGTCCCGCCCTCCTACGACTACTTCGTCCAGAAGAGGGAATGGGAAAAGAACTTGCTCAGAAGCCTCTTGTGAAGATTTCGTACCACTACCGGTTGAACATTCTCGGATGCCGTGTCGTCGCGGATGGCCCGGCGATCAGGTGGAGTGGCGTTGGCCGCAGGAATCTTTGACGAACAGGCCGCCCGCTATGACGCGTGGTACGACACGACGCGGGGTGCCGTGGTTCTTGCCGAGGAGCTCGACGCAGTGCGGCCGCTGCTGGCTGAGGTGCCACGGCCGTGGTTAGAGGTGGGTGTTGGTACCGGACGCTTCGCGGCAGCCCTCGGCGTCGAAGTCGGTCTCGACCCGGCCCGCGCGGCGCTTGCCCTGGCGGTTCGTCGGGGAGTGAGCGGAGTAGCCGCGCGCGGGGAGGCGCTGCCGTTCCCGGACGGGACGTTCGGCGCGGTGCTCTTCGTCCTCACTCTCTGCTTTGTCGACGATCCTCTGGCGGCCCTGCGCGAGGCCCGGCGGGTTCTCCGGCTGGACGGAGGGGTGGTGCTCGGAGTCGTACCGGCCGAAGGCCCCTGGGGCCGGCACTACCAGGCGCTGGCGGCTCGCGGCCATCCCTACTATCGGAACGCGCGCTTCTTCACCCGGCCCGAGCTGGCCTCGCTGATGGCCGTGGCAGGTTTCACAGCGACACGCACACGCTCAGCACTCTGCTGGGTGCCAGAAGCCGAGCCGGCTTCCGGTGCTGCCTCCGAGGGAGACGACCCGCAGGCTGGATTCACGGCGGTGCTCGGCGTCGCCACGCGGCTCGCGTGCTCATGTCCCACTGATAATCGGCGCAGTAGACGATCACCGGTCGATTCCGCTGAAGGAGCTCGGCCGCCTGTCGGTCGAGCTGGGCGCCGCCCTCGACGAGGCGGCGTACGTCATCCCGCTGAATCTCGATGGACATCGCCTGCCTCCACCAATTGGGATTAGGGCGTGTTTGCAAAGTGCCGTAACAGCCCCGGAAATCAGGCAAGTAAGCGATACGAACGGCAGTTTCAAGCGGCATCGTAGCAGCCGACCAAACAGCAAATCAGGGTTTGCAAACACGCCCTAGTCACGATCCGGCCCGACGGGGCACAGGCCGTGCCACCGGCGGCCGGCCGGGCGCTCCCGATCGTTGGCGGCACATATTCTGCGGACAAGGGTTGGATCCCGGCAGAAAAGACACGCGGAGGGTGCCAATCTCCGCCCGAGCGGCCGGGACACAGAGGTGATAGACATGGAACAGCGGCAGAATCGAGGTCGAGCGTTCCTTGGCTGGGGAGCCATCCTGACGGTGGCGGGGCTGGTGCTGCTTGCGGCCGCCTCGGCAGTCGCCGGGGGCTTCGTCGTCGGTGGGACACCGGGGCCTGGCGGCATGGTGCCGCCGGGTGGCATGATGCCGCCGGGCGGGATGATGCAGCCCGGCGGACCAGGCGGGTTCGTCAGCCCCCTCTTTCCGGTCCTGACATTCCTGGCCTGGATTCTCGTCGTCGGCGGCGTCGTCCTGCTGGGCGTCTGGCTCGTCCGCACGCTCTGGCCGGAGGTCGGCGCCACAGGCGCCGCGCCCGAAGAGCCGGTGCGGATCGCGCAGGTCCGCTACGCGCGGGGTGAGATCTCTCGTGAGGAGTACGAGCGGATCCGGCAAGACCTGAGCAAGGCGGCCTGACCGAACGAACCGCCAGGCCGCCAGGACCGCCCACGCGCGCGGACCATCCGAGCCGCGAACGTGAGTGAGCGGTTCCCCGACGCGGTCGACCCTCGCACGTCGGGGGACGGCTCACTCACGTTCGCGGCTCGGTTCGGTCATCCCCGCCGGTGTCGCTCGCCGGCAGCGGGGAACCGCTCACTCACGTTCGCGGCTCGGATCGGTCACTGCCGGCGGGGATCGACCAGGCGATCAAGCGCCATTCCTGACGTCTTCCTTGGCGATCTTGGCGCCCTGGCGGTTCGTTCTCTCAACGGGCTCGCCGAGGAGCAGCCCGAGCCGCGCTTCGTACTCGTCGAGCTCGATCTCCCCTCGGACGTAGCGGTCCTTCAGCAGGTCGACCAGCGCCTCGCGGTGTTGTCGGTGGGTCAGCTCACCGGTGGCGTAGCGTTCCCGCAGGATCGCCTCGGGCGAATGCAGCCGGCCTTGACGCTCCCGACCGCCCACGCCCCGAGGCACAGCGGCCAGCACGACGAGTCCAAGTGCGACCATGAGCAGCCCGACGAGCGCGAGGGCGGGCCAGCCCATCATGCCGCCGGCCCACGGGCCGCCGCCCATCATCGGCCCCATCGGCCCCATCGGTCCCATGGCTCAGCTCCCTCCTACGACCACCGGGAAGAGGAGGCCGAAGGTGGCGCCCTGGCCGGGCGGGCTCTCGACCCAGGCGCGGCCCCCGTGCGCTTCGACCAGTTGCTTGACCACCGCCAGGCCGATGCCGCTGCCGCCGGCCGCTCGCGAGCGCGCCCGATCCACCCGGTAGAATCGCTCGAAGACGTTTGTCAAGTGCTCGGCTGGGATGCCGCCGCCGCTGTCGCTGACCCTCACCTGGACCGTACCCGGCTGGACGCCGGGCTCGACCCGCACCGTTACCGAGCCGCCCGGCGGCGTGTGCCGCAGCGCGTTGTCCAGCAGGTTACCGAGGGCCTGGCCGACGCGGTCGGGATCGAGGTCTGCCGCAGGCAGAGCGTCTGCTGCTTCGACTGCGATCTGGACCTTCCTGGCCTGCGCCTGCTGGGCAAAGCGCGCGCAGGTCGCCTGCGCTAGCGCTGCGAGATCCGTCGGCTCGCGCCGGAGCGGGAGCTGGCCCGCCTCGGCCAGCGAGAGGTCGCGCAGGTCGGAGACGAGCCGGGCCAGCAGTTGGGTCTCCTGGTGAAGGTCGGCCACCGCTTCTCGGGAAAGGGGCCGGACGCCGTCGAGCATGGCCTCGAGGTTCGCCTGGATGACGGCCAGAGGCGTGCGGAGCTCATGGGCGATGTCGGCGGCCATCTGGCGGCGCAGCGCCTCCTGATGGCTGAGCGCCGTGGCGAGCGTGTTGAAGGCAGCGGCCAGCTCGCCCAGCTCGTCGGCCGAGCGAACCGGCACCCGCTGCGCCAGGTCGCCGGCTGCCAGCCGCCTGGCCGCCTGAGTGACGGCGCGCGCCGGGGCGGCGATCTGGCGCGCCAGCAGCAGGCTCAGGCCGACGGCCGTCAGCACGGCGAAGCCGCCGGCGAGCCAGAGGGTGCCTTCGACCGAGGCCAGATAGGCGCGCTCGGGCGCGCCGAGCATCTGATCCATCATGGCCCGGCTCGTCGCCGACCCCATCATCTCGTCCATCATGCGGCCCATCGCGGCGGTCGGAGCGTGCTGATGGCCGGCCAGATAGTCGCCGAAGGCGCCGCTGGTGGCGCGGCCAACCAGCAGGCCGAGCACGCCGACGGCCACCAGCGCGACCGCCAGGAAGGCGACCAGGAGCTTCACCTGAAGGCTACGCACGGGGCATCTCCAGCTTGTAGCCGACGCCGGGCACGGTGGCGATGCCGGCGGCGGCCGGCTCGCCGCCGATCGCGGCCAGCTTCTTCCGCAGGTTCTTGACGTGGGCGTCGATGGTGCGCTCGTAGCCGGCGTAAGCCTCTCCCTGGACGCGATCGAGGATCTCCAGTCGCTCGAAGACCCGGCCGGGCCGCCGAGCCAGCAGCTCCAGCAGCCGGAACTCCGTCGGGGTCAGGGCCAGCGGCTTCTCGGCCCAGGTCGCCTCGTGCCGGGCCGGATCGACGCGCAGCGGGCCGAGGACGAGCGGTGTCTCGTCATCCTCCGGCCCCGGGCCGGCGCGCCGCAGGACGGCCCGAACCCGGGCCAGGAGCGCCCGGGGGCTGAACGGCTTGGTGACGTAGTCGTCCGCCCCCAGCTCGAGGCCCACCAGCTCGTCGGCATCGTCGGCCCGTGCGGTCAACATGATGATCGGCACGTTCGACTCTCGCCGCAGGCGCCGGCAGACTTCGAGCCCGTCGATCTCCGGCAGCATCAGGTCGAGCACCACCAGGTCCGGCCGCGCCAGGTGGAAGCGGTCGAGCGCCTCGCGCCCGTTGCCGGCGACGACCACCTGGAAGCCGTCGCGCTCGAGGTACGCCTGGACGACCTCGACCAGTTTCGGTTCGTCGTCAACCACCAGGATCTTGTGTTTGCTCATCGCTCGCTCAGTAGTCGGAAGAGTAACGGTCGGTCAGTCTCATTATGACCGATCCGCCACCCTCCCGCAGGGTTCCATAAACCCTGCGGGAGGGTGGCGGATCGGCCGGACGCTACCGCCCCATCATGCCGGCCGCGCCGCCCATCATGCCCTGCATCGACTGGCCGTTCTGGCCCCCCATCATGCCGGACATACCGCCCATCATGCCCTGCATGTTCTGCATCGTGCCCATCGTGGCCACACACTGGTCCATCAGCTTGTCCGCATCCGGCCCCATCGCCTCGTGCATCCGCTTGCTGGCCCCCTCGCCGTGCATGGCGTCCATCATCTGGTTCATCTGCTCGTGGGTGATCGGTGCGCCGGGCGCCGGGGTCGGCGTTGCCGTTGGCTCCGGCGTCTGGGCAAACAGCGGGCCCGCTGCCAGCGCCAGCAACGCCAGGCCGATGAGCACGCCGCCGATGGCTGCCTTCGTACGAGTCGTCATCATCTTGGTCCTCCTGCTCTGTCCGCTTTTTCGGGGGCCGCCGCCTCGGTTCCGTGAGGTGTGAGCCCCTCTCAGAGCATAGGATACTCGACCGCTGTGAAGATGCTGTGAAGATCGCGTGCGGATTCGATGTTTGCGTTCCATCCGAGAGAAGGGTCTCTTGGCGGGGAGATGCTTCGCTCGGCATGACGGGGGGGACCGCCCGACCTGGCAGCGAGCGTCATCGGAGCACCTGCCGGAGATCGCGGACGACCTGCTCGACGTCGAGATCCCGGCCGTCGTAGTAGGCCCGGATGCGCCACTGGCGGTCGATCAGGACGAACCGGCCGCTGTGCATCACCTCGTAGAACTGCTGGTGGTCGTGGCCATCGGCGTGCTCACCCTGGTCGGTTGCCGGCGGCAGCGCCTGGACGCCCAGGTGGAAGCCTTTGACGACGAGGGGGATCAGCTCGTCCTCGGGTCCCGTCAGGAATCGCCAGGCGAGCGGGTCGGCCCGATGCCGCTCGGCGTACGCCCGCAGCACCGCCGGCGTATCCCGGGCCGGGTCGACGGTGAAGGAGAGGAGCTGGACCTGGCTGCCGAGCAGGTTCTCCCGGCGCAACCGCTCCTGGAGCGCCTGCATCCGGACCGAGAGCAAGGGGCAGACGTCCGGGCAGTTGGTGTAGATGAAGTTGGCGACGACGACTTTCCCCTGAAGCTCGCCGGATCGAACCGGCCGCTCCAGGTGGTCGATCAGCGCGAACGCCGGGGCGTCGCCGAAGACGTCCGGACCGGTCGCTTGATTCTGACTCAGGCTACGGTAGCCAACCAGAGCCAGCAGCAGGAGGCCCAGGGCACCGATGACAAGAGGTCCGGTCAGATACGCTCGTCTGCTCATCCTGTAGACTCTGCTTCTCGCCCGAGTACTGTGCCGTTCCGTTCTGGCGGACGCTGGACACGCTCGCCCGGCGTTGGGGTAACCGACTCAGCCTCGCGCACGACTGGTGCGCTCGCGGCTTCCAGCCGGGCGATCTCACGGGCGATCGTCTCGTGCTGGGCCTGAAGAACGACCAACTGGGTCTTCAGCTCGGCCAGTTGCTGAGCGCGGGTGAGCTCGGGGCGAGCGGGCTGCCGTACCGGCGCTGGGTGGGATTCACACTGGCCGTGCTGCATGCCCCGCATCATCAGCAGCATCGAGAGCGGACAGGCGGCCAGGAGGAGCAGTGGCAGGGCCGCTCCCACGAGGTTCGGTGCCACAACCCAGATGCCAAGCCCGAGCGCCGCCAACCCGGCGACAACCTTCCAGTTCAAACAGATGCCCCCGACCTTACTCATCTCTCAACCTCCACCAGTTCGACGCGGACGCCCTCATGGACCTCGCCTATGCTCTGCGGCTCCGCCTGTGCCTTCCGATCTTCAGCCGAGAGCCGCGCCATCTGCGCGGCGATCGTCGCTTGCTGTGCTTCGACTTCGCGAAGGTGGGCGCGCAGTCCGGCCAGTTGGTCATCCTGGCTCGCGTCGGCAGTCGACCGACCGGTCGCCATGCTTCCTGCCGACGTCTGCTTCGCGCCTGCCGTGTGGCTCATGCCCCCGCGCATCATCATCCACATCATCAGACCCATGCCGAGCGGACATGCCAGGGCCAGTAATACGGTGAACAGTACGGACAAGATGTCGTCCACGTCCCTTGAGCTCCTCCCACAGTCATCGTCTGCAGCGTTCCATGTCGCTCGAGTGGATCAGGTTGTGAGTCCCCTCCTAGAGAAACCAGTACGTGAGCGTATCATTGAGGCCGGCCAGGACGAAGACAACCGCGGCGATCGGCTGGATCCAGGCTCCGAGCCGCCGGGTGTTCTGAAGATAGCCCTTCGTCCCGCCGGCCCCGGCCGCCAGCAGGCCGGCGAGTCCGAGGAGCGGCAGCGTCGTGCCGAGCGCGAAGACCCCCGGGTAGAGGGCGCCCGCCGGCGAGCGCAGCGCCAGCGGGATGGTCAGCCCGAAGAAGAGCAGGAAGAGCGTCGGGCAGAAGGCGAACGAGAAGGCGGTCCCGAGCAGGAAGGCTCCGCCTGCGCCCGATCCCGCCCGCGCTTCGAGCCGGTCGGAGATCCCCTTGCCGAGGGAGAAGCGAAGGGGCACCAGCCCGAGCAAGTAGAGGCCGAGCAGGATCATCAGCGGCCCGAGCGCCTTGCGGGCGACGACGATGGCCGGGATGGAGGTCAGGGCGAGCTGCTGACCGGCTAGGATGACAGCCGTCCCGAGCAGCGTGTAGACGAGCACTTTGCCGAGGAGATAGGCCAGGGCGCGCTGAGCCACGGCGCGCCGGTCGCCGGCGCCGCGGGCGAGGTAGGCGAGCGCGCTGGCGTTGGTCGTGATCTGGCAGGGGCTGGTCGCCCCGATCAGGCCGAAGAGGAGCGCGCTGACCAGCGGCAGGCCGATGCCGTCGGCCAGCGCGCGCAGCGGCCCGGCGGCGGCGCCGTTCAGCGCGCTCAGGATGACGTACCAGTTGGCGGCGAGCTCTTGCATCGTGTCTTCCTCGTGAGCGTTCAGCGATCAGCCATCAGCGGCCAGCTTTCAGGAGAGCAGGCGCGTGAGCGTTCCGACAGGGCCGCAGCCCATCGGCGCGAGCATGACGGCGACGTTCGTCGCCTCGACGGCCAGGAGCCCGACCAGCGCCGCCGCGCCGACGCCAAGAGCCACGCCTCGCGAGTCACCGTTTCCTCTCCCAGAGCGGGGTGCCGAACCATCGAGCCGGTGGCTGAGCAGCCCCTCACCCCCGGCCCCTCTCCCGCACACGGGAGAGGGGTGACGAGCGCAGCGAGTCGGGGTGAGGGCCTGCGGAGGGGCGGGCGCGGCGAGCAGCCGTTCGATCCGATCCTCGATCAGTTTGCCCGCTTCCACCAGGGGCTGGGCAGCTCCGAAAGTTGGGCCGCCGGCCGACCGCTGCCAGACCTTCGCCAGCGCGCCTGCCAGCGCCAGCGGCCGACGCGTCACGCCGATCGCCAGGTCGTCACAGGCCAGCTCCTTTTCGAGCTGGAGCTGGCGGTAGGCCGCCCAGCTCGTCGGCAGGTAGCAGAAGGCGTCGCGGAGGACCGTGGCCAGCCAGATGATGGGGTAGTCGCGCCGGACGACGTGCGCCAATTCGTGCGCCAGCACCGCCTCCAGCTCGCGTCCGTCGAGGTGTTCGAGGAGCCAGCTTGAGAGCAGCAACGTCGGACGCCACAACCCGCAGGTGAGCGCCAGTGGCCGGTCGGAGACCCAGAGTCGCACGTCCGCTCGTGGTGCGCCGAGGTCGTCTGCCAGGCGGTGGGCAAGCGCCTGGAGCGCCGGGTCGGCGGGCGCACCCCGGCGAGCCACGGTCCGGTCCAGCAGCGCGAGCCGGACGACCCCCAGGCCGAGCCCGCCGAGCGCGATGGCGCTCATCCCCAGGGGTAGGGCGACGCCCAGGGCGGTATCCCATGGCGGCGCGCCAAGGAAACAGGTGCGATCGGCGAAATGGTGCAGTCCGGCGACGCCCAGCGCCAGGCTGACGACGGGTGCTGCCAGGACCAGGAACTGCAAGTCGCGGCGTCGCGACCAGGCGCCGAGACCGCGCTGAACGCCGAGCGCCAGGTAGCCACCTAGCACGACCAGCATCACACTCGAGAGGCCCAAGAGCGTATGCACTACTCGGCCTCCTCCACCGCGCGGCGGCGGGCGACTTCCTCCAACAGTTGGTGAGCGCGCGCTGCGGCCTTTGGGTCCGGTAGCGATTCGACTGCCTCGAGCGTGGCGCCGGAGAAGCTGACGAGCAGGTCTTCCAGGATGCGCCCGACGAAGCGCGAGACGAACTGCGCTTGCGTAAAGCTCGGATAGTACAGGTAGGCCTGGTCGTCCTTCTCGACCCGAAGGAGGTTCTTCCTCGCCAGGCGCGCCATCGTGCTCATGACCGTCGTGTAGGCGATGCGCCGGCGCCCGTAGAGAACCTCGAAGACGTCGCGCACCGTCGTACCCTGGCCGGGCGGACGGGTCCAGACCAGCTCCATGATCTCCGCTTCCAGATCGCCGAGCACCTTGCGAATGCCCGGGCGATCGGGCCGAAAGACGTTGATGCTCGGTTCTATCCTCTCCACGACGATCAGTCCCTCCCCACTGAGCCTGCTACCGGCGCTCGGACCATGCGCCGACTTCAGCCAACGCATCCTCAGCACGCCGGCCAGCAGCCGCTCGCTCCCCAAGAATCCGCAGGATTTCGAGCATCTGGCCGGCGTGCCGGCCGAAATAGACGTCGGCCCGCTGCACGCGGATTATGCCGCCTCCGTCGACGATCACGAAGCCCATCTGCGCCACACCGATCATGTCGCCCATCGGTTGGCCGGGCTTGGGCAGGAAGTCGTACTGGCGGGCCACTGCAAGCTGGCGATCGAGCAACACCGGCACGCCGATCCGCGTGATTTGCTTGAGGCGCTGTGAGTCCTCAGGTGCGTCGCTGTTGATCACGTACACGTTGGCCTGACGGCGTAGCGCATCAGCCGACTCTTGCAGCTCAACGAGCTGCTGGACGCAGAGTTGTCAGGTGATCCCCATGTGGAAGATCAGGACCGTTGGCCTCCCTCCGCCTGGCGTGACCGTGTAGCGCTTCCCATCTGAGTCCGACAATGTGAAGGCGGGCGCTGACTCCCCTACGAGCGTGTTTACGTCCTGAGCAACATTAGACCCACCAAGAGGCCCGGGCAGCTCGCCGGGGCGCGGCTGATTCATCAGCCAGGCCAAGACGGCTATTACCAGGAGAGCGGCTGCGCCGAGTGCAATTCCCCGCCATCCGCCCGCGAATCGCTCGGCCTGCCCGCCCGTCGGTCCGGGGCCACGTTGGAGCCTCCGCCGCACGGTCATCCCCCACCTCCGGACATCGGCATCGTCGGTTTTCGGTTCTCCTCCTCTTGAAAGCGGCGGTGGTCCGCCGACCAGAGGCTCTTGAAGTAGGCGATCACCGCGGCGACCTCCTCATCGCTCAGGCCATCCTTGAAAGGTGGCATGGTCAGCTCCGGCGTTCTG
This sequence comes from Chloroflexota bacterium, assembly GCA_016199325.1. The sequence continues at coordinate 23,095 of JACQGW010000368.1, forward strand.
TTGAACGGATCCCGCATGCCCTCGCGGATGATGGCGGCGAGCTGCGCGTCGCCGTGGCGCCAGGTGTGGCCGCGGTCGTCGTGGGGCGGGGGCGGCAGGTTCCCACGGGCGTCCAATTGCTGCCAGTTCGGGGCGCCCTCGGCGTTCTGGCCGTGGCAGCCTGCGCACTGCTGGGCGTAGACCTGTCGCCCTCGGGTGACCTCGCTCGGATCGACGGCCGGCAACGGGCCGGGTCCTGTCGTGGTCGAGGGCGAGCCCGGCAGGGATCCGCCGCAGCCCGCGAGAGCTATCGCCACCACCGCGACCAGCGGGTACCGGCTTCTCTGGATGCTCCTGAGCGCGCCTAACGGAACCGCAGAGGCGCAGAGAACGCGGAGTAGGTCGGAGAGAAACGGACGGCGCTGTTTGTCTGTTCTTTGCGCCATCTCTGCGTCCTCTGCGCCTCTGCGGTTGGTTTTGTTAGGTCTTATCCGCGCCAATGCTTGCTCCAGGGAGCGCCCGCCAGGAGCCGGCGCCGTCCTCGCTCACGTAGAGATCTCCAGCCGAATTTGCCGCGTACAGCCGCTCAGGCCGACGCGGGTCGAGCGCCAGCACGCGGATGCCGCCGTCGGGCAGGCCGCTGCCGGCTGGTTGCCAGGTCTGTCCGGCGTCCTCGGAACGATAGAGGCCCGTCTCATTGACGGCGTAGACGCGCTTCGGCTGCTTCGGGTCGATCACCACCGCCTGCGCGCCTGGCTTGGCGGGCAACCTGCCCACCTGGCGCCACCCTCAGAAACAGTCCATGCTGAGGTAGACCCCCTCGGACGCGGCACCGTACAGCCAGCCGGTGTTCATGCTCCCTTCAAGGGGCGAATGCGCCAGCATGGCGACAGAAGCCGAGGGCCCGAGGTCCATCTTCTCCCAGCGCCCGCCGCCGTCCTCCGTGCGGAACACTCCCTGGCCGGCGATCCAGGCGTAGAGGGTATCCGAACGGGAGGAGTGGACGGCGAAGGCTCCGACCTCCTGGCTGGGGAGGCCCGCGCCGACGGCTCGCCAGCTCTGGCCGGCATCGTCCGACCGCACGATGCCGGCACCTGGGCCACCGGCAAAGATGCTGGCGGGCGCCGCCGAGCTGGTGGCGATCTGGCGAATCCTGTCAGGATGCAAGGCGGACGGCACGGACAGCGGCTTCCAGCTCTGGCCCTGGTCCAGGCTCCGGGCGAGACCGCCCCCGGCTTTCAGCAGGCTCCCGTCCGCAGGGTCGACGGCCAGGCTTGTTGCTGGCCCCGTTCCCGCCGGCGCCAGCTTCCTGTCGGGCGGACTCACCGACAGGGACTGGCAGCCGACGGCGAGGAGGGCAAGCAGCAGCCCCGGCAAGACGATGCGAGTCAGACGATTGATCATGCTCTCATCTCCGAACTGCTCTACATCGGGCGACGCCGACGATCAACGGGAAGAACGGCAGTTGCCGCTGCCCGATCTCGACGATCTCGAATCCCGCCGCCTGGATGCTTTCGGCGCTTCGACGGTTCAGGTGGCAGCCGGCCGCCACCCGCTGCCAGATCGGGGTCAGGCAATCGTGCAGGCGCGCGACGAACCCACCGGCAGCCCGAACGTGCTCAATGAAGCGAAAGGTACCGTCTGGCTTGAGGACACGCCGCACCTCGGCGAGCGCGCGGGGCGGGTCCACCACGGTGCAGAGCACCAGCGTCGAGACCACGGTATCAAACGAAGCATCCGGGAAAGGCAGCATTTCCGCCGGACACTGGTAGAGCTCGACGTCGAGCCCGAGCTCGGCTGCTCGCCTTCGCGCGCGTCGCAGCATGAAGGGGTCCGGCTCGGTGGCGACGATCTGCTCGGCGGCCTGGTAATAGGGGAAGTTCGCGCCCGAGCCGACGCCGACCTCCAGCACTCGGCCGGTGGCACCGCCGACGACGCGCGCCCGGAGCGGTCCCAGCACCGTTCGCTCCGCCCGCTGGTTCAGGAAGTCGTACATCGCCGCGAAGATCGGATGGCCCTTCATCACCGGGATCCTGCTCGCATTCATGCTCCGGCCTCGCTGCCCGTCATCACCGGCCACCCCAGGTCAGCCCGCCGTCCTCGCTGCGATAGACGCGGCCCTCCCGATCCGCCGCCGAGCGAGCCTTGACGGCGATGGCCAGGAGCACGCTCGGGCGAGCCGGGCTAACAGCCACGGCGATGGCGTTGTCGCCGGGGAACGGCAGCCGCTGCCAGGTCGAGCCGCCGTCCGTGCTCTTGAAGAGGCCGCCATCGGCGCCAGCGTAGACGGTCTGGCGCGCCGACGGGTCGACCGCGAGGGTCAGCACCGGACGGGCGTCCAGGCCGTTGGTCGCGGGCGACCAGCTCCGACCGCCGTCGGCGCTCCGAAGGACGCCCGAGCGCATGCTGGCAGCGTAGAGCGTCTCGGGGTTGCCGCCGGCCGCCGCCAGCGCCATGACGTCGCCCGGCAACTGGCCGCCGAGCCGCTGCCAGGCCATGCCGGTGTCGGCGCTCTGGAAGGCGCCGACGCCGTTGACGAAGGCGTAGAGGCGGTTCGGGTCGTCCGGGCTCGCCGCGAAGCCGTGGATGTCGGTGCCGGAGAGATTGTGGGCGACCGGCTTCCAGGAGGCGCCGCCGTCCGAGCTCCACTGAAAGACGTCGTGGCCGGCCAGGTATATCTGCTGCGGGTGTGTTGAGCTGATGGCCAGGCCCATCGCGTCGAAGTTCCGCCGCTGAACGAGTGCCCGCCAGCTCTTGCCGCCGTCGTCGCTGCGCATGAGGCCGTTGTGGTGGCCGAAGAAAACGACGTTGGGATCCGCCGGATGGAAGGCGAGGGCGTGGAAGTCGTCCGTGCGCAGCACGCTGATCGCATCGTCGCCCTGGCCGGTGCTCCCGCCCATGAGATTGAGCCCGGCCACGGCGATGGCGCCGGCCAGAAGCGCGCCACCGATCACGAGGAACCATCGTGGCAGACGCCGAGCGCCGTGTCCGCGCGCGGGGCGGCCGGTGGCCCGAGCTCGCTGCCCATTCGTCTTATATGCCACCCGGAGACCTCCGAAATCCTGAGGCATGCCCGCCCGGCGCAACGCGGCCCGGCCAGAAATCGGGGGTGCCCCACTTCGTGCTCTGCGGGATTATACATGGCTGTCGTACTACCGTCAATAGTAGCCGGCAAGAACCGGGGGCCGGGCGCTGATGGAGATTGACTATTGAACCTGGTACTCCTCAGACCGCCGGGGAAGCGCACTTACGTGCGCACTACGAACGACGGCGCTGGTTCGTAGTGCGCACGTGAGTGCGCTTCCCCGGTGATGCAAGGAACACTCGAATAGTCAAACCGCATCAAGGATGGCGCGCACCCTGTCGAGCCCGTGCCAGACGACAGCAGACCTTTCGGCACGTTTGTCGCGGTGTTCGCGATCGTTGTTGATCGGACGAAGCTACGAGTTGGGTACTGGTGACGCTGGGTGTCCAGGGCCTCATCGAGGGGCCAGAATCATTCCGGCAGGAGGAAACGAATGACACCGTTCCGTGACCCAGAGGAAAGCGTTGGGACGATTCGGATCGACGGAGACGAGAGACGACGGGCGCTCGCGATGAGCCGGAGGGCCTTCGTCAGGTACAGCGCGTTCGTCGGCGGCGGTATCGCCCTGCTGGCGGCGTGCGCGCCGTCTGCACCCCCCGCGCCGACGGCGGCTCCCACGAAACCGGCGGCAGCGCCACCGACGGCGGCGCCGGCCGCGCCGACGGCGGCACCGGCTGCGGCAACCGCGGCGCCTGCGGTGGTGCCAACCAGGCCGGCCGCTGCTGCGCCAACCGCCGCTCCAGCCGCGGCGGCGACGGTCGTGCCGACGCCTGCCCCGGCGAAGGAGCAGCCGAAGAAGGGCGGGCAGGTCATCATCCACTTCTCGCAGGAGCCGCAGCAGTTCAACCCACTGCTCTCCGCCTATGAGTCGGAGCGTGGCGTCCAGTACGCCATCTTTAACAGCCTGTGGCGGATGACGGATGAGGGCAAGTACGTCCCCGACCTTGCCACGGAGGTGCCCTCCGTGCAGAATGGGGGGATCTCGGCGGACGGCACGACGTATACGTTCAAGCTGCGCAAGGACGTCAAGTGGCACGACGGCCAGCCCTTCACCGCGAAGGACGTCAAGTTCACCCACGACGCCGTGATGGACAAGAACGTCAACGCCGCCAGCCGGGTCGGCCACGACCTGGTGACCTCCATCGAGGTCGTCGACAACGCCACCCTCAAGCTCAAGCTGAAGGAGCCGTTCGCGCCGTTCCTGGCGGTCTGGATGGACCGGTACATCGTGCCGGAGCACATCCTGAGCAAGGTGCCCGACATCAACAAGGCGGACTTCAACTTCCGCAGCCCGGTGGGCACCGGCCCCTTCATCTGGCAGGAGCGGGTGGCCGGCGACCACATCACGGTGAAGGCCAATCCCAACTATCACGGGCCGGGGCCGTACCTGGACCGGGCTATCTACACGTACATCCCCGATCTCGAGGTCGCCTACGCTCAGTTCAAGGCTGCCGCCTACGACTTCACGGGCTTCATTCCCCTGGACAAGCTGGAGGATCGCAAGAATCTCAAGGGCCGCAGCATCGAGTCGTACGCGACCGCCTTCGTCGAGTACATCTATATGGACAACCAGAAGCCGCAGTTCAAGGAGAAGGCGGTGCGCCAGGCCCTGATGTATGGCATGGACAAGAACGCCATCATCAAGGGCGTCTACTACGGCGCCCACCAGCCGACGTCGTCGTACATGCCGCCGACGCACTGGGCCTACAACAAGGACCTGAAGCCGTACGAGTACAGCCCGGACAGGGCCAAGAAGCTCCTGGACGATGCCGGGTGGAAGCCGGGGGCGGACGGCATCCGGGCTAAGGATGGCGTGAAGCTCTCCTTTTCGAACTCGACGACGGCAGGCAACAAGCTGCGGGAGCAGGCCCAGCAAATCCTCCAGCAGCAGTGGAAGCAGATCGGCGTGGACATGCAGATCAAGAACATGCCGGCGGCGGTGGTCTGGGGCGAGTACCTGACGAAGACGCAGTTCGACAGCCTGATGGTCGGCTGGCACATGGGACTGGGCGCCGACCCGGACACCCTCGTCAAGCTCCACAGCAACTCCATTCCGGCCGAGACCGGGAGTGGCGCCAACTACGTCCGCTACAAGAACCCGGCGATGGACAAGCTGCTGGAGCAGGGCACCAGGGAGATGGAGACCGAGAAGCGGAAGAGCACCTACGCCAAGGTCCAGGAGATCCTGCACGACGAGCTGCCCTGGCTGCCCATCTTCAACTACATTTTCGTCTTCGGCCGCAGCGATACCCTCCGTGGCCAGCGCGCCAACTTGTACGTTGTCTGGGATACCTGGAACCTCAACGAGTGGTGGCAAGCGAAGTAGGACGCGGGGATAAGGGGGATCTATGGGCAAGTACTTGGTCCGGCGGCTGTTCCAGGCCGTGCCACTCTTGATCGGTGTTTCGCTCATCGGCTTCACCATCCTGCATACGGCGCCGGGTGGACCGCTGGCGATGTACGCCCTGAACCCCGCCATCACCGCCGCCGACATCCAGCGGATCAAGCAGCAGTTGGGGCTGGACCAGCCCATCCATATCCAGTACTTCACCTGGGCCAGTGCCATGGCACGCGGCGACTGGGGGAGCTCCTATCGGGACGGGCGCCCTGTGCGAGACATCATCCTCGACCGGGTGCCCGCGACCCTCCAGCTCGTCATCACGGCGATGGTCATCGCCATATCGCTGGGCCTGCTGGTGGGCATTCTGGGCGCCGTCAAGCGCTACTCCGTCTTCGACTACCTGGCGACCGCCGGCGCGATGATGGCGCTCTCCTTGCCCACCTTCTGGTTCGGCCTGATGGTCATCTACCTGTTTGCGGTCGAGCTGAGCTGGCTGCCGCCGGGCGGGATCGCCACGCTGGGCCAGGAGCCCACCCTCGGCGATCGCCTGCATCACCTGATCGGGCCGGCTGCCGTGCTCGGGCTGGTCATCGTCGCGACCTGGAGCCGCTACACCCGCTCCAGCATGCTCGAGGTGATCAATCAGGACTATATTCGGACGGCACGCGCCAAGGGCTTGCTGGAGAAGACGATCCTCTTCCGCCACGCCTTGCGGAACGCGATGATCCCGCTGGTCACCCTGGCGGGCCTGGAGCTTCGCTTCCTGTTCAGCGGCGCGCTGGTCACCGAGAGCGTGTTCTCCTGGCCGGGCATGGGGCGGCTCTTCGTCGACTCGCTGGCCTACAGCGACTATCCCGTGCTGCTCTCGATGTTAATGGTGTCGGCCAGCTTCGTCATCGCTGGCAATCTCCTCGCGGACGTCCTCTATGGTCTGGTCGATCCGCGCATCCGCCTGCGGTAGGAGGGATTGGAAGTGAGTATCTCGGATGCCGTCGAGGCGAAGAGTGCCCCCCGGCCGGCGCTGCAGGAGCTGCGGCGCCCAGCGGAGAGTCAATTCCTCATGGTCTTGCGGCGGTTCTCCCGACACCGGCTGGCCGTTGTCGGCGCCGTCGTCGTGATCGTCCTCATCCTGAGCGCGCTGGCGGCCCCGATCCTGGCGCCGCGCGATCCCATCTTCAACGACGTCTACAAGCGCTTTACCCCGCCGCTCCAGCAGGGCTTCCTGCTGGGCAGCGACGAGGTGGGGCGGGACGAGCTGAGCCGCCTGCTCTACGCCGGCCGCGTCTCGCTGACGGTGGGTTTCGCCGCCATGCTCGTCACCGTCCTGGTTGGTTCGCTCGTCGGCGCCATCGCCGGCTACTACACCGGGCCCATCGACAACACCCTGATGCGCATCACCGACGTGATGCTCTCCTTCCCCACCATCTATCTGCTGCTGGCGCTGGCGGCGTTCGTGCCGCCCAGCGTCGCCACCATCACCCTGATCATCGCCATCACGGCCTGGATGACGGTGGCGCGCATCGTCCGCGGCCAGATCCTGGCCATCAAGGAGCAGGACTACATCCTGGCGGCCCGCTCGATGGGCGCCGGCGACTGGCGCATCATCTTTCGGCACTGCCTGCCCAACGGGCTGGCGCCGATCCTGGTAGCGGCGACGCTGAATGTGGCCAACGCCGTCCTGATGGAGTCGTACATCAGCTACCTGGGCTACGGCATCCAGCCGCCCACCGCGAGCTGGGGCAACATGCTGAACAACGCCCAGACCTACTTCCAGACCGCGCCCTGGGTCGCCATCTTCCCCGGCGTCGTGATCACGGCGACGGTCATGAGCTTCAACTTCCTCGGCGACGGCCTGCGGGACGCCCTGGACCCCCGCCTGAAGATGGAGTGAGCATACCGCTCTAGTCGGCTGTGCTCCGGCGAGCCTGGCCGATGGCCTGCTCGAAGTGGCGCTGCTGGACGGTCGGCCGGCCGGGGCGGTGGACGCCGTGGGTGAACTCGTCGATGGCCAGGAGCGCCGCCCGCCGGCAGACCGCCTCGACGTCGGCGCCGTACAGGCCGATGCTGATCGCCGCCAGACGGGTCACCTCGACGTCCGGCGCCACCGGCATCCGCCTGGTATGCACGCGGTACAGATCGACGAGGTCCCGCTCGTCCGGCGCCGTCAGGTGGAGGACGTAGTCGAAGCGGCCGGCGCGGAGCAGCGCCGGATCGATCAGGTCGACGCGGCTGGTCGCCGCCATCAGGACGACGTCGGGGAAGTCGGCCAGGTTGTCCAGCTCGCGCAGGAACTGGCTCACCATGCGGTGCTGCGGCGCGCCGAGGTCGTACTCGGCTGCGGCGCTGCGGCGTGGAGCGACGGCGTCGACGTCGTCGAAGAAGAGGACGCACGGCGCCGCCCGCCGAGCTTTGGCGAACGTTTCGGCGAGCGCCTTCTCCGACCGGCCGAGCCAGCGCGAGAAGAGCAACGGCCCTTCGACGGCGATGAGCGGCGCGCCGATCTCCCCCGCGGCGGCGCGGGCGAGCAGGGTCTTGCCGCTGCCGGATGCCCCCGTCAGCAGGATACCGCGCGGCAGACCGACGCCCATCGCGCGGGCGTGATCGGCCCGCACCGTCGAGCGGTCCAGGATCGACCGCAGCGTCGCCTTCGCCATAGCCAGTCCGGCGACGTCGTCGAGCTTGATGCCGGTGCGCTCGGCCGTGAGCTCGCGCTCGGCGGTCGGCTCGACGTCGCGGAACGCCTGCTCGAAGTCCGGCCGGCTGATGCCGACGGCTTCGGCCGGCCCGTAGGGGTTCTCCACGGGGCCGGCTTCGAGCGCGCGCCGGAGCGCCGCCATGCCGGCCTCCTGGCAGAGCGCCTCCAGGTCGGCGCCGACGAAGCCGTGGGCGCGCTCGGCCAGTTGGGCAAGATCGACGTCGTCGTCGAGCGGCATCGACCGGGTGTGGATGTCCAGGATCTTCAGCCGGCCGAGCCGGTCGGGCGGGCCGATCTCGATCTCGCGGTCGAACCGGCCGGGGCGCCGGAGGGCGGGGTCGAGCATCTGCGGCAGGTTCGTCGCGCCGATGACGAGCACCTGGCCGCGGGCGGTAAAGCCGTCGAGCAGCGCCAGGAACTGGGCGACGACGCGCTTTTCGACCTCGCCGGTCACCTCGATGCGCTTGGGCGCGATGGCGTCGATCTCGTCGAAGAAGATGATGCTCGGCGCCTGCTTGGCGGCCTCGGTGAAGATCTCGCGGAGGCGCGCCTCGCTCTGCCCGTAGAACTTGTGCATGATCTCCGGGCCGTTGACGTGGATGAAGTGCGCCTGGCTCTCGCTGGCAACGGCGCGCGCGAGCAGCGTCTTGCCCGTCCCGGGCGGGCCGTAGAGCAGCACGCCCTTCGGCGGCAGCACGCCGAGGCGGGAGAAGAGGTCGGGCCGCCGCAGCGGCAGCTCGATCATCTCGCGGATGCGCTCCAGCTCGCGCTCGAGCCCGCCGATGTCTTCGTACGACGCCCCCTGGACCCGCCCCTCGACCTCGCCGGCGATGACCAGCTTCGTCTCCGGTGTGATGACGACCGGCCCCTCCGGCACGGTCTCCCCCACACGAAACGCCGGTCCGCGGCTGCCGAGCGACGGGAGCCGGACGAGATGGCCATCCAGCACCGGCAACCCCGCCAGCGCCTCGACGAGATACGCCAGGTCGGTTTCATGCGGCAGGTACTGGTAGGCGGCGATCCGGTAGAGGTTGACCACCAGCGCCTCGGCGCACTGGGCCGGCGAGACCTGGACGGCCTCCCACAGGCCGCTGCCGCTGTTGGTCCGCAGCAGCCCATCCAGCCGGATCCGCCGGTGGCCGACATCTTCCGGGTCGAGCGGCCTGGCCCGAGCCAGCGCGACGCTCCGGCCGGCGACCCGAACGACGTCGCCCTCGGCGATCCCCAACTGGGTGAAGCACGCCGGGTCAATCCGGACGACGCCGCGGCAGACATCGGTTGGCGGAGCCAGCGCCACGCGGAGGAAGATCGAGGAGGCGGGCTGGGCCGTTGCCGGGGAAGCGTGCAGCACGGTCTCGGTGTTCACAGAGCAACCTCAGATAGTCGCGAGTTCGATATGGCGGAGTATAGACGGCCGGTCGCCGGCCGTCAATTGCCGTGCTTCGCCGATGCGCGGGTGTCTGCTATAATGCCCGCAACGCTCTTCCGAAAGGAGCCGATCCGTGATAGCTCGGCGCTCCACCCGCAACCTTCTGACCGCCGACCGCCGACCGCCGACCGCCGATGGCCGCCCCCCGACCCCCGACCCCCGACCTCCGACTGCCGACCGGAGAGGAGCCATTTCGTGGTGACGCTGCGTGCCGGCGGCCGGCTCCCGTTCCACTACGCCTGGGTCGTCGTCGCGGTGGGCGCCCTGCTCGGCACCGTGACCGGCGCAACACGCCTCTCCTTTGGCGTGTTCATCGATCCGCTCGCCGAGACGTTCGGCTGGAACCGCTCGCTCATCTCGCTGGCCTTCACCATCCAGTACATCGCGATGGGCATCGCCTCGGTCTGGGTCGGGCTGCTGGTCGATCGGCTCGGCGCCCGGCTCGTCCTTATCGGCGGCGGGGTCGTCTTCGTCGCCGCCACGGTCCTGACCGGCTTGAGCCGTGAGCTCTGGCAGTTCTACCTGGCCTACGGGCTCGTCCTCGGCACGGCCATGGCCGTCTTCCTGACGCCCATTCACACCACCCTGCTGGTCTGGTTCCGCAGCCGGCTGGGCCTCGCCATCGGCATCTGCGTTGCGGCGCAGGGGCTCGGCACCATGTTCTTTGCGCCGGTCCTCCGCTACGTCAGCTCGATCACGACCTGGGACCTGGCCTTCCTCGTCATCGCCGCCGCCACCGCCGTCCTTCTGGTGCCGGGGATCGCCCTCTACCGCAATGCGCCGCGGGAGGTCGGCCTGTCGCCTTACGGCGAGCAGCCGACGACGCCTGGAGGGCAGGCGGTCGAGCCCGTTCCGACGGTTGACGGCGCAACGCTGATGCGGCGAGCGGTTCGCACACAGCCCTTCTGGGTGCTCATCGCCGCCCACCTTTTCGGCTGCATCGGCCATGCGATCCCGCTCGTCCACGTCGTCTCGATGGGAACGGCCACCGGTCTGTCGGGCGTGACGGCCGCCGGCGTCCTGGGACTCGTCAACGGCGTCTCCATCGCCAGCCGGTTCGGCATGCCGCTCATCGCCGCCCGGTTCGGGGGCAAGGCGGCGCTGGCACTCACCCTTTCCCTCCAGGGCACGAGCATTCTCGTCCTCATCGGCGCCCGCGAGCTCTGGCAGTTCGTCGTCTTCGCCATCTTCTTCGGCCTGGGGTTTGGCGGCGAGATGGTCGTCTTCCCGATGCTCAACCGGGAGTACTACGGCTCGGCGCCGATGGGCTCGGTCTACGGCTGGCAGATGTTCGGCGCAGGGCTGGGCATGGGCATCGGCGGCTTCCTGGGCGGCCTCTTCTTCGACCTTTCGGGCAGCTACACGTCGGCGATTCTCGCCGCCGCAGCGGCCAGCTACGCGGGCGTTGCCGCCATCCTCGTCATTCAGCCCCCGGAGCCCGCGGTCATCACCCGGCCGAAGGCGGCGGCTGTCCCGGCAGGAGCGTACCCGGAGGTCGTCGGATGAAATCGGTGGGACAGGCGACCGTCGTCGTCAACCGACCGGCCGGCGTCGTCTGGGAGTACCTCTGCGATCTGGCGCGCCATGGCGAATGGACGGGTGAGCAGGTCGAGCTGGTGGAGGCGCCGGCAACGCTCGCCGCCGGCGCGACGTTCGTTCACCGGGTGTCGATCTCCATCGGCCGCGCGACGACGAGCTGGCTGAGCCACTCGCGCATCGTCGAGTACGACGCAACGGCGCACCTGATCTGCTGGGAGTCCACCCGTTCGGGCTTCCTGGGCGGCGCCGCGGTCTCCCGCTGGCGCTGGCGCATCACCGCCGAGGAGGACGATCGCGCCCGGGTCGTCCAGGAAGCCGAGTGGCAGACCCGCTTCCCGATGTCGCTGGCCGCCGGGATCGCCCAGGCACCGCAGCTCGGCGAAGATCTGCGCGAAAGTCTGCGGCGTTTCAAGGCCGCGATCGAACGAAGATAAGACAAGGAGGAACGATGCGCGCCGATCTGGTCGTTGGGGGGAAGTTCCCCGATATCGCGCTACCTGACCATACGGGGACGGTCGTCCGGCTTTCGGAGCTGACGGGCGGCAAGGACCCGCTCGCCGTGATCTTTTATCGTGGCTATTGGTGACCGAAGTGTCAGGTGCAGTTGCGCCTGCTGACTGAGTTCGAGAAAGAGCTCGCCGTCGCCTACACGAAGGTCGTCGCCATCAGCGTTGATCCGGTTCAGATCAACGCGGCCTTCCGTGCCGGCCTGGGCGCCAGGTTCCCGATCCTCTCCGACGCCGAGCGGGTCTACCAGCGCGGCCTGGAGATGGTGGAGATCGCCGACCGGAAGCACGACCCCTTCCTGCCGTACGACTTCGTCCTTTACCCGGATCTGACGATCTACAAGATCTACAACGGCTACTACTTCTGGGGGCGGGCCACCATCGAGGAGCTGCGGCAGGACTTCCGCGCGATCAGCAAGGAGATCCGCTGGGACTACGATCCGTCGACGCTGACGCCGGAGATGTTCAAGAAGCCGGCCGGGGTGGGGTAGACGTGGTTTGAGGATTTGGGGTTTGGGGTTTCTGGTTAGGTTGTGAGGGGGTGCGGGCAGTGTACAGCATGCATGGGCGAGTCGCGCTGGTAACGGGCGCTGCCCAGGGCATCGGACGCGCGATTGCGCTTCGCCTGGCAGGGGAAGGGGCCGACGTCGTCGTTGCCGACCTCAACGAGGCGGGTGCGCATGCGGTCGCCGATGAAGCGCGAGGGCTCGGTCGGCGCGCCCTCGCCGTACGGGTTGACGTCAGCCGCCACGACGAGGTCGACGCCATGGTCGAGCGCACGGTGGCCGAGCTTGGCGGGCTGGACATCGCCGTCGCCAACGCCGGTATCATCCTCGTCGAGACGCTGCTCGAAACGCGGGAGGAGGATTGGGAACGGCTCTTTGCCGTCAACGTCAAAGGCGTCTGGCTGACGGCGGTTGCCGCCGCTCGCCAGATGATTCGCCAGGGGCGCGGCGGTCGCATCATTCTCGCCGGATCCCGTGCAGGCAAGACGCCGTCGCGCCTCGTCCTGGTGGGTGCCTATGCGACGACCAAGCATGCCGTCGTCGGTCTCACGCGTGCGCTGGCCTTTGAATTGGCCGAGCATCAGATCACCGTCAACGCCTATTGCCCCGGCCTGGTCGATACGCCCATGTGGGATACGATCGATCGTGAGATGACTCGCCGCCTCGACGTTCCACGCGGCACGATGCGGGCTCGGGGTGTCGCCCAGATCCCGTTGGGCCGCGCCGAACGGCCGGAGGACGTTGCCAATCTCGTCGCCTGGCTCGTCTCGGATGAGTCGGCGTACCTGACGGGGCAGTCGATCAACGTCGACGGTGGGACCGAGGTCCACTGAAGTGCAGCCAATGAGAAGAGCGGCGTGAGGATTAGAAGGTCCGCCCAAGCGGCTGATCCCACGGCTGCGGCACCGCCACGCGCGTGATCTGTTCTTCACGGTCTCGGACATACAGATACAGATGCGCGAAGAACTCTTCCTCGGGCAGTGGGTAGGTCGGGTTGATGCAGAGGTAAGGCTGCGCCCAGGGCATACGTACGCCATCGGCGCAGCGTACCTCAATGCGCCGCCCGACTCGCAGCCGATAGGTCACGCCCGGATAGCGGCCCGAGGCGAGATCCAAATAGCCCTGGCGTTGGAGTTGCTCCCAGAGCTCGTTACCCAGCGTGGCCCGGGCGACCTCTCCGGCGCGATCCCGGGCTTCCCGATAGTCCTGGAGCGAGAAATCCGATCCTGCCGACCGGTTCGGCACCCACTGCCAATCCCCGAGCCACGGGCGCTCGAGGGGCGGCTCACGCCGGTCGAGCCTCGTTTCCAGGCAGCCTCCGAAGACCCGGCGCCAGATAGCCCGGAGCTTAGCCGCCAACGATCGGTGCAATGATCTGATATTCCTCCGCCTCCGGATCAAACGGCTCGCTGTCAAGCACGTGGCGCCCTTGCACCTTCTTTGAGACAGCACAACCGCGCGCACGAGCCTCGCGCAGGATACGTTCCGCCTCGGCAATCTGCACCCGCGCTTCTTCCGTGTCCGTGCTCTCCCACTCGACGACCTGGTGGCCCCGCCGATTCGCGATGACGATCCGGCCCATCGGTCCCTCCCTATGCTCCCTGTGGTGAACGGTCTGCCAGAACCACGGATCGCTTGCAACAGTATACTCCGGGAAGGCACGATCTGCAACACGGCACGGGCGCTGGCCCTTCGGGACGGACGCCTTTCGCGCTGATCCAAATGCTGCTATACTACGGCGGTGGGCTTGCCAAGGGCTGGACACGCGGGGTTGTGCCACACAAGGAGGAGAGTATGGCAGTCGGAACCTTTCTCTTGATGGCGGTCTTTGCCTACGGCCTCGGGGTCTTCTGGTACGACTTGCTCCCGGCCAAGCTGCCGGAGCAACCCTGGCGGATTGCGGCGTATCCTTTCGCTCTCATGGTGATCGGGGAAACCTTTGTCCCGGTTGGGCCAGCGTTCGGGGGCATCAACCCCATTACGGCGGTAGTTGCGACCCTGATCGGTGTTGCCATCGACTGGATTATCACGCGCCTGCGCCATCCGCAGGTAGTCCAATCCTTGGAGACTCCACGCACGGCCACGCTACCGGCGTAATCGACAACGGCCCCGCACGTCCACTCGCTGACGAGCCCACCGACCGACAAGTCCGCACTGCGCTCGCTGACCGCCGAGCGGCCAGACAGGCATCAACGGCTGCCAATGCCATGACGAAGCGAACCGGCCGCCATGGATTGCTGCGCTTCCCGGACCAGGACTGCTCCCACGGCACGAGGTGTTGCACGCGCGGATGGTTCGGTTACTTCTGGGAAACCCGCTTCACGTTCAGGGCTCGCCGACGCCGCGGGTTCTGGGGATCGGGCTCGATGTCAAACTCGACGGGATCCCCCGTAAGGAGTTGTTCGAACTGGACGCCTCTGACCTCCGAGCGGTGGAAGAACACGTCGGACTCGCGCCCCTCCATCTGGATGAAGCCAAACCCGCGGTCCGTCACCAACCGCACGATCTTCCCCTTCGCCATGGCGAGCTCCTCTCTGGCAGCTTGCGCCTGGTTGCTCACCCTCGACCACAAGCGGCGAGGGTGAGCAAGTGCGAGCCACCCCCCACCGGAAGTCTGCGATGACAGTCCGCCCTGAGCGTCACCGGCACACCGCAGCGGTGGATCAGGGGTGGCTCAGGTCGTCGATTGCGTCGCCGACTTACCGTCGTAACTCAGCACCAGTGCATTGCCGTTAATCCGCGTCTCCAAATGCACAGGTCGTCCCCACAAACGGTGGACGTGGACCAGCGTGCGCTGAGCGTAGTCAAGGTCCAGCGGTCGTCGGTCGCTTTCGCAGTCGTGGGCCAGATAAAGCTCACCCTGATGGTGGTAATCTCCATCCATGACCATGATAGCCGGGATACCCAGGCTGGTAAGCTCCTCGGCGAGCACGTCGCGGACCTGCTGCCAGTCGGCCCTTTGCACCACCCAACGGCCAACCTTCCGCTTGGCGTCACCCTCGAAGGCGTATCCGTACAGGTCCAACTCCTCAACCAGCTTCTCAGTCAGAAAAGCTCGCACGAAATCGGCATCGCGGTACTCGGCAGCGACCGCGAAGACCTTGGCCAGGCCCTCTCCTCCCTTTCGATTGATGGGCGCTCCGTACCACGTTCGTTCCTCTCCGGGCTCCTCCCAGCGGCGCTCGATGTCTCGCCAAAGCTTGTAGCCGACCAGGTAGGGGTTGATGGCGAAGCGATGGCCCTGGGCCACCACGTTGGCGTGCAGCCGGCGAAAGCAAACGTGTTCATCCGGGTCCAGGAGGCCCCGCTCAAGGATTCGCTCGTGCCAAAAGACCGCGTACCCTTCGTTCATGACGCGTGTGCGCAGATTCGGATAGAAGTAGAGCCACTCCGCGCGCACCAGATGGAGGATTGCCCGCTGCCACTCCTCAAGTTGCGGCGATGCCTCGGCCAGAAAGCGCAGCAAGTCCCGCTCGGGCTCCGCGGGAATCCGCCGCTGGCGCGACGCCTGTTTGCGCATCTTGCCGGTCAGATGCCAAATGTCGTCGTAGGCAGAGACGGGCTCCTCCGGTGGCTGGAGTCGCTCCTGCTCGTACTCCGCCGCGGTCTTCCGGCGGAAAACGCCGGCGGCAGGGTCGACGTGGACAGCGATGGAGAGCGCCGCGTCCAGCGTTTGCTCCACGGCTTCGACCCCTTGCTCTTCCTCGCATCGCTGCACGAACTCTGCGTGCAGCCTTGTCGTGTCGTGCATCTGCCGGTTCGTCTCTTTGTAATAGATGTTGCGCCGGAAGAAGTCGGCGTGGGCGAGGACGTGGGCGACCACGAGCTTCTGCTCGATGAGGCTGTTCGTTTCCAGGAGATAGGCCGTACAAGGCTCGGTGTTCAGGACGAGCTCGTAGATCTTCTCGAGGCCATAGTCGTATCGGGTCTTCTGGCGGTGGTACTGCGCTCCATGGGTCCAGTGCGGAAAACGCGTCGGGAAGTGGTAGGCCGCCACCTCGTACATGATCTCGGCCGGGACAACCGCGAAGCGTATCTCCGGCGGCCGCAGCCCGAGGTTTCGAGCGGTGTCTCCCAAGACCACGAGCGCCTCTTCCAGCCTGACGCGCTCGTCGCTCATCATCGCGCCAGCTCCTCATGGCGCCGCTGCAGGAATTGGCGCAACGCCGCCCAGACATCCTCTCGGCGGCCGATCTGCACCATCACAAATCGAGGCTCCCCTTTGAACGCTCGGCCATAGAGCGAGCCGAGCGGTGCCCACAAGACACCACCTGGTCCGTAGGACGCCTTCGCCCAATGGCCGTACTGGTTCACTTCGCCGTAGCCGACAAGGTTGCTGATCCTCAGGAATCGCCGCACGAGCTCGAGACAGGCCTCGTCGTCCCAGTTATACCCGTCGGAAAAGAGGAAGGGATAGATGTTCCACAACGAGGGGTCGAAGCGCTGGTTGACGATCTCCAACGCCAGGGCATACGCGGAGGCCATGCGCGTGCCGCCGGACCCGCCCTGATGGAAGAACGTCGTCTCATCGACCTCCTGGGCCTCGGTGTGGCAGGTGATGAACACCACCTCCACGCCCGCGTAGTTCCGCCGGAGGAAGCGCACCATCCAGGTGTAAAACGTGCGGCAGAGATACGCTTCGAATTCGCCGATGCTTCCAGACACGTCGCGCATCGCGAGGACCAGCGCGTTGCGTCGCGGCTCGACTGTCTCCTCCCAGCTCCGATAGCGTGCGTCCTGCGTCGGGTCGATCTGCCAGCTCGGCGCTCCCAATCGGCTGCTCCGTTTGTAGGCCTCGATGAGCGTGCGGCGAGGGTCCAGATTGGCTTGCGGCCCGACCTTGCGGATCGTGTCATATCGGACAGATCTGACGGTGACCTGCTTCTGGCCTTTCTCTTCCAGGTCCGGAAGCGCCAGGTCTTCGAAGGCCAACTCCACCAGGTCGTCTACGGTGATCTCGGCCTCGTAGTAGTCAGCCCCTGGTTGGTGGCCCGCCTCCTTGCCCGAGCCGGCGCCCGCCTGGCCGAGCACGGTGCCCGGTCGGGTACGGCCTGCGCCTGATTGCCCCTGAGCCGGGCCAGCCTGTCCACGGGTGCCCTCGTCCCCCTGCCCAACGTGCCGACCGAGGTACGGATCAAACCGGAAGCGCGGGAGTTCCACACCTCGGATGGGCACCTTGACCAGCTTCTGGCCGTCAGATGTGACAATGTCCTCCTGGCTGA
Source organism: Chloroflexota bacterium (assembly GCA_016199325.1). The sequence continues at coordinate 40,397 of JACQGW010000368.1, forward strand.
TGATCTCGGCCAGGTTCGCTTTCATCGCGTCGCGCACGCGCTGGCTATGGCGCAAGACGTCGCGCCGCGACCGACGATAGAGGTCCCAAGGCGCGCTCATCAGCGTGAGCCGGGGCGTCCGAACGGCCTCGGGGTCCTGTGTGACTTGCTCTCGCGGGTTCATCGTCGATCCTCTATCGATTCAGGAGCTGGCCCGCGTACTTGAGCAGCTCCCGCGCGCAGAGGTCGCAGTACCGTTCGTCCTCAGGCAGCGTCGGATCCATCAAACGGGCGACCACCGCATCGATCTTCTTGAGCTGTTCGGCGTCCGGCGTCCGGCTCGAGGCCGTCACTTTGACCACGTCTTTGAGGTCCGCGAAGAGCTTCTTCTCGATCGCTTCCTGCAGGACGCTGTTCGAGCTCAGGACGAAGGGGATCCCGCGCATCGCGCAGCTCGCGACCGAGCGCATCACCCCTTCCCGAAACTCTCTCTTTTTCGCATCGCCGAGAACGCCGATTTGCTCCTCGATCCCGGCCATCAGTCGCTCATCCGGCTCCACCGGATCGCCGGTGATGGGGTCTCGCACCTTCGTCTTGTTGCAGTACGCGTCGACATTGCGGAGGTAGTTGTCGAGCAGCGTCCTCGCGGACTCCTCGTAGGCGTAGACGAACGCTCGCTGCACATGCTTCTTGACCCCGTCGTCGTACTCCTTACGCACCTCGTCGAGCAACCCGAGCAGCCGCTCCACCTCCTTCGGATTGCCCGCGTACTGGGCCTTGATCCCATCCCGCAGCGAGCGTATCGCGTCCAACGGGTTGATGCAGCGCTTGCCGACGACGAGCGCGCTGGACAGGCGATTGATGATGAAGCGCGGCGAGAAACCGTCCATGCCCTCCTTGCTCGCCTCGCCCTCTTCCTGGATCTCGCGCAGGTGCTTCTGCTCCCAGTCGCCGACCCGCTGCTCGCCGTCGTAGAGCTTCAGTTTGCCCATCAGGGTCAAGTTGGGGCGCGTCGAGGGCTTGAGACGCGAGAGCACGGCCAGCATGCTGGCGACGCGCAGCGTCCGCGGAGCGATATGCACCGAGCGCAGTTGGCCGGCCGTTTCGCCGTCGTTCCCATCGACCGTCAGGCTCGCCTGATCGACGAGCTTCTGGTAGATGCGAACCTCCGCAGAGACGCGCAGGTTGTACGGCACCTTGACCACGAAGATGCGGTCGACCATCGCCTCGTTGGCCGGATCGGAGAAGTAGCGATGGAATTCATACTCGTTGGTGTGCGAGATGACCACCAGGTCGACGTAGATCAGGGCGAACTGCGGGACTTTGATCCGCTGCTCGCCGGCGACCGTGTTGAGCTCATACAGGAACCGTGGCTCCGCCTTGAGCATCTCAATGAACTCGATCAGCCCGCGGCTGGCGACGTTGAGCTCGCCGTCGAAGCGATAGACGCGCGGGTCGGACTCGCCCCCAAAGCGCTGGTCCACGAGGAGGCTCAGGTTGACGTGGCCGGTCAGCTCCGCCACATCCTGCGACTTGGGGTCGGCCGGCTTGAACGTGCCGATCCCGACGCGATTCCTCTCGGACAGGGGCACCCGGCGCACCTTGACCGTGCTGATGTGGCCCGCCCACTCGTGTTCCAGCCGCCACTGGCAGCGTGGGCAGAGGTCCCCCTCGATGGCGACGCCCAGGCGCCGCCGGAATACCTCGCGCTGCTCCTCCGGGATCAGGTGGAGCGGCTCCTCGAACATCGGGCAGCCATCGATGGCATAGACGGCGCCGGTCGGCGTGCGGCTGTATCGCTCAAGGCCGCGCTTCAAGAGGGTGACGATGGTCGACTTGCCCCCTCCCACCGGCCCGACGAGCATGAGGATCCGCTTGCGGATGTCGAGGCGTTTGGCCGCCGGCGAGAAGTACTCCTCGACGAGACGATGGAATACTCGCTCAAGGCCGAAAAGCTCCGTTTCAAAGAACGCGTAGCGGTTGGGCTGACCGTCTGAGCCCGGCGTGATGCCGGCCGCCTGGATCATGTCGTACACGCGCGCGTGAGCGAGGGCCGCGACTCGAGGATTTCGCGCGACGAGGTCCAGATACTCCGCAAAGGAGACCAGTTCCCCGATCAGCTCGTGTTCGAGCACCGCTTGCGCTTCAGCCTGCCTCAGGAGATCCTGCACGTCCACGGCCCGCCTCCAACGGCTACCTCGGCTTCTCACCTATGGCCCCAATGGCCATTGCCGCCTTCTCCGGCTGACCGACGCGACCCCAGAAACACACAAGCCACCTCGATTGCCCGTCTCCAGGCAAGAGGTGGCCTTTCCACGCAAGCAGCGCTCTATGCGGCGATCAGGCCATTAGCCCACCCCCGGAATTGCCATTGATCCGAATCTCCAGCTCCCGGCGGTGGACCCGCCATGTGCCACCGATTTTGCATGCCGGCAACACCCCACCTTTGAGCCACCCGTAGACTGTCGCCGGGCTCACTCGCAGGCGGGCTGCCACCTCTCGCACCGTCAGCAGATCGTGCGGCAGTTCTGCTGCCTCGTTCACGCCTGTAGTATAGCACGGATCCCTCCGAATGTACAATATCCTCTGGATTTTACAGATTGTCCAGATTCCCTACGGCCGTTGACAGCCACCCTCCACCCAATGCACCTGCAGCGGCGTCGTGGGCGTCAACACGGCACGCTCAGCCGGTCCAAGCCCGGCGACGCTGGCGTGGACGGCGTCGAGGTCGGCGACGAGGCAGGCGACGTCGATGCCGAGGCAGCGGGGCTCGAAGGGCCGGAGCGAGCGGACGGCGCTCGCCAGTTTCACCTGAGCGCCGTGGGTGTTGGACCGGCTCAGGTGGAGGAGGCCGGCCGCGGCCTGGGCGAGCCCGCGGTAGAGGAAGCGGATGGGCTCGCGCTCGCCGTTCCACAGCGGCGTGAGCGACCGCACACACGCCCGATAGTGGCCGGCGTTGAACAGCCGGACCGCCTGCACGAGCGCGGCCGGCGGCTCATCCTGACAGTGGGCCTGCACTTCGCCAACCTCTACCAGGAACCGGCGCCACCCGATTGCAGCCGGTCCAGCTCGGTGCGGGTGAAGAACGGTCCCGCCCGGCGATCGCCCAGGGGGGTGAAGCGGGGGTGGACGAGGCCGCGCCGGATGGCCTCGTCCAGCCGGCCGCGGCTGCCCATCAGGCGGACCGCCTCGGCCTCGGCGATGCAGTCCGGCGGCACCGGGACGAGGACGAACCCATCGGGCTGGTCGACGACGACCACCTCACTGCGGGCGATACGGGCCAGGACGTCTTCGAGCGAGCGCGGCCCCTGGTAACTCCCCGGGGCCACGGGCTGCGGCATCGCCATCCGATCCGGCAGATCCGGCAGCGGCACGCCCGGCATGGCCCGGACGAGCTCGTCGCCGCCCGCATTGGGAGCATAGCCGGCGAACAGCAGCACTGCCGGCGCCGCGACGATGGGGGCATCCAGCCGGACGGACAGGTTGACGGCGTCGGCCGGCCGGCACGGGATCGCTTCGGAGCCCTCGCCGTGGGACGACGTCAGGACAAGCTTCGCCGTCAGCCCCTCGGCGGTGACGTCGTCGATGAGCGCCCGCTCCAGATGCCGATCGCCGCGCTCGACGAGCCGGGCCATCAGCCCGTAGGTCGACGGGATCGCCCCGCCGATGCCGCCGAGCCACATGCTGGCGGCGGTCGCTTCGACTTCGCCGGCGCTGATGGCGAGGACGCGGGCTCCTCCGATCTCCTGGAGGATCAGATACCGGCGCTTCCTCTGGACCATGCCCTGGAGCTTCTCGGGCAGAAGCCGCGCCCGCAGGTCGGCCGGCAGCTTCCCGATCGTCCGTTCCAGCTCGCGTTGCGCGTCTCGATCGCTGAGGAACCGGTGCGTCACGGCGATGAGCCGCAGTGTTGCGACGGCGGGTACTGAAGCGCTCGACGACATCGCTCCCTCCGGCTAGCAGACCTGACGAAACGAACCGCAGAGGCGCAGAGAACGCAGAGAAGATCGCAAAGAAACGGCGGTCTTGTTCGTCTTTTCTTTGCGTCGTCTCTGCGTCCTCTGCGCCTCTGCGGTTGTGTCAGGCGCTCTCTCTGGCGTTCTCAGACGACCCCTTCAGCGCGGAGCTGCGCTACCTCGGCCTCGGTCAGCCCCAGCCGTTCGCCGAGCACTTCGGCGGTGTGCTCGCCGAGCAGGGGGGGATGGCGCCGGATCGTCGGCGGCGTCCGCGAGAACCGATAGGGTGGACCGACCAGACGCAGGTCCGGGATCGTCGGGTGATCGACGTGCCGGACGACGCCGCGGGCGACCACCTGCGGATCGCCGAATGCCTGGTCCACCGCCAGAATCGGGCCGCAGGGCACCTCCGCCTCACGGAGCACGGCGAACCATTCGGCGGCGTTCCGGGTCAGGAACGTCTCCTGAAGCGCCGCGATGAGCGCCTCTCGATGCTGCACCCGCCCGGCGTTCGTCCGATAGCGGTCGGCCGCCGCCAGATCAGGGCGCTCGATCGCCAGGCAGAGGCGCTGAAACTGCTGGTCGTTCCCGACGGCGACGACGACGTGCCCGTCACGCACGCGAAATGTCTGGTATGGCACGATGTTCGGGTGGGCGTTGCCGTACCGCTGCGGGCGCTTTCCCGAGATCAGGTAGTTGGCGGCGACGTTGGCAAGCCAGCCCAGCACCGATTCGAGAAGGGAGACTTCAACCCGCTGTCCAAAGCCGGTCCGGTCCCGCACCCGGAGCGCCGCCAGAACGGCGTTCGCAGCGAACATGCCGGTCGTCAGATCGGCGACGGCAACGCCAACCTTCACGGGTTCGCCTTCCGGGTCGCCGGTGATGCTCATCAGGCCGCTCATGGCCTCAATCGTGAAGTCGTACCCCGGCAGGTCCCGGTAGGGACCGTCCGTCCCGAACGCCGAGATGGTGCAGGAGACGAGGCGAGGGTTGCGTGCGGCGAGCTGATCGTAGCCGAGGCCGAGCCGCTCCAGCGTGCCGGCGCGGAAGTTCTCGACGACGACGTCGGCGTCGGCGATGAGCTTTTCGAGGATGATGCGACCGCGCGGCTGCTTGAGGTTCAGCGTGATGCCACGCTTGTTCCGATTGACCGCCAGGTAGTACGCGCTCTCGCCGGCGGCGAACGGCGGCCCCCAGCCGCGGGTGTCGTCGCCAACGCCGGGCAGCTCGACCTTGACGACGTCGGCACCCAGATCGCCGAGCATCATCGTGCAATACGGGCCGGCGAGGACGCGCGAGAGATCGACAACACGAACGTCTGCAAGCGGCAGGTCGATGGTGAAAATCCTCCCGGAACGGCCAGTCGTGGCAGTCGCCGGCTGTGATTCACGCAAGCCAGGCGCAGCCGCTCCACCGACGCTGATGAACAGTATACCGAATCGGCAAGCGTTTAGCCATTGACTGCCCGCGGCATGGATTATGCAAAACATTCTGTCGAGTGCGGTAGCGAAGCGGGGCGGTTCGGCGGCGAATGGCTCCGCCCGATGCTGCACAGCCGGTACCCACTGCGTGCGGTGGGGCACCGAATAGGGCGCCCGAAGCGCACAGCCCGGAAGGAGGTGAACACCGTGTCCGTGATGATGCTTGAGAGCCGGGCCGTGACTGATGCCATCCGGGTGATCCAGGAGCATCTCGACAAAGAGGCCCGAAATCGCCGGCAGACCAGCCTGAATCCGAAGGAGCTCTGCCCGATGCAGAAGGCGGAGCTGGTCCAGGATCTGGCGGCTATGCTGCGGTAATTGGCGCTGATGACGATATCCGTTGGAGCTCCGTCGGCGACGGAGCTCCGGCGCCAAGCTAAAAAGGGCGCCGCGACCGGGTCGGTGGCTGTGTGGCCGCCGGCGGCAGGGCAGAGCCCCGCCCACGGCCCCTCGCTTGCCTTGATCGCCGGCATCGCCTGATGCTATACTCCGGCTATATGTCTTGAAAAAGTCCGGAAAGGCGGTCGCCCTGTCGTGGATCTAGGTACGCTTATCCCCCTGACACCGAACCCGCAAATCCAATCGTTCGGCCCCGGCGATACCGTTCGGGTCTTCTCGAAGGTCGTCGAGGGCGGCCGTGAGCGCAGCCAGGCGTTCGAGGGTGTGGTCATTCGGACCCGGAAAGCCGGCCCGTGCTCCAGCTTCACCGTCCGCCGGATTGGCGCCCACGGCGTCGGCGTCGAGCGCACGTTCCTGTACTACTCGCCGCGCGTCGAGAAGGTCGAGACCCTCCGCCGCGGCCAAGTGCGTCGGGCCAAGCTCTACTACCTCCGCGGGCTCACCGGTAAGGCCGCTCGCATCAAGGAACGCGCCCGGACGACGTCGTAAGCACGTCGAAGGACACGATCCAGGGTTTCTCGTTTCTGGTTTCTGGTTTCTGGTTTGCGGTTGGCTCGATGCCTCCCGATCCAAAAACCGGAAACCGCAAATCAGAAACCCGTCCCGCGGTTCGTGGTTGAGCCGATGCCTCCCGGACCCCAACCCAGAAACACCAACCCAGAAACACCAACCCAGAAACCAGAAACTTCGTCTGCCGGGGTTGGCTCGTACGCCGAGGTGGCCGTCCGGGCGACCGGACGGACGCAGCAGACGTACAGCTATGCGGTGCCGCCCGGGCTTGCGATCAGCCCCGGACACCTCGTCTGGGTGCCGTTCGGCCGGCAGACGCGGCAGGGCATCGTCCTTGGTCTGACCGATCGACCGGCGGTCGCCACGGTCAAGCCGATTGCCGAGCTGGCGGCGCCTGAGCCGCTCCTCGACCAGGCGTCCATCGACCTGGCTCGCTGGATCGCCGACCACTACCTCTGCTCTCTCTTCGACGCCCTGGCCCTCCTGTTGCCGCCAGGCGCCGAGCGGCGCATCCAGACCGTCGTCGAGCCGGCCGCCGAACCGGGCGCCGACGGTGAGCTGACGGTTCGGCAGCGCAAGATCCTCGACTATCTGCGGATCCAGCGGCGGGCCACGCTCGACGATCTGAAACCGCTCATCCGCCGGGGTGCCACCGCCGTCGTCGAGCAGCTCGTTCGCAAGGGGCTCGTGTGCCGGCGAGTGGAGCCCGAGCCGCCTCGGGTCAAGACGAAGCTCGTGGCCGTGGCCGAGCTGGCGATGCCCGCGGCGGAAGCGGCGGCCCGCGTTCGGGAGCTCGCTCGTCCATCGCCCCGCGCCGCCGCCCTCGACCGACTGGCCGTTGCAGGCTCTCTGCCGGCGAGCCTCTTGCCGGCTTCCACTGCCCGGGCGCTCGCGGGTGCCGGCTGGGCGACGATCGAATCTGCCGGCCAGCAGACCATCCGACTGGCCCGGCCTGCCGCCGAGGCGCAGGCGGCGGCCGACCGGTGGCGGGGCACCGCCAGGCTCCTTGCCGCCGTCGAGGCGCTCGCCGCTGGCCCGTTGCCGGTGGCCAGCGTGCGTCAGGCTGCCGGCGTTCCGGCAGCCGGCTGGGCTCGTCTGCTGGCGGCGGGCATCGTCCAGATCCGCTCGGTCGAGGTCCGGCGCGACCCGCTGGCCCATCGGACGGTCCAGCCGGCTCAGCCGCCGGTCCTGACCGGCGCCCAGGCGGCCCTCTGTCGGGAGATCGGCCGGGCCATCGCCGGTCGCCGGCATCAGGTCTTCCTCCTCCACGGCGTCACCGGCAGCGGCAAGACCGAGGTCTACCTGCGGTCGCTCGCCGACGTGGTCACCGGTGGCCGCCAGGCGATCGTCCTGGTCCCCGAGATCGCCCTGACGCCGCAGACCATCGACCGATTCAACAGTCGATTCCCCGGCCGCGTCGCCGTGCTCCACAGCCGGCTCGGTCTGGGCGAGCAGTACGACGAGTGGCGGCGGATCGCCGCGGGCGCCGTCGACGTCGTCGTCGGCTCGCGTGGCGCCGTCTTTGCGCCGGTGCGGCGGCTTGGCCTGATCGTCGTCGATGAGGAGCACGAATGGACCTACAAGCAACAGGAGCAGGCGCCGCGCTACCACGCCCGGGACGTCGCCGTGAAACGGGCCGAGCTGGCCGGCGCCGTCGCCATCCTGGGCAGCGCGACACCCGACGTCGTCAGCTTCCATCGAGCCAGGCAGGGCGACTATGCGCTACTGGAGCTGCCCGAGCGGGTCCCGGCGGCCGGCCAGACGCCGGCGCCGCTGCCGCAGGTCGAAGTCGTCGACCTGCGCGCCGAGCTCCGCGCCGGCAATCGGAGCATCTTCAGCCGGTCGCTTCACCAGGGCGTCGAAGGCGCCCTGGCGGCCGGGCAGCAGGTGATCCTGTTCCTGAACCGGCGGGGCACCGCGAGCATCGTCCTCTGCCGGGACTGCGGCTTCGTCGTCCGCTGCCGGCGGTGCGACGTTCCCCTGGCCTACCACGGCGTCGAGAACGACCTCGTCTGCCATCTCTGCAACGCCCGCGCGCCGGTTCCCGAGGCCTGCCCGCACTGTGGGAGCCGCCGGATCCGCTACCTGGGCGTCGGCACCCAGAAGGTGGTCGAGGAGGTCGCCGGGCAGTTTCCTGCCGCCCGCCCGATCCGCTGGGACCGCGATGCAACGAGTAGCCGGCACGCCCACGAAGAGATTCTCGACCGGTTTCTCGCCCACGAGGCCGACGTCCTGGTCGGCACCCAGATGATCGCCAAAGGGCTCGACCTGCCGCTCGTCACGGTGGTCGGCGTTGTCCTAGCCGACGTCGGCCTGCACCTGCCCGATTTCCGGGCCGGCGAGCGAACCTTTCAGTTGCTGACGCAGGTGGCGGGCCGGGCCGGCCGCGGGCGGCTGAGCGGGCGAGTCGTCATCCAGACGTACGCCCCCGAGCACTACGCCATCACCGCCGCCGGCCGCCACGACTATCGGGCGTTCTACGAGCAGGAGATCGCCTTTCGGCGTCAGTGGGAGCAGCCCCCCTTTGCAGACGTCGTCCGCCTGCTCTACGCGAGCAGCAATCGGGCGAGCTGCCAGAGCGAGGCCGATCGGGTCGCCGCGCTGGCACGGGCCTACGTTGCCCGTGAGGGGCTGGCAGACGTGGCAGTGCTCGGGCCGGCGCCGGCCTACGTCCAGCGGCTGCGCGGGCGCTACCGCTGGCAGGTCATCCTCCGCGGCCGGCGCCTGGCCGAGGTCGTCCGGGCGCTCGGCCTGCACCGGGGCTGGGCGATAGACGTGGATCCGGTCAGCTTGGTATAATTTCAGCGGAGGAAATCCGTGGCACTCCTACCCATTCTGAGCGGCGACGACCCCCGCCTTCGGGCAAAGGCCAGAAAAGTCCGGACGATCGACGCCTCGATCCAGCGCCTGATCGACGACATGGTCGATACGATGCGCGATGCCAACGGCGTCGGCCTGGCGGCGAACCAGGTCGGCGTGCTCCTGCGCGTCGTCGTGACCGAGATCCCCGAGGAGCCCGTCCGCGCCCTGATCAACCCGGAGATCGTCAAAGCGTCGGACGAGGAGGTGATGCAGGAGGGGTGCCTGAGCGTCCCGGGCCTGCACGGCACCGTTCGGCGCTGCAAGAACGTGACGGTCAAGGCGCTCGATCGGACCGGCAAAGCGGTGCGCTACAAGGCCGAAGACCTGTTCGCCCAGTGCCTCCAGCACGAGATCGACCACTTGAACGGCATCCTCTACACCGATAAGGCCGAGACCCTCGAGCCGATCCCCGAGCGAGCACCGGCGCAGGTCGCGCCCCACGACGAGGTGCCCCAGCCGGCCGAGCAGGCGGCGTCGTGAGCGCCGTCAGCGATCAGCCGTCAGCGATCAGCAAAGCAGTCGGGCGAATGGTAGCAGTTTCAGGGTGGGAAAAGACTGAGCAGTTCATCCTCTCCGGCAGACCGATTGATTCTTGAGGCAGCGATGGCTACGACCACCCGTATAGATAAGCGCATTGAGCGAAGCCTGCATGCGGTCACCGCTGAAACCGATGACTTGCCGACCGTTGCTGCTGAGTGGGCTAGCCTGTCAGATGGCGAGCGTGCTGCCGTTTCTCTTGATTGGGACCACCTGATGGCCGACTACCTCACCGAGCTTGACGAGTACTATCGGTCGGGCGAGATGACGCTCATTCAGCAGGTGCGCTATCGGGAGCTGCTGCGGAAGCTCAAAGAGGCGTTGCCGATCATCACCCGGCTCAACTTCTACCCGCCCCCGGTCAGCCTGGAGCCTTGACCCCGTCGTCCGAGGCCGTTCAGCGCCTCATCCTGCCTCCCGGCGCAGCAGCGCGCCTTCGCGCCGCGGAGCTCACCGGTCGGCTCGGCGAGTGGTTCCCCGATCTGGCGCGCTGCCGCGGCGTCGAGCAGCCGAAGGAGCACCACTGGGACGTGCTCGACCATTCCATCGAGACGGTCGATGGAGTCGAGGTCGTTCTCGGCCAGCGGGACGAGCTGCGCCTCCGGCCGGAGCTCCGGGCGCCGGCCGCGATCGATCTCCATGCCCACTTCGCCGGCACGGTCGCCGGCCGGCCTCGCCTCCTGTGGCTGAAGCTCGCCGCCCTCCTCCACGACGTCGGCAAGCCGGCGACGCGCGCCCGACAGCCCGACGGCCGGATCCGCTTCTTCGGCCACGCCGAGCTGGGCGCCGAGCTGGCCGAGCGGATGCTGGCGCGGCTCGGCTTCGAGCCGGCGGGGATTGATCGGGTCGCTCTGCTCGTCCACGACCATCTGCGGCCCGGCCAGATCGGCTGGCCGACCCCGACGGCCCGGGCCATCCGCCGCTTCTTCCGCGAGCTCGGCGACGCCGCCGTCGACCTGCTCGTCCTCAACCTCGCCGACCATCGGGCGATGCGCGGCCCTGCATTGACGCGGCTGGAATGGGTCAGCCACCGCCAGGCCCTGGAAGACCTGCTCGAAGGGCACGCGGCCGGCGAGCCGCCGATAGAGCGCCTGCTGACCGGCGATGATCTGATGGCCGCGCTCGATCTCCCGCCGGGGCCGGCGGTCGGCCGCATCCTCCAGGCCGTCGAAGCCGCTCGGGAGCGCGGCCATATCCGCACGCGGGCGGAGGCGCTGGCGTTCGCACGGGCGCTGCTCGACGGAGGGGAGACATCCCCCTAGGGGGAGACCACAGTGATTGTGGTGAGGGTTGCCGGTCGCGTACGTCATACGTCATACGTCATGCGTCATTCCGTCAGATCTCGGCGGCACTACTCGTCAACATCACTGTGGTGACTCACTGGAGCCGCGTCGGGAGAGAACGAACCGCCAGGACACCAGGAGCGCCCGGACCGCCAAGGAAGACGTCGGGGAGGACTGGTAAGATAGCAGGCCCCGACCCCCTCAGCGGCCCGATCCGAGCGAGAACCAGAACAGCCTCTTCATTTTTCCGTGTTCCTGGTCCAGGGTCCATAGTCCGTGGTTCAGCGTTCGAGGCATGGGATCCGGGGTCCTGGGCTGGACAGGTCGTGGAACGGGTGATAGCTGGTTGGATAGGTTCAGGGTTCACGAGATCCTCCCACTTAAGATCATTCATTCTGGCGGGCAAACGGGAACACTTTCGGCGGCAGATCCATGGCACGCGCAAGCAAGCGTACGGGAGGGTGAGGAGGTTGATAGGTTTTCAGCAGACGAGTACAATAGGCTCGGCGGCTTGAGGGCGGCGCCGACAGAGGGAGGAATGGGTGATGGCGAAGGTGCGATTGCGGGGGCAGCAGAACGACGGGACCGGCGAAGCGACCGAGGACCGGGAGGTGGGAGGGTCGATTGCCTTGAAGCCCCTGAGCATCGCTGGGGTGGTGATCACCAGGAAAACGCTGGTGGAAGCCCTAAGAATCTATGCGCCACAACTGGAGGATATCGAAGTCTTCGAGGACGGCGAACGGTTCTTCCTCACGCTTCGGCCTGTTTCCGACGGCTAGAGGGGGCAGGGGACGGGGTGTCGGGGGGCCAGGGACTGGCACCGTTCGGGTGGCGGCCAGGGCTTGCGAGTCAGATTGCGGGGGGAGCGTAGGGATGCCGAAGACACTCACGATCGACGGGGTGAATTTGCTGAGGACCAGCGTCTTCAGGGGGACGGACGGAACCGTACGCGTCGAAGCCGTCTATCACCTGATGTCCGGGACGACGATCGTCCGGACGATGACGCGCGAGATGGGCACCGATCTCTCACCAGGTCAACTGATGACGGCGACCGCGGCGTTCGACGGGGTCCTCAGTGCTGTGGAGAGACTGGAGCTGTAGCAGTCGGCGGTGGCCGGCGCAGGAATAGGATGAGCATGGCGGAGGATGCCGCGATGTGTGTCTTGTAGAGGGGAAGGCAGGGGAGAGAGACCATGGCCGGAGTGTTAGGAGCACGGTTGAGCCATCGCGCGTTCCTGAAGTGGTGCGGGCTGGCGATCGTAGGCGCTGGAGCAGCCGGCGCTGGGCAGCTTGTGACACCGCCGAGCGTCGCGTTCGCTCAAGTCATTCCCGAGGACCTGGAGGTCCAGGGCAACATCTATGCGAGCGGACCGACGGGCCGGTGGATCGGGTTTGGCGGCACGAACAACCTCATGTGGGATTCGTCGCTCGGGCCATTCATCAACTCGACGGCCAGTTTCGTCATCAACCTCGACTCGAACAACGACGATCCGGACAACCGGTACTTCGCCATCGCGAAGAACGCTGCGACGTTCACCGGGGGCACGGAGCTCTTTCGTGTGCAGGAGTCGGGCAAGGTTGGTATCGGCATAGGGGGCCCATGGGGGCGATTCCAGGTTAACAACGGCCCCACGAGCATCGTCTTCAGCACCGACGGCACGGGCCTGGGAAACGACTTCATGCAGGCGTACAATCAGAACGGCTTGCTCTTCTCCATCAGCTCGTACGGGGCTGGGAGCAACCTCATCGCCGAGATCGGTGCGAACTTTGGCGTGGACGGGACCAACGGCGTCACTCGGTATGCCGTGCTGGGAACCAAGAAAGCCCCGATGCTCAGGCTGAATGCCGAGGATGGATCTCTTGGGCTGTACGGCGAGAACGGGACCGGCGGCAACTACCGAACTCCCGCGCTCAATCTCGGGGCTTTCGTCAAAGGCGACGGGAACGTCGGCATCGGAACGACGAACCCGAACGAGAAGCTGGATGTCGCTGGGCATATCCGAGCGTATCGCAGCGATGGTTCGCCGAGCATCTTCGTCTCCGATTTCGGAGATCACCAACCGGCGCTCATCATCAGTCGTGCAGGCGGTACGCCCGGTGCTCCATCCGACACAGGTGCAACGGGCGCCGGCATCGATATGGGCTCCTTTCTGGTACAAGGGTACAACAACGGCGGGTACCGTTCGCTGGGCGGGATGACCGTGCATTCGGACGGCGCATTCAGCCCGGGGAACACGCCCGGTCGGATCGAGCTCCGGACCATGCCCGCGTTTGCGACCGGGGCGGTATCCCGGTTGATGATCGATTCGCAGGGGTACGTGTCGATCGGGAAGGTGGCGAACTACTGGGAGCCGAATCCGGAGTACCTGGCGATCGAGCATGACTCGACTGCGGATAGGGTGACGCTGGTCGGCCGGGCGGGTGGGGTAGGTGTTGCACCTGAGATCAGGATTCAGCCAGGGAGCGGGAAGCATCTCATCCTCGTGCTGGAATCGGGCAACGTCGGGATCGGGAGGACCGATCCGGCGGAGAAGCTCCACGTCGCCGGCAATATCAAAGTGGATGGAGTCCTGGACGGTACGGCGAAACAGAGCTACTACGCGCAATAGCTGGCCGGCGTGCGGACAAACTGGTTCGGGAGGACAGCCATGGGCCAGATCAGAGGGGCGCGACTCAGTCATCGGGAATTCCTCAAGTGGTGTGGGCTTGCCGTCGTGGGAGCGGGTGCAAGTTAGCTTGCTACGACGCCGAAAGCAGCGTTCGCAGCGCCGACGACGTTCACCGATGACGTCTACATCAATCCTGGCAAGCTTGGCGTTGGCACCACGAGCCCATCTGCAAAACTTGACGTGGATGGCTATGGATCTTCCGGCAGCAACGTCTACATCCAGCGGCTCTATACTCTGGACACAGGCGTCACCGGCACAGGCTACATCTTCCGGGGTCTGCAAGTCGATGCGGACTTCAGCGGCCCAGGAAATCCGACCCTGATCGGCCTGGACGTGGACGTGAGCGGGGCGAACCCGGCCACAAGGTATGCCGCTGTGTTCCAAGGAGGCAGTGTCGGCATCGGCATATCCACGCCAGGAGAACGCCTCCATCTAACCGGCGGCAACGCCAAGATCGAGGGGAATCTGACGGTGACAGGAACACTCGACGCGACGGCCAAGCAGAGCTACTACGCGCCGTGATCGAGCCGCCGACGATCGAGCGGGCAAGCGGAATCGTCGTGAAGGGACGCCGGTGATGCTTTGGGGCAGTCGCCTGACCGGCGCAGGCGCAAGGGGGAAGCGATGACGACGGGTGAAGGTCCCACTTTTCGGCGGCGATTGGGCCGGCGGGCGGCTCGCTGGCGACCCC
>JACQGW010000378.1 GCA_016199325.1 Chloroflexota bacterium
AGAAAGACGCCAAGAATGCCGATTGGTCGTTTGGTCAATCCCTGCGCAAACCACTCCAGTCGAACACGACAGTGATATTGGTGAGTAGCGCCCGTCCAAAGCCGACGCTTGACGTATGACCTGTGACGCATGACGCATGACGTATGACGCACCAAACCGGCAACCCGCGTCCATCAAGATTCGTCTGGCAGGCCCCTAGGCCGGTCCTGGAACGGCGCCGCGCCGGACCATCCGCTCGGCGACCACTTCGGCCAGGTGCTTGACGACGAGCGGCTTGCCGGCGGCGTCGATCCCTCCGCGCAGGTGCATGATGCAGCCGGGGTTGTCCGCCACGACCATCCGAGCGCCGGTCGCCTCGGCGTTCGCCAGCTTTCGCCCCATGATCCGCTGGGCCACCTGCGGGTGTTCTATCGAAAACGAGCCGCCGAAGCCGCAGCAAACGCTCGAATCGGCCATCTCGACGATCTCCAGCCCCAGCGCGTCGCTGAGGATCCGTCGGGGCTCCGCCTGGAGCTTCAAACAGTTCGCCGACTGGCACGAGTCGTGGTAGGTCACCGGTTCGGTCGGCCCGTCGGCCAGCGCGCCGGCCGGCAACTGCGCCACGTTCGTCAGGAAGCTGGTGAAGTCGATCACCCGCGCGGCCTGGCGCTCGGCCCGCTCAAGCCAGGCGGGGTCGTCGGCGAACAGGTGGGCGTAGTCCTGCGTGATCGAGACCACGCAGCTATTCGAGCCGCTGACAACGTACTCGCCCGGCGACTGCTCCAGCGTCTCGACCAGCCGCCGGGCCAGTGATCGGGCGGCCTCGCCGTCGCCCATGTTCAGGTAGGGCAGCCCGCAGCACTCCGGCGCGTCCAGAACGGCCACGCGCGCGCCGAGCCCCTCCAGAACGCCGACGACCGCAACGCCCATCTCCGGATAGATCTGGTCGGTGATGCAGCCGGGGAAATACGAGACCGTCAGCCCCTCGGCAGCCGTGCCCGCCAGAACGGTGGGCTGCGGCGTCCGGTGCCGGTCGCGCGCCGCGAACGATCGCCGGGCGAACGCCGGCAGGCTACGCCAGCGTGTCATCTCCGACGCCCCGGGCATGGACCGGATGAGACCGTCCTTGCCGGTGAACGGCACCTGGCCCAGCCGCGCCAGCCGCCCCACCAGGGAGCCGGGCTCGACGAGCGCCTTGACGGAGAGCTGCTTGGCCGCCGACGGCGGCTTCCGTTCGATCACCTGCTGCCGGACGTCCAGGATCTGGCGGGGAATGGGAATGCCGACCGGGCAGACCGTCTCGCAGGCGTTGCAGCTCAAGCAGAGGCTCTGCGGCCCGGCCGCCGCCGCCAGGCCGTGGTGGAGCGCCGTCAGAACCAGCCCGATCGGCCCCGTATAGATGTGGCCGAAGGCGTGTCCGCCGACCTCGCGATAGGGCGGGCAGACGTTCGAGCAGGCGCCGCAGCGGATACAGTAGAGCGCCTCGACGAACGCCGGGTCGGCGGCCGCGGCCGTCCGGCCATTGTCGAGCAGGACGATGTGTACCTCCTCCGGACCGTGGACGCCGGTGGTGAGCGACAGCTCGATGTCGCCGGTTCGGCTCGGTCCGGTGGTGAAGGAGACGTAGGTCGACAGCTTCTGACCGGTCGCGTTCCGGGCCAGCACTTTGAGGATGGCCGTGGCATCGTCCAGGTCCGGCACGATCTTCTCGACGCCGAGGAGCGCTACGTGGAGACGCGGCAAGGTGCTGACGAGCCGTCCATTCCCCTCGTTGGTTACCAGGACGAGCGTGCCGGTGCTGGCGATGGCGATGTTGGCGCCGGTGATGCCCATGTCGGCCTCGACAAAGGCCCGCCGCAGCTCGCGCCGGGCCACCTTCACCAGCTTCTCCACCTCGGGCGGCTGGACCATGCCGGTGTGGCGGCTGAACAGCTCGGCCACCTCCTCGCGGGTCTTGTGGATGGCCGGAGCGATGAGGTGAGACGGGCGCTCGCCGGCCAGTTGGATGATCCACTCGCCGAGATCGGTCTCGACGACCCGCACGCCCAGCGCCTCGAGGGCGCGGTTCAGCTCGATCTCCTCGGTCGCCATCGATTTGCTCTTGACGGCGAGCTTGACGTCGTGCCGCTGGGCCAGGTCGCCGATGATGCGCCGGGCCTCCTCGGCCGTTCCGGCCCGGTGGACGACGGCGCCGACCTTCTCGGCCTCCGCCGTGAACTGCGCGACGAGCTCGGGCAGGCGGGCCAGTGCGGCGGCTTTGCGCCGATGGAGATCGCGCTGAATCTCGGCGAAGTCCTCGCCGGCAAATGCCGCCAGGCGCCGCTGCTGAAACGCGGAGAGCGAGCGGCCCAGCGCAACCCCGAGGTTCTTCGACGCCAGCGCCTGCGCCAGTCGCTCTTCAAAGGGGGCGATAGTATCGGTCATCTGCGCCTTCGGCGGTCGGCCATCGGCGGCCAGGGCATGACATCGAGTGCCACAGGGCACCAGCTCGGCTGATGGCTGGCCGCGGATCGTCGTTTGTCTCTGTATGATAGTCGTGCCCTGGCGAAAACGCAACGGGGTCACAGGCCCCGAAAAAAGGGTATTGACAAAGAACCGAGGGAGTGGTATCCTTCAACTGGTCAGACCAGCGGACCAGACACCAGGACGACAAGGCTGACAGGAACCCGGTCACGACCCAGCAGCTCGTCGTGGCGCCCCGCGGCGGCGACTTTCCGTTCGCGAACGAGGGCTTTTCGCGGCCCTGATCGGAAAAAGAGAAGGAGTTGACTCGATGGCTTCTCCCCTGCGTGGAGTCTATTCGGCCATGTGCACGCCGTTCACCGCCGACGGCAGCGACATCGACGAGGCGGGCCTGCGAGATCTGGTCGACGGGACCATTGCGGCAGGCATTCATGGGCTCATCCCCTGCGGCAGCACGGGCGAGTTTGCCTCGATGAATACCGAAGAGCGCATGCGGGTAACCGAAATCGTCATGGACCAGACCCGCGAGCGTGTGCCGGTGGTCCCACATACGGGCTCGAGCAGTCTGCGCGAGGCTGTCAAGCTCTCCCAGCACGCAGAACGCCTGGGCGTCGCCGGGGTGATGGTGGTCTTTCCCTTCTACGAGCCGATCAGCCTGGACGAGGTCTACGACTACTACCGGGCCGTTTCCGATGCCGTCAGCATTCCCATCATGGTGTACAATTCGCCCTCCGGCACGGGGAAGAACCTCCCATCCAGCTTCATCGCTCGCCTCGGACGGGAGATCGCCAACGTGAAGTACTTGAAGGACTCCAGCGCGAGCATGCCGCAGATCCATCAGCTCGTGTACCGGCACGCCGCCGAGATCATCACCTTCAACGGGTGGGACACCATGTTCTATGCCGGCTTCGAGGTCGGCTGTCAGGGCGCCGTGTGTGGGCCCGCCAACGTGATGCCCAGGCAGTGCGCGCAGATCTTCGACCTCGTCCAGGCGGGCAAGCTGGACGAAGCGCGGGATCTGGACAAGAGGATCTGGCCCGTGATGCAGTTCTTCGAGGAAAACAGGTACAACGCGGCCATCAAGGCCGGGGCCAACCTCGTCGGCTTCCGCGTCGGCACGGTGCGGCCTCCGTTCCAGCCGTTGGCTCCGGAGAAAGTCGAGGAGCTGCGCCAACTGCTGGTCGCGGCGGAAATCATCCGGCCGGCCCTGAGCCGGGCGTGAAGTCGAAGTCGAGGGAATGGGTTTCGTGCGGAGCTGTATGACCGCCGTTCGCCCCGGAATGACGGTCAACACGGTGGTGCCGCAGGAGGTCAGGGAGCACGATGAGCTTACGGCAAACTGAGGTCGCCGTTATCGGGGCGGGGCCTGCCGGTATCGCCGCTGCCCTGGCCGCCGCCGGGGCGGGCGCACGCGTAACGGTGGTAGACGAGTATCCCACAGCGGGGGGGCAAATCTACCGGCAGTTGCCCACGGCCTTCCGTGTCAAGCCGGGAGCGGCCCGTGGCCGGGACCAGACCAGAGCCCAGGCGCTCCTGAGCAGGCTCCGCAGCTCATCGGTTGAGGTGTGCACGGGCACGCTGGTCTGGGGCTTCCACGATCACCACACGCTGGCCCTCTACCGCGAAGGTGAGGGAACGGAGGCGCTGCGCGCCCAGGTGGTCGTCGTCGCCACGGGCGCGTACGATCGCCCCGTCGCCTTCCCAGGCTGGACCCTGCCGGGCGTCTGGACGGCGGGCGGCGCGCAGACGATGGTGAAGGCCCAGCAGGTCCTTCCGGGCCGGCGGGTGCTGCTGGCGGGGGCTGGGCCCTTCTTGCTGCCGGTGGCCAGGTCGCTGGTGGAGGCGGGAGCCCAGGTGGTGGCGCTTGCGGAAGCCACTGCGACGAGCGAATGGGCGGCGCGGGCCCTCGCGATGCTCCACCACTGGGGGCGCGTGGTCGAGTTCATCGAGTACGAGCGCGCGCTGCTGCGGGCGCGCGTGCCTCATTACTACGGCCACGTGATCGTGCGGGCCGAGGGCGATGGCGACGTACGGCGGGCCACCATCGCCGCGGTCGACCGGAGCTGGCGGCCCCGAGCGGGGACGGAGAAAACCTTCGACGTGGATCTCGTATGCACCGGCTACGGCTTTCTGACTTCGATGGAGATCCCCCGCTTGCTGGGGTGCAGCATGCGCTTCGACTCGCTTCAGGGGCAGTTCCTCCCGGAGCACGACGAGGAGATGGAGACGAGCGTCCCGGGCGTCTTCGTGGCCGGCGAGACCGCAGGCGTCGGCGGCGCCGAGCTGGCCCTCGCGCAGGGGGAGATCGCCGGGTACGCCGCCGCCCGGCGGCTCGGCAAGGAGCTGGATCCACGCAGCAGGAGCGCGCTATCCGCGGCCAGGGCCCGGCGGCAACACCTCCAGGGGTTTGCCGACCTGCTCAACCGCATGTTCACCATGCGTCCCGGCATCTATGGACTCGCCCATGCCGATACGCCGCTCTGTCGTTGCGAAGAGGTTACCGTGGGAGAGGTGCGCCAGGCCATCGCGCATGGCGCGCGCAGCATGAATGCGCTGAAGTCCTGGCTGCGGATCGGCATGGGGCCGTGCCAGGGACGGGTCTGTGGCTACCTCGCGGCTCACCTGCTGGCAGCGGAGGTCGGCGTTCCGCCGACGGAGTCGCGGCCGATGACGCCCCGCCCGCCCATCAAACCGATTCCGCTCGGGGCCATGGCCGGGCTGCTCGAAGCCCTGCACGATGAGGGAGACACGAACCGCAGCCGTGAGGCTACTTGAGAATCGACGGAGGAAGAAGGTAGAGAGATGCCCGTACTGACGCAGCGGGTGGGGCAGAACATGGCGGGGCACCCCATAGGCATTCTGTTGTTGGAGACGCACGCCGTCCTTCTGCCCGGGAACGTGGCGAACGCCACGACCTTCAATTTCCCGGTCCTCTATAAGGTCGTTCCCGGCGTCGAGGCCGACCGCCTCATCGTGCGCGCCGACGAATCGTTGCTGGAGCCGCTCATCGAGGCCGGCAGGGAGCTCGTGCGCGAGGGCGTACGGGCCATCAGCTCCGGCTGCGGGTACTTCGGCTACTTCCAGCGCCAGATGGCGGAGGCCCTGGAGGTCCCCGTTTTCATGTCCAGTCTCCTCCAGGTGCCCCTCATCGCCCGCTCGCTGCTGCCGAAGCAGTCCGTGGGCATCATCTGCGCCAACGGCAAGTACATGCGCGAGCGCACGCTGCGCTCCTGCGGCGTCGACGAGTCGGTACCGCTGGTGATCGCCGGCCTGGAGGACCAGCCCACGTTCTTCACCAACTTCCTGCTGAACCAGGGCAAGGCTGACATCGAGGTGATGGCGCAGGAGGTCGTAGGTGTCGCCGGGCGGATGGTCGAGCAGCACCCTGAGGTCGGCGCAATTCTTCTGGAATGCAGCGACCTGCCGCCGTACGCGGCCGAGATCCAGGCGGTGACGGGTCGGCCAGTGTTCGACTTCGTCACGATGATCAACTGGATGTACAGCGCCGTGGTGCGCCGGCCGTACACGGGCTACATGTAATCAACGCCTGTCCGACAGGGGAAGTAGAGAGATGGTTCCCAACTTAATCGTCATGCTCACCTACAACGATCAGACGGTGCCCGACGCACGGGAGGTATTCGAGAAGGCGCAGGGCGCACGGGCCCAGCACTGGGGCTTCAAGGACGTGGGGCTGCCGGTTGAGCAGATGCGCCGTCTCGTCGACCGCATCAAGGCGGCGGACAAGACCACGTACCTGGAGGTCGTGCGCTACAGCGAGGAGGAATGCCTGGAGTCGGCCGACATCGCCCTCAGGTGTGGCTTCGACTACCTCATGGGCACGGTTTACCACGACTCTGTACGCCGGCTCCTTGCCGGCCAGCGAATAAAGTACCTTCCCTTCTGTGGGAAGGTCAGCGGCAGCCCCAGCATTCTGGAGGGCTCCGTCGACGAGATCGTCGCCGATGGCCGGCGCATCGCCCTGGAAAGGGTAGACGGCTTCGACCTGCTGGCCTACCGCCACCGGACCGACCCCGAGGGGCTGGCGCGGCGCTTCGTGCGGGAGGTAGACCGCCCCGTGGTCATCGCCGGCAGCATCGGGAGCTTCGAGCGGCTCGACCGCGTGAAGGAGATCGGGCCCTGGGGATTCACCATCGGCAGCGCCTTCTTCGACCGCAAGTTCGGCAAAGAGTTGTCCTTCGCCGCGCAGATCGACCGGGTCATCGCCCATATGGAAGGGGACGCATCCTTGTCTGCAAGCACGGGCGCCCCGGGAGGCACGGGGCTATTCGTCGAAAGGGGATAGACCGATGGAGATCAGGGTCATCCGCGAATCCGAGACGCGCCTCTTCCTGGAGGGGCCAGAGGTCTGCCGGGAGTACTTCCGGACGGGCAAGATCACCTTTGGATCCTCCACCCTCCTGCCCGGCCAGACGGGGGCCATCGACCCGGGACACGCCTCATCGCACGAGGTGTTCTTCGTCAGCCGCGGCCATGTGCTCTTGCGCAACCCGGAGGACGGGGCCTGCTACGAGCTGAGGGAGGGAGACGCCGTGATCATCCCTGAGGGCAGGCCGCACGAGCTGACGAACATCGGCATGGAGAAGGCGATCATCACCTGGAGCGCGGCTCCCAGCCCGGCGTAAGGGAAGGAAGTGGAGATGGAGATGGACAACATCCTTGCCCTGGACCTGGGCACGACCGCCGTCAAGGTCATCCTCTTCCGGCAGGACGGGACGGTTCTCGCCAGGTCCACCCAGGAGTACGCCTTGCTCACGCCCACCACCCTCGCGGTGGAGCTGCCGGCCGAGACCTACTGGACGGCCTTCAAGAAGGGTGTGGCCGAGGTATTGGCGGCCTCAGCGGTGCCCCCTGCCAGCATCAAAGCCCTCGGCATCTCTGCCCAGGGGGAGACGCTGATCCCGCTCGGCGCCGACGGCCAGCCCCTGACGAACGCCATCGTCTGGCTGGACAACCGCGCCCAGGCAGAAGCGGAGATGCTGGCGGCGGAGTTCGACAACGAGGCCAGCTATCGCGTGACCGGCCAGGTCAGCATCGTCCCCACGTGGCCGGCCGCCAAGATCTTCTGGCTCAAGCGCCATCAGCCGAAGCTGTTCCGGCAGACAGCCAGGTTCTGCCTGATCGAGGACTACTTCATCTACCGGATGACGGGCTCCCTCGTCTGCGAGGGCTCGCTGGTCTGTTCCACCGTCTACTGGGACATCGTAAAGAAGCGCTGGTGGCCGGAGATGCTCTCCTACCTCGGCGTATCGACAGAGCGGCTCCCGGAGCTGCGGGAGTCGGGTGAGGTGGTCGGCCCGTTGCAGCCCGCGGTCGCCCGGGAGCTCGGCCTCTCCCCAGAGACGCTGGTTTGCACCGGCGCACTCGACCAGGCCTGCGGGGCCATTGGCGTAGGCAACATCGGGCCGGGAGTGATCTCGGAGAACATCGGCGCCGCGCTCGCCATCTGCGCTACGGTGGACCGGCCGACCTTCGATCCCAGGCGGCGGATGCCCTGCCACTACCACGCCTATCCCGACGGCTACATGATGCACACCTTCACCACCGGCGGTATGGTGCTCAAGTGGTATCGCGACGGCTTCTGTGGGCCGGAGGTGGAGGCGGCTGCCCTGGCCGGCATGGATAGCTACGACGTGCTAAGCCGTGAGGCCGCCCAGGTGCCGCCGGGGTCCGACGGGCTCGTGATGCTGCCGCATCTGCAAGGGGCCATGGCCCCCGAGGACAACCCCAGGGCCAGGGGGGTCTTCTTCGGCTTCACTCTCCACCATACGAGGCCCTACTTCATCCGGGCCATCATGGAGTCGATCGCTTGCGCCATCAAGCGCAACATCGACGTCCTGGAGGATGTCGGCATTCCCGTGCGCGAGATCCGATCGCTGGGCGGCGGGTCGCGCAGCCAACTGTGGAATCAGATCAAGAGCGACCTCACGCAAAGGCCCCTGTACACGATGCAGAACGAGGAGGCGGGCTGTCTCGGCGCCGCGATGCTGGCAGGGCGAGCGGTCGGCATCTATCCCGACCTTCGGTCGGCCGTCGATAAGATGGTGGCGCTCAAGCAGCGGTACGAGCCGCAGGCCGAGAATGCCCCGGCTTACGCCGCCACCTACGAACGCTACGGCCGACTCTACGACTCGCTTCTCGATCTGTTCGCGAGCGGGTGAGCACCCTGAGCGGATCCCAGACATCCCCCACGTGGGGTGAAAGGACGGCATTGATGAGCAAGATACCCAAGAAGGTGATGGTCCTCGGCATCGACTCGGCGATTGCCGCGCGGGTCTACCAGGCGGCGAAGGAGGGAAAGCTGCCTACCCTCCGGAGACTGATGGACGCGGGGGTGTACGCGACCAACTGCTTCGTCCCCAACCCGACGGTCACGCCGCCCAACTGGACGAGCATCACCACCGGCGCCTGGCCGGGCACCCACGGCATCACCGGTTTTTCGGTGCAGTTCGAGGGCGAACCGCTGTACCCGGCCCGCCAGGGCCTCGACGCCCGCTACGTGACGGCCGAGCGCGTCTGGACGGCCGCCCGTCGCGCCGGCAAGAAGGCCATCGTCGTCAACTACCCCACCACCTGGCCGCCCACGCCCGGGGTTGACTACCAGGTCGCCGGGTACGGCCTCGCGGTCAACGACTACCGCATCGGCCTGTTCTACCCCGACGGCAAGGTGACGAACCTCTGCCACGACATCCTGCTGGCCTCGGAAGCCTATCCGCACGCCACCGAGGTGGTCTTCGAGAAAGCTCACGGCTGGGACGGGCTCACGCCCTCGGCCAGGGCCCTGGAGGCGACGGTTCAGCCGGAGATCCGCGAGCCGATGCACCGCCTGAAGCCGTTCACCTGGCACCTGCTGCTGGACTCCTCGACCGGAGGCGCCCTGGATACCGTGATCGTGGCGCGAGAGAAGAGCGCAGCGGGCGTCTTCGCCAGGCTGAAGGTGGGGGAGTGGTCTCCCCACATCTACGATACGTTCGAGACGGAGAAGGGGCCGCGCAAGGGCGTGTTTCGCTGCAAGCTGCTGGAGCTCTCGCCCGATGGCCTCCAATTCAGGCTGTACGTGCCGTGCATCTGCGGCCTCCAGGGGTGGGGCTATCCGGAGGCGATTGAAGACGAGATCCGGTCCGAGGACGGGCTGCCGATGGGGCGCGCTGGCTGGGAGCCCTATACCTGGGACTGGATCGACAGCCAGACGCTGATCGAAACCACGGAGCTGTACTGCACCTGGCTGGCCGATACCTCCCTGCATCTGCTGCGCAACAAGCCCTGGGACATCTTCTTCATACACGAGCACTCCATCGACTGGGCCTACCACGTCCTGTCCGACAACATCGACCCCCTGACGGCCGTCGATCCTTCGCTGGTCGAGACGATGCAAGCCCTGGAAGTGGCCCTGTATCAGGTCATCGACCGGTGCTTTGGGCGGATTCTCGAAGTGGCGGACGAGGACACCGTCGTCGTGATCGTCTCGGACCACGGCTGCAAGTCGCTCGGCATCCCGTTCCCGGTCAACGACGCGCTGGAGAAGGCGGGCCTTCTTGTGTACCTCCCATCGACAGACGAAGACGAACCGAGGGAAGTCGATTGGTCGAAGACCAGAGCCATCTGGCAGCGCTCGGGCGGCTACATCTGCATCAACGTGAAAGGGCGCGATCCGCAGGGCATCGTCGAGCCTGAAGATTACGAACGGACCGTGGACGAGGTCATCAAGGTCCTGCACCAGGCGGTGGACCCCGAGACCGGCCTGCGCCCCATCGCCATCGCCCTCCGCAAGGAAGATGCGCCGGTGCTGGGGCTCTGGGGCGACCGGGTCGGGGACATCTTCTACAACGTCGACCCGCGCTTCGAAGAGGAGCACGCCTACCATCTGTCGACCGCCCACTACGGCGTCGGCGACCTGAAAGGCATGTTCATCATGGCGGGGCCCGGCGTCAAGCAAGGGGAGGTCCTCGACCGCAACGTCCATCTGACCGATATCGTGCCCACCATCTGCCATCTGGCCCGCCTCCCGGTGCCCACGGAATGCGAAGGGGCCATTCTCTACCACGCCCTCGAAGATCCCGGGGCGCCGCTTCGGGAGATGCAGTCCCTCAGGTCCAGCGTGAACCGCTACCGGAGGGTGCTGAAGCGGCCGGTGAAGCTATAAAGGAGAACATGGGGATGAACGCCAACGTGCCTCGCAAGGTCCTGGTGGTGGGCATCGACTCCACCGTCCCTGGTCGCGTGTACCGCTGGGCCCAGGAAGGCCAACTGCCGGCGCTGGGCCAGTTGATGCAGAACGGCGTGCATTGCAGCAGCTACTACGTGTATCTCCCTACCGTGGCTGCCGCCAACTGGGCCAGCCTCTGCACGGGCACCAGGCCCGGGATCCACGGCGTGACCGACCAGGTGATCCACGTACCCGGCAGCCCTCTGGACGTCGTGTATGCGCCGCCCAGCCTGGACGAGCTGCCGGTAGAGACACTGGCGCAGGCCGCAGCGCGGCAGGGCAAGAAGAGCCTCGTGCTGGAGCTCCCCGCCGGTCTGCCTGAGGGTGCCGACGCCGCCAAGCTGGTGAAGTCCCTGCAATGGCAGTTGGGCCAACTGGTGGAGGACGCCAGGCAGCAGCTCTCGGCGCCGTGGAGCTTCTGCTTCCTGCATCTGGACCTGCTGGAGAAGGCGCAACAGGCGCTGTCGGCGGAGGGGTACGCGCAGGCCGAGCTCGCGCTGCACCAGGCCATAGACGGCGCCCTGGGCGAGCTGGTGCAGTCGGCGGGCGAGGGGTCTCTCGTGGTCGTGGCCTCTACCCACGGGCTGAAGCCTCCGGGCAGGCCCTTCCAGGTGAGCGAGCTCCTGGAGAGGGCTGGACTGCTGGCCTACCTGCCGGGGCCGGATCGCAAGGTGGACTGGGCTCGCACGAAGGTGGCGCCCGTGGGCACGGCGCACCTGTTCGTGAACCTTCAGGGACGCGATCCCCAGGGGATCGTGGCGCCGGAGGAGTACGCGCAGGTGGTGGACCGAACCATCGACGTGCTGCTCCAGTGCGTGGATCAGGAGAGCGGGCTGGGTCCCGTCCGGGTGGCGCTGAAGCGGGAGGACGCCCGGGTCCTGGGCGTGTGGGGAGACCGAGCCGGCGACGTGGTGTACGTCCTGGATCCCCGGTTCGGCGGCCAGTATGGCCCCTTCCTCACAACCGCGCGTGCCGGCGATGGGGATCTCAAGGGGATGCTCGTCATGGCCGGCCCCGGGCTGAAGAAAGGGGAGGTGGTGAGACGACCGCTCTGGCCGGCGGACCTGGTGCCCACCCTCTGCTACGTGGCGGAGATCGAGGAGCCGCGGGAGTGTGAAGGGGCTGTGATCTACCAGGCGTTAGAAGAGCCCGGGGGGCTGGGGATGCAGATCTTCAACTTGAGGTCGGAGCTCCAGCGCCTGAAGCGGATTGTCGACAAACGCTAGAGCGGGGGTCAGGGGCC
>JACQGW010000366.1 GCA_016199325.1 Chloroflexota bacterium
ACGGACCACCGTCTGTCATTCCGAGCCGCAGCGAGGAATCTCCCCTGGGGGTGGGGGGCAACTGGACGTCGCGCGTGGGGCTGCAGGGCGCGTGGGTTTCGGCTTCACCGATCGCCTGGACCAGCCCCGCGTGATCCCTGACGGACGAGGAGATTCCTCGCTGCGGCTCGGAATGACAGCGACGCGCCGGCCCGCCTCGTCGCTCGTGAGATAAGCGTCGTGGGGCGCCCTGCCCAATTACGTGGAGCACATGCCCGGCGTGGCCGCCCTTCCCGGCCGTATCCGATCATTTTGTCAACCTCCACCACGGCGGGCCTGGGAATCCGGTCCCCTGTTCCAGTGATACGAGCTCGTTCAAAGCGAGTTGCCCAATCCGCTACGACGCGTCTGCTCCGTCGATTCCCAGGTCCTCGATGCCCACCTGGGCGTGCGGATTGCGAAGGTTATAGATCGCTTGCAGGCGCTGGAAGTACTCGTGCTCACTCAGCTCCTGCATAGCGGTGGCGAAAGGCTGCCTGCCGGTTGCAGAGTACAGCCGCACCCACGGCTCGCCGCCCTCTTGCCGGAGGGGCCGGAAGAGCATCATGGTGACATCTTCGAACTTCTCCCCGGCCGCAGCATAGTCGGCGCGGCCGCTGATGGTCCCCATCAGCATGCCGGCTTGCTGGAACGTCGAGATTCTCCGCTGCGGCGTGGTGTCCTGATCGGCGTCTTCCGGCATGGCAAAGAGGGCGCAGACGACGCTGTACGGGAACCGCATGTGCAGCGTGATCGCCTCGGTGCAGAGATCGCCGAACCGGTTCTTCAGGTTCTTGCCGTAGGGCCGGACGCAGATGGTCTTGATCGAGACTGCGAGGAGCAGCCCGTGGCGTTCGTCGGCGTAGGAGACGTCCACCCGCTTGGGGCCGAGTCCGCCCTGGAACTCCTTTTCGCCCGGCTGGCCGCGGAGTGGCTTGACGTTCCGAAAGCCGGTGTCGCGCAGTCCCGCTGCAACCTCAAACGCGAGCGCCTTGGAGAGCAGCTCGGAGTAGCGCTTCTTCGCCGTCTGCGACGCGGTATCAAGGGGAATAACCCCGATGGCCCGGACGGCGTCCAGCAGAGGCACCGGAATCCTCCTGCGTCACCGATTCAGTCGGCGTCTCTTCAGCATGAGCCAGCCGTCCGCTAACTCTTGAATCTCACCGCGGGTTAGCCCGAGGCTGTCGTGAAGAATGACCGTATCAGCCAACTCACGAGCTCTGTCGCCCTTGCCGGTACGGAGCAGGCTATCCAGCTCGCGCGCCAGGCCATCGAGCACGGACGGCGGAACGTTGGGCAGCGGGATGGCGACCCGTTCGGCCTCAGTGGGCTCCAGCTTCAGCATGCCGCCGCCCAGGCTGTGGCCCTCCATCTCACCGCTCAGGGCGGTGAGCGACGTCTGCCAGAGCGCAGCCAGGCTCAGGGCGCTGAGCTGTCGCGCTTCCTGGAGCGGATAGAGACGGAGGATGTGCAACGTGTTCGGGGCCACGACACCCGCTTCGTTGGCGACGAGCTTCGGGGCTGAGCCGCTCATGGAGGTGAGGAAACCGTCCGCTCGGTAAACGTGGGGCACGCTGTACCACGGTGTACGCACTCGACACTTGTACCGGTCGGGCACGCCTCGCTCGACGCCCTGACGGAGATACTGCTGAACGGACTGGGGCAAGGGTCCGTCGGTTGGCAGCAGCAACAGAAGACAGGCGTGGCCGGAGTCGTACAGCGCGGTCCAGTCCGCCGGTGTGAAGCGCAATCCGGAGAGCTCGGCGCCGTTCCGAACCGCCGGTCGGAGATATTCAGCCGGCAGGTTGGAGAGGTCAGCAGTCCCCTTGCGGACGTGGAAGAACTCGTTATCCCCCGTCACGTAGCCGACGCCGGCGTCGGCTAGGGTTCCCAACGAGGCAACGTTCGCCGATGCTTGAAGCTGTCGGTAGAGCGTGCGCGTCCGCTCGGGCAGGAGGTAGTGCAGCAGCCGTTCATCGCCTCGTCCGACCGCACCGGCGTCCACCCGGCAGCCCTGGGGAAGTGCCGTCGCCGGCTCGGTGTACTGGCCTAACGCCGACACATTCGGCAGGTCGATCACGGTGAAGCTGTCGAACGGCTCGCCTCGGCCGGCAGCGAGCAGCAGCACCGTATCCTCAGCCAGCTTCGGGAAGAGCTTTCGCGCAAACGTCAGGATCCGCGTCGTCCGGAAGGTCCGGCGCAGATGCTCCAGGATCGGCCTGGCGTAGGCTGCGTGGGCAAGCTCCGCCGGCACCACCATCGCCAACCGACCGCCTGGCCTGACGAACTGGACGGCGTGGACGAGGAAGGGCGCCCAGGAGCTTGCGAGCTCCGAGATCCTGACGCCTGCGTCTTCGGCACGGTACAACGCCGCCTGCCGGATGGCGCCGTTGAATCGCTGGTAGCGGATGAACGGGGGATTGCCGACCACCGCATCGGCCGGCGGGAGGCGATCGGTCCCGACGTCGAAGAAGCTGGCGTGGACGAGTCGGGCCGACACGTGGCCTGTTCGGCAACGGTCGGCGAAAGCGCGGTACGCTGCCGCGTCGATTTCGACACCGTAGACCTGTCGATCAGGATCGCCGCCCAGGACACGCATGCGCTCGGCCGCTGCGGTCAGGAAGACGCCGCCGCCGAAGCCCGGGTCCAGCACCAGCTCATGGCCGGTCAGCACCGCCCAGCGCACGAGGAAGTCGGCGACCACGGCGTCGGTGTAGTAGGCGCCAAGCGCTTTGCGAGTGCCCTCTCCATGTTGCTGCCGCGACGTAGCAGAGGGCGTGCTGCCGTCGGCGACGTCCCGGATGGGGCGGACGTTGGTCGGGTCAGCGGGCATGGGTCACTCCTGGCTGGTGCCCTCAGTGTACAGGGAAAGGGCCTTGGAGGGAAGGGGGACTTTGCAAATTGCTCAGAACAAATGTTCCTTTTCGCGGGGTTTTTTGAATGTTAATAGTAGAGGGAAGCTTTCAGCACGAGGGACGGCAGCAGATGGTCCAGCGAGCGGCACCGGCAACCATCGTCCAGGAGATCGCCCAGCGCGATCGGGGGCGGTTGGCGAAGTATCGGGAGAATCTCAACTTCTACGAGGGCAAGCAGTGGTCCGGCACCCCGCGGCGGCGCGAGCGGCGGCTGACGATCAACTACGCGCGGACGCTCATCGAGAAGACCGCTTCCTACCTGCTGGCGGACCTCGCCTTCGCGACGATCCCGGCGGACGGCTCCCCGGCGGCGAAGGACCGGGCGGCCCGGGCCGAAGAGGCGCTCTATCGGGCAGCCGACGAGAACGCGCTGGCGCTGCTGGACTACGACTCGGAGATCGACGCCGCGGTCCTCGGCGATGGCGCCTTCAAGGTAACCTGGGACGTCGGCCGGCGCCAGGTCCGGGTCCGCTCGGTCGACGTCCAGGGGCTCTTCGTCTGGACGGCGGCCGACGATCTGAGCGCCATCGTCAAAGTGGCCCAGCAGTACGAGATGCCGGCGGCCGATCTCGCCCACACCCCGCTCGGCCTCCCGCTCAACACCCCCCCTCGCCCGCCGAGCGGGAGAGGGGCCGGGGGTGAGGGTGGCCTCCTCCGCGTCACCGAGGTCTGGACGGACCGGGCGCTGGAGGTGTGGCTCGACGACGTGCAGGCGGTGGCGGCGGTGAACCCCTACGGGTTCATTCCCTACGTGGTCTACCCGAACCTCCGCCGGCCGAAGGCGTTCTGGGGCGAGTCGGACATCCTGCAGATCCGCGAGGTCTGCCAGGAGCTGAACCGCGAGATCTCCAACCTGGCGATGATCATGGAGCTCTCGGGCAATCCCATCGCCGTCCTCGAAAACGTCGACGCCGCCGAGGACGTCGAGGTCCGGCCCGGCGCCGTCTGGGAGATCCCGCCGAAGGCGAAGGCGTACCTGCTGGACCTGCTGGCCGGCGGCGGCGTCCAGGTGCATCTGGACTACCTGAACGCGCTCTACCGGGCGGTCCACGACCTGGGCGAAGCGCCGCGGACGGCGTTCGGCGACAACGGCCGGAATCTCTCCGGCACCGCGCTGGAGGTGGAGCTCCAGCCGCTGTTTCAGAAGGTCCGGCGGAAGCGGCTCATCCGAACGGTGGCCTATCAGCGGCGCAACGCGATGATCCTCCGGCTGCTGGAACGATTCACCGGAGCGCCGTTCGGCGATGTGCGGACGCGGGTGTACTGGGGCCCGATCACCCCCCGGGACCGGAGCCGGGAGATCCAGGACGAGCGGCTGCTGGTGAGCACCGGGATTCACTCACGCCGCCTGGCAGCCGACCGGCTGGGCGTCGAGAGCCCGGAGGACGAGTTCGCCCGCTGGCTGGAAGAGGAACGAGCGATACGAGTGATGAGTGATGAGTGATGAGTGATGAGTTGAGATTCGACCCGTCACTCATCACTCATCACTCATCACTCATCACTCATCACTCATCACTCGCCATGAGGAGGTATGTATGGAAGAACTGACTCGGCTTCGGGAGGCGCTGGGGGATGGGTATGGCGAGCTTGTCGGCGCCGTCGAGCGGGCCGTCGAGGAGCTGCGGGGAGAGGCGGGCCGGACGGCGGAGCTGGAGGCGCAACTGGCTGAGGCCCGAGCGGTGGCCGAGGGCGCCGCAGCGATCGAGGCGCAACTGGCCGAGGCTCGGGCGATGGCTGAGGGCGCCGCAGCGATCGAGGCGCAACTGGCCGAGGCCCGAGCCGGGGCCGGAGACCTCGCGGCGCTCCAGTCTCGGATCGAGGCGCTGGACGCGTCGAGCCAGGCGGCCGAAGGCCGGATCGCCGACCTGACGCAGCAGATGGCCGGGGCGGCGGAGAAATACCGCGCGCTGCTGCTGGCAAACCATCCGGAGATCCCGGCACGGCTGGTCCAGGGGACGACCATCGCCGAGATCGAGGGGTCGCTCGCCGCGGCAACGGCGACGGTCGAGGAAATCCGCCGCCAGCTCCTGGCCGAACAGGCCGCCATCGTGCCCAACGGCGCCGGCGGCCGGTCCCCCGTCGATCTCGCCGCCCTGTCGCCCATCGAGAAAATCAAGCGCGGCCTGGCCGAAAACGGCCGATAAACGGACGGGTTTCTGGTTTCTGGTTGGAGGACCACGAACCAGCAACCAGAAACCAGGAACCACAAACCAGCAACCAGAAACTACGTAGCATAGGAGATACCCATGGCTCTCACCCTCGTCGAAGCCGCCAAGCTCAGCAACGACGTCGTCCTCGCAGGCGTCATCGAGACCGTCGTCTACGAGTCCGAGACCCTCCAGCGCCTCCCGTTCATCGAGCTCAACGGCAACGCCCTCACCTATAACCGCGAGAACACGGCCAGCACCGCCTCCTGGTACGCCGTCGGCGCCACCTGGTCCGAATCCACCCCCGACTTTACCCAGGTCACCGCCAACCTCACCATCCTCGGCCACGACGCCGACGTCGACAACTACATCCGCCAGACCAGGAGCAACGTCCAGGACGTCGAGGCCGCCATCCTCGCCCTCGCCGCCAAGTCCGTCGCCCAGGAGTTCGACAACCAGTTCATCAACGGCGACGGCACCGGCAACAAGATCACCGGCCTCAAGTCCGCCACCCCAGCCGCCCAGCAGGTCGCCCAGGCCGCCAACGGCGCCACCCTCACCCTCGCCAAGCTCGACGAGATGATCGACAAGGTCCGGCCCGGCAAGCCCCACGCCCTCATCATGTCCAAGCGCTCCCGCCGCAAGCTCAAGGAGCTCCGCCGCGGCCAGTCCGCCGCCGTCATCGAAACGAGCATGGGTGCATTCGGCCAGATGGTCACCACCTACGACGGCATCCCCGTCACCATCAACGAATGGCAGTCCGACACCGAGACCAAGGGCGCCGGCTCCGCCACGAGCTCGACCATCTACGCCCTCCAGTTCGGCGAGGGCGCCATCGCCGGCCTTACCAACGGCGGTATCCAGCTCGAACGCATCGGCTCCCTGGAGACCAGGGACGCCACCCGCACCCGCCTCAAGTGGTACGTCGGCCTCGCCATCTTCAACACGCTCAAGCTCGCCTACCTCGACGGCGTCCAGGACTAACGAGTGATGAGTAATGAGTGATGGGTGATGAGTGGGGAGCGGTCTCTCCTCATCACTCATCACTCATCACCCATCACTCGATTGAAAGGAGCACACGAACCGATGGCCTACACACACCCGACCAACCCGGTTCTCGCCGAGGCATTCGGCGCCTTCGAGGTCACCGTCGGCGCCGCCGTCTCTGCCGGCGATCTCCTCTGGTACGACGCCACCAACGACTACTTCCTCCCAGCCGACGAGGACGCCACCCGCCCGGCCTTCGCCGTCGCCCTTCAGGCCGGCGCCGCAAGCACGCGCATCCACGCCGCCCTTGCCGCCGTCGTCAAGCCCGCCCCCTCGATGGGCGTCGGCGTCACCGAGGTCACCCTCGCCGCCAGCACCGACGTCGGCTCCGCCCTCTACCTCTCCGCCACCGCCGGTCAGCCCGCCCTCACCGCCGGCACGACCGTCCGCCAGCAGGTCGGCTGGGTCCTCTCCACCACGTCCATCCTGCTCGCCCCCGGCCTCTTCGGCGCCGGCGGCACCGCCTACCTCGATGCCCTCGACGTCGTCACCACGCTCCGCAAGGCCGGCACCGCCATCACGCCCACCGCAGCCGAGCTCAACGTCCTCGCCGCCGTCGTCGCCGGCACCTCTTCCGCTTCTAAAGCGGCTGTGCTCGGCGCCAACAAGAACCTGGACATCCTGGCTCTTCCGGTCTCCGGCCTCAAGGTCGGCGCCGGCGCCGGCACCGCCGTCGATCGCACCGCCGCCGAGCTGAACGCCCTCGTCCAGGGCATCGCCGCCGGCTACAAGCTCGCCCGCGGCCAGGCCACCACCGTCGCCGCCAGCGATACCATCGCCTCCGGCCTGGTCACCGTCGTCGCCGTCGTCGCCACCCTCGACGATGACCCCGTCGCCGGCTGTCAGTCCGTCACCGCCAGCATCGGCAACCAGGCCGGCGCACCCGCCGCCGGCTCGTTCTATCTCAAGACCTGGAAGGCCACCGCCACCGCCGACACGGCACTCATCGCCGCCACCACCTTCTCGAAGAAGGTCAACTGGGTCGCTATCGGCACGTAACGAGTGATGAGTGATGAGTGATGAGTGATGAGTCAAGCCGCCTCCCCACTCATCACTCATCACTCATCACTCATCACTGGAGGAACGATGTACAGCGCCACCATCATCATCCACGCCCACGACCAGGCGGCGCTCGACCGCCTCTATCGCCACCTCATCGCCGCTCTGCGCGCCCACCCGGCCGCCGCAGGCGCCGACTTCCGCGGCTGGTGCCAGCGCGCGACCGCCCAGCAGCTCTACGAGCAGTTCCAATCCGTCGACCGCCTCTGGGCCCTCGAGGACGCCACCCTCCAGACCCCCGGCGGCCCCCAGCCCGCAGACTCGCGCGCCGCCCAGATCATCATCGGGGGCCAGGGGCCAGGGACCAGGGGTCAGGGGAGCGCCGTCTCCCTCCGACCCCCGACCCCCGACCCCCGACCCCTG
>JACQGW010000376.1 GCA_016199325.1 Chloroflexota bacterium
ACGAACCGCCAAGACGCCAAGATCGCCAAGGAAGACGCCGAGAATGTCGGTTGTTTGCCTGGTCAGCCCCTTTGGCAATCTCCGTAACGGCGGCGGGCCATCGGAGCCGGTTCTGTGCTGCCGGTAGCGCTCGACGCGGTGGGCGGGGATCACGCGCCTGCCGAGACGGTTCGCGGCGCCCTGGATGCGGCGAGGCGATGCGTTCCGGTGCTCCTCGTCGGGCCGGAGGCCGTCGTCGCCGGGGAGTTGGCGCGGCAGGGCGCCGCCGGCGCGCTGCCGATCGCCGACGCGCCCGAGATCGTCGAGATGGCCGAGCACCCGGCCGCCGCCGTCCGGTCGAAGAAACGATCCTCGATCGCCGTCGGCCTGGAGCTGGTCAAGGCGGGCAAGGCAGCCGCGTTCGTCTCGGCCGGCAACTCGGGGGCGGTCATGGCGGCGGCGATCTTCGGGCTGGGCCGGCTGCCGGGCGTCGAGCGGCCGGCCATCGGCGGCACGTTCCCCTGCGCCGGGGGGAAGGTGTTCGTCCTCGACATCGGCGCCAACGCCGACTGCCGCCCCACCCACTTGCTCCAGTTCGCCCGGATGGGCCACGCCTACGTTAGTCGGGTCTTCGGCATCGCCCGACCGCGCATCGGCCTCCTGAGCATCGGCGAAGAGCCGACCAAGGGGAACCAGCTCGTTCTCGACGCCCATCCGCTGCTCCAGGCGAGCGGGCTGAACTTTGTCGGCAACGTCGAGGGCAAGGACGTGCTCCGGGGCGCCGTCGACGTCTGCGTGGCCGACGGCTTCACCGGGAACGTCGTCCTGAAGTGGAGCGAGGGCATCCACGAACTCCTGATGGGCGAGCTGCGGCAGGCGATGACCTCACGCCTGCACTATCGTCTGGCCGCCGCCGTTCTGCGCCCGGCGTTCCGCCTGGTTGCCCGGAAGCTCGACTACAGCGAGTACGGCGGAGCGCCGCTGCTGGGCGTCGACGGCGTCGCCATCATCAGCCACGGTCGGTCGAACGCGCGGGCCATCGCCGGCGCCCTGAGGGTCGCCCGCCAGGTTGCCGAGGGCGGCATGGTCGATGCTATCCGGGAAGGAATGGGATCGACGTGAAGGGGTTTCGATTTGCGAGCGGGCCGAGTGCGTGCTATAACACTGCACACGGCTATGCGGCCGTGAGCGCAATGAGGAGACACGAGCCATGGCAATAGAGATCAGCGACCAGAGCTTCGGCATCGACGTGCTGGAGGCCGGGCAACCGGTGCTTGTCGACTTCTGGGCACCGTGGTGCGGGCCCTGTCGAATGGTCGCGCCAATCGTCGAAGAGCTTTCACGGGAGTACGAGGGCAAAGTTGGCTTTGCTAAGATGAACGTAGATGACAACCCTAACGTGCCTGGACAGTTCGGCATCCGGAGCATCCCGACGCTGATCGTGTTCAAAGGGGGGAGAGAGGTTTCCCGGATCGTCGGCTTCCGGCCCAAGGGCGAGCTCAAGCGGCACCTGGACGCCGCGCTGGCGAGCTGAGCGATGGATCTCTCCGTTTCGCCGGTTCCGGACGAGCTGTACGACGTTCTGATCATCGGCGGCGGACCGGCCGGGGCCACGGCGGCCCTCTATGCCGCTCGCGCCAGGCTGAAGACGCTCTCCGTCGCCAAGAGCCTCACGGGCGGCGCGCTCGGGATCACCGGCAAGATCGCCAACTACCCCGGCGTGAGCGAACAGATCACCGGTCCCGAGCTGCTCAAGCGGATGCAGGACCACGCCGCCCTGTTCGGCGCCCAGTTCCTCCAGACGCAGGTGTACGGCGTGGACGTCGATGGTGAGGTCAAGCAGGCGTACACGGCGGCGGGTCTGCTGAAGGGCAAGACCCTGATCGTGTGCACTGGCGCGGGCGAACGGGCGAATAAGCTGCCTGGCGAAGATGCATATCTTGGGCGAGGCGTCTCCTACTGCGCCACGTGTGACGGCGCCTTCTTCGCCGACCAGGAGATCGCCGTCGTCGGCAACACCGAGGAGGCCGTGGAAGAGGCGCTCTTCCTGACGAAGTTCGCCCGAACCCTCCACTTCGTCACCTCCACCGCGAAAGTGCAGGCCGACCCCCACGAGGTCGAGCGGCTGGCCCAGAGCCCGAAGGTGAAGATGCGGCTCCGAACCTCGGCGAAGGCGGTGGTCGGGAACGGCGCCGTTGCCGGCCTGCGGGTGTTGGCGCGGGGCAGCAAGGAGGAGGAGACGATCCCGGTGGAAGGCGTCTTCATCTACCTGCCGGGCAACAAGCCGGCGACCGAGTTCCTGGGCGGCGCCGTCCAGCTCTCGCCGGACGGCCACATTGTCACCGGGCCGGACATGTCGACGAACGTGCCGGGCGTCTTCGCCGCGGGCGACGTGCGGGGCAGCGACCTCCAGCAGGCGGTCATCGCCTGTTCCGACGGCTGCATCGCCGCTATGGCGGCCGACCGCTACATCAATAAGCGCAAGAGCCTGGCCTCCCAATGGTGACCGAAAACGCCGGGCCGCTTGACCCGGCGTCTTCCCCCTCGGTATACTTGGGTTAGCTTTCAGCTATGAGCCGTCAGCTTTCAGCTATGAGCCGTCAGCTTTCAGCCGTCAGCGGTCAGCTTCGACCAGGGACGGCAGGAGTCTGAGATGGTTCAAAAAGCTGACGGCTGACCGCTGAAAGCTGACGGCTTCCTGGGAGTGGATGGGGTCCGGTGGTCTTCGCAGTCTTCAAAACTGTTGCCGGGCGGTTGACGCCGTCCGGGGTGGGTTCGACTCCCACGCACTCCCGCCAATTCTGCTGATGCCCGACGGAGCGCTAGCCGATGGCTTGCGTGGCCTGCTCGAACTCGGCCTGGCTGATCTCGCCGCGGGCGTAGCGCTGCCGCAGGATCGCGAGGGCCGAGCCGTCGGCGGGCGCCGGCCGCGTCGCCAGGGTGCTGAGGGCCCAGACGAGCAGGGTGACGACGGCGATCCAGAAGAGGACCGTCAACCCCATGCCGAGCCAGCCCCAGGGTGCATACCCGAACCAATTGCCCATCATCGTTCTGTCTCCTTTCGTCGAAGCCGGAGCCTCAACGTTCGTTTCTGGTGACAGTATGACGGCAGCGGATCAAGCGACGATGCGCCGTTGGGTCAAGATTCGCTCAAGAAGACGTCAGGAGGCAAAGGGAAGGGTGAAGGAGAAGCGCGCGCCCTGTCCAAGGCCCGGGCTTTCGGCGCGAATCTGGCCGCCCATCGCATCGACGAGTGCTCGGGCGATGGTCAGCCCGATCCCGCTGCCGCCGGCGGCGCGGCTGCGGGCCTTGTCGGCCCGATAGAACCGCTCGAACACGTGGGGAAGGTGCTCTGGTGCGATGCCGATGCCGGTATCGACCACCCTGAACTCAACGCCGGCGAGCGCCCGGCGGACCTCGATCTGAACGGTGCCACCGGCCGGAGTATAGCGCAGCGCGTTGGCGAGGAGGTTGGTCAGGATCTGGATCGCCCGGTCGCGGTCGGCCCGGACCGCCGGCAGATCGGCCAGCGCGTCGACGAGCAGCGTCAGGCCCTTTTCGGCGAAGGCATCGCGCAGGGGGCCGATGGCGGCTTCAACCAGGTCGCCTGGCCGGACGACGGCCGGACGCAGGTGGATCTGGCGAGCCTCCGCCCGAGAGACCTCCTGAAGGTCGTCGACGAGCCGCCGGAGCCGGGCCGTCTCGTCATGGAGCTTCGCCAGCGTCTCCGGCGTGGGCTCGACGACGCCATCCAGCAGCCCCTCCAGGTAGCCGCCGAGCGTGGCCAGCGGCGTGCGCAGCTCATGGGCGACGTCGCCCACCAGCTCCAGCCGCCGCCGTTCGGTCACCTCCAGCGCCTGGGCCATCTCGTTGAAGCTCACCGCCAGCTCGCCTAGCTCGTCGGTGGACTCGACGGGCACGCGCTCGGCGTACTGGCCGGCGGCGACGCGGCGGCTGGCAACGGCCAGATGGTGGACCGGCCGGGCGATGCGGTCGGAGACGAAGTAGGAGGCGATGACGGCGGCGACCACGGCGCCGCCGCCGGCCAGGAGCATGGCGCTCGCCAGCGCCTCCCGGAAGGCCTGAGCAAGCTCAAGGTCGACGCCGGCCATCATGGCGCCCATGCCGTCCATGCCGTCCAGCGGCCGGGCGCCCGGCCCCATCATCTGGGCCACGTGGCGATCGAAGAAGGTCGGGGCGAGCAGCCCGATGGCCCAGAGGAGCGTGACCATGCCTACGGCGATGACGAGGACGTGGGCGGCGAAGATCTTGAGCTGGAGGCTGGCGCGAAGGCGCTTCATGGGGTCAGCCCCAGCGGCCGGCGAAGCGGTAGCCGACGCCGCGAACCGTCTCGACGTACTGCGGCCGCGTCGGGTCGTCCTCGATCTTCTTGCGCAGATTGCCGATGTGAACGTCGACGACGTGGTCGTCGTAGTAGGCGTCGCCCCAGACGCGTTCGAGCAACTGGTTGCGGGTGAAGACCCGGCCGGGGTAGCCGGCGAGCGCCGCCAGCAGGGCGAATTCGCGCGCGGTCAGCGGCACCACTTCTCCCCGACGGCTGACCTCGTGGCGGGCCAGGTCGACGACGAGGTCGCCAAACCGCCGGGGCGCCGGCTCCTCCGGCGCGCTCGGCCGGCCGGCGCGGGGCCTCCGGAGCATCGCTTTCACCCGAGCGACCAGCTCCCGCGGGCTAAACGGCTTGGTCAGGTAGTCGTCGGCGCCGACGGAGAGACCGACGATCTTGTCGATCTCCTCGGCCCTGGCGGTGAGCATGAGGACGTAGGCGTCGGAGAACTGCCGGAGCCGCCGGCAGACCTCGATCCCGTCCAGGCCCGGCAGCATGACGTCGAGCACGACGAGATCCGGCCGGGCGCTCCGCACAAGGTCGAGCGCCGCCAGCCCGTCGAAAGCCACCAGCGTCTCGAACCCCTCCCGCGCCAGGTAGCCCCGGACGAGCTCGACCAGGTTCTGCTCGTCGTCGACGATGAGGACAGTGGTCATGGTTTCTGGTTCTTGGTGTCTAGTTCTGGAGGAAGGCGATGAGGTGGTCCACGATGACCTCCCGAGGAACTCGGTAGAAGGAAGTCAACCCGTATGCTGCCTCTACCAGACCTTTCGGACCAAC
Source organism: Chloroflexota bacterium (assembly GCA_016199325.1). The sequence goes on from JACQGW010000376.1 coordinate 5,105, forward strand.
TCGGGACTTGACGGTATCACCTACTGTGGCAGGTATGGCTCCATTCTATCTGGTTCGACTGAGGAGAACAAGATCTCACGCATCCTCGGACAGGGCTTTCTCAAAGTAGCGGACAAGGAAGCGGCGACGCCCCTCGACTGCGCTGGTCTGCCCGCTGCTTGGCGTCCGAAGCACGGCCTCAGTACCGCGCCTGCGCCGCTTGGGACGCCACAGACCGCTTGGACTGCATTCGCCCAATAGAGCGCACGGCCGAATGGCCGATAGAATGAGAAAGCCCTGGCGAGTACCCTCTGTCCCAATTGACCGGCCGGTTTCGTTGTGCTATAGTCCGTCCGCTTGGGCGGATGCCGGGTGTGCCGTCCGCGTGCTCCTCTTCGTCGAAGATGGCCGCGGCGGGAAACGCGGCGCAGACCAATGAGCGCAGTTTCAGGTAAGAGGAGGGCACAATGCCAACGGTACGAGTCGAGTGGTACGAGGGACGAACGCACGAACAGAAGGCTGAGTTGGCGAAGGCGATCACGGAGGTCGTAGCCCGCATCGGCAAGACGACGCCAGAGGCGACCCAGGTGATCTTCTACGATGTGCCGAAGAGCGCCTGGGCGACAGCCGGGAAACTGGCTTCCGACTAGCGGCATGCCACGCCGATTCTGATGGATGCGGCTTGCCGATATCGTGCGGCATGCGTCATGCGTCATTCCGTCAGATTTCGACGGGCGCTTCCAATCAATGTCACTGTTCAATGTCACTGTGGCGTTCCACTAGCGGCGTGACGGATTGACCTGGCAGTCGTCAGGGACCGGCGCACTGATGACCGTTGACGAGTCCATCTGGTAGACGTCGGAAGACCGGCGCACTCACGTGCGCACTACGAACAGCGTCCTCGTTCGTAATGCGCACGTGAGTGCGCCGGTCCCCCGAAACACTGGATCCATTCGTCAAGGAGAATGAGCGCCCATCGTGAGCCAGGAGCTTCCCGGTTCGTAGTTGGCGCCTCAGCGCCCGGTTCGTCGGTTCCAGGCAGGATCGGCCTGCTTTGGCAGCCTTCCCTGGCGCCCGAGAGAGCGAGTCGGTGTGGGCAGTCGCCCCATCTTGGTGGACGGTTCGGACCAGCGTGATTCCCTTCCAGACGATCTTCTTCCTCTACATCCCGCTCGCCGCCAGCAACCTGATGATGAGCGTCTCCAACCCCATTATCAACGCCTTCCTGGCGCGCCTGCCCGAGCCCGAGGTCTCGCTGGCGGCGTTCGGGCTCGTCTGGAGCCTGGGCGTCCTCATCGAGAGCCCGATCATCATGATTCTCTCGACCTCGGTCGCGCTCGTCAAAGACCGGCGATCGTACGTCGTGGCGCTGCGCTTCACGACCGGCCTCGCCCTCATCTTGAGCGCCCTGAGCGCCGCGGTTTACTTCTCGCCGCTGTACGACCGACTGGTTCTCGACCTCATGTCCATTCCGGAGAACGTCGCCCGCGCGGCCCAGCCCGCGGTGCAGATCATGTCCTTCTGGACGCCTGCCATCGGCCTCCGGCGCCTCTACCAGGGGATCCTCATCCGCAATCGTTTCAACCGGCTCATCGCCTTCGGAACCGTCGTGCGGCTGGTGGTCCAGGTGCTGGGGCTGGTCGCCGGCGCGCTGTGGACCGACCTCTCCGCGCCGATCATTGGCGCGCTCACGCAGATCGCCAGCGCCACGGCCGAGGCCGTCGTCGTCATGTGGTGGGCGCGGGGCGTCGTGGTCAACGAGGTGCTGCCGCGGGAGCCGGAGGGCGCGCCGCTCACCTACGGGCGGCTAGTCGCCTTCCACTGGCCGCTGGCGGCGACGAGCGCCATGCGGGTGCTCATCCAGCCGATCATCGCGGCCGGACTGGCCCGGATGGCCGATCCCCAGATGACGCTCGCCGCCTGGCCCGTCGCGCTCGGCACGGTCATGCTGCTCAACAGCTTCACGATGTCGATCCAGGAGCTGACCATCGCGCTGGTCAAGGACGAGGCGTCCGGCCGCTCGGTTCGTCGCTTCACCCGCACCATCGGTCTGGCGCTCGGCGTCATTCTGACGGCGGTTGCCTTCACGCCCCTCGTCGACCTCTTTCTGACGCACATCATGGGCGTGGGCCCGGCCGTTCACGACTACGCCGCCGCCGCCATCCGCTGGCTCGTCGTGCTGCCGACGCTGATGGCCCACCTATCGTTGTTTCGCGGCCTGATGACCGTCCGCTGGCAGACCAGCGCCGTGCGCACGGGCATGGTGGTGCACCTCCTCACGCTCGTCGGCACCCTGACGGCCGGCGTGCTCGTGGGGCAGGCGCCGGCCCTCATGGTCGCCGGCCTGTCAACCATCGCCGCCACCACGACAGAGACCGGCTATCTGGTGTGGAAGTCGCGCCAATGGACGCCGTCCCCCACCATCGCGCCGGCAACCGCCGAACCGTGAACGAGTGATGAGTGATGAGTGATGAGTGAGGTCCGTCTCCCCTCTCAGCGGGAGAGGGGCCGGGGGTGAGGGTATGACAACACGAAGCGCCATCATCGGGACGAGCGGACTCGCGCAGGGGCTGCCGCAGCCGCGGCCGGCGATCGTGCGCGGCGAGGGGATCTATCTGTGGGATGACCGGGGCCGCCGGTACATCGACGGCTCGGGCGGCCAGTCGGCGGCGACGGCCATCGGCCACGGCGTGCGGGAGGTCGCCGAGGCGATGGCCGCGCAGGCGTTGCGGGTCGCCGAGGTGCCCAAGCACTACTTCACCAACCCCGCCCAGGAGGAGCTGGCGCGTATGGTCGCCGACCGCGCGCCGGGGGATCTCAAGCGCGTCTGGTTCGTCTCAGGCGGCTCGGAGGCGGTCGAGAACGCCATCAAGCTGGCCCGACAGTACCAGATCGAGGAGGGGACGCCCTCGAAGCACCTCGTCGTCGGCCGCTGGCAGAGCTACCACGGCGCCACCATCGGCACGCTGGCCGTCGGCGGGCACGTGCTTCGCCGCCGCCACTACCAGCCCCTGATGCACGACGCACCCCACGTCGAGCCGGCTTTCTGCTACCGCTGCCCCTTCGGCAAGGTGTACGAGAGCTGCGCCGTCGACTGCGCCCGATCGCTGGAGCGGACGATCCGTCTGCTCGGACCGGAGAACGTCGCCGCGTTCATCGCCGAGCCGGTCGTCGGGGCGGCGCTCGGGGCGGTCCCGCCACCGGATGAGTACTTCCCGATGGTCCGGGAGATCTGCGATCGGTACGACGTGCTGCTCATCGCCGACGAAGTGATGACCGGAAATGGGCGGACCGGGCGGTACTTCGCCCTCGAGCACTGGGGCGTCGTGCCCGACGTCATCGCGACGGCGAAAGGGCTCTCGGGGGGCTACGCGCCGCTCGGCGCGATCATCGCCCGCGAGGCGATCATCGCCCGCTTCGAGGCGAACGGCTCCTCCTTCGTCTCGGCGCACACCCACGCGGGCAACCCCGTCGCCTGCGCTGCCGGCATCGCCGCCCTCAAGTTCATCGACGCGCACAACCTCATCGCCAACGCCCAGGCAATGGGCGACCGCCTGCTCGGCCATCTTCGCGCCATCAGGGATCGCCATCCCATGGTCGGCGACGTCCGCGGCAAGGGGCTGATGGTGGGGCTGGAGCTCGTCCGGTCGAGGACGACGAAGGAGCCCTTCCAGCCAGAGCTGAGCGTTGCCACACGCGTCTTCGAGGCGGCGCTGGAACGTGGGTTGATCACCTATCCAGGTCGCGGGACCGTCGACGGCCTGCTCGGAGACCACCTCAAGCTGGCGCCGCCGCTTGTCATCACGGCCAAGCAGGTCGACGAGGTCGCCGCGATCCTCGAAGGGGCGATTGCGGCAGTCGAATCGGAGCTGGCCGGGGTCATGGCAGCCGGGCCGGCCGCGAGCTAGCGCCGTGGGCCTCGCCACCGCCGGTGAGCTGGCCGGCTCGTTTGGGGCGGCCTTCGTCCTCGGCTTCTCCATCGGGATCATCCCCGGCCCCGTCATGCTGCTGGCGCTGGGCCAGGTGATCCAGCGCGGCTGGGGCGCCTGGCTGCTTATCCAGGTGGCGACCGCTCTGGCCTGGGCGCTCCTGGCGGCGGCGATCCTCGCCGGCTACGGCCCCCTGCTGGCGCTGCCCGGCGTCCGCCCGGCCATCGCGCTCGGCGGAGGGGTCGTGCTGTTTCTGCTGGCCGGAAGCCTGTGGCGAACGTCTCGACGGCCCCCGCCGTCGATCGTCCTGGCAGCCGTGACCTCGGCGACGGCCCCTGCGACCGACGTGGCCGCCGCTCCACGATCAGCGCTCGGCCCGTTCAGCCAGGGCTTTGGCGCCAGCCTGCTCAATCCGGCCGCGGTCGTCTTCTGGCTGACGGCCGGCGCCGCCATGCTCGTCGCGGGGCAGGCGGCGGCCGGCCTCTTCGGGATCGCGTTCGTCTTCCTGGGCATCGCCTGCGGCCAGGCGGCAGCGAACGGCGTCGTCGTCGTCGGCTTCGTGCGGGCCAGCCGCCGTTTCGGCTCCGTCGCCTACCGGCGCATCCTGGTTGCGCTGGCACTCCCGATCGCGCTGTTCGGCATCCGCATGCTATGGGACGGGCTGAGGTGAGCGGCGTGGCTGGCGAACAGGAACCGGGCCTGTAGACCCCACTACGCCAACAGGAGTACCGGTGCATGCTGCGGTGCGGAGGCTGCGGAGGCGGAGCGCGCAGGTTCGTAGTGTACAC
>JACQGW010000388.1 GCA_016199325.1 Chloroflexota bacterium
ACCAGGCCGCCCAGCAGCCCTACCTCATCTCGATTGGCGAGCGGGCCGAGGAGATTGCCCGCGCCTTCGAGGAGCGGCAGGCGAACGCCGAGGAAGCCCTTCGCCAGCTTGAGGATCTGCTCCGGGAGTACCGGCAGGCGGAAGCCGCTCGCCAGGAGACAAACCTGTCGCCGGAGGGGTTTGCCGTCTACTGGTACTTGAAGCAGCAAGGTGTTACGGCGGCCGAGGAGAGGGCGCGAGAGGTCGGCGAGATACTTGTCCGGTTTCCACACTGGCAAGTCAGCAGTCAGCAGGAACGGGAAGTGCGACAGGGACTCTATCGGACGCTCATCAAGGCCAGGCTCGACGGACTCGTCGCCGTCGTCGACCGGCTGCTGGCGATGTTGCGAAGGGTGTTGTGATGACAACCAGGCAAGACAATTGGCAACCGCTGGAAGAAACCGTCCCGGCGGACATCTTCCGCGCCGAGGTGCGTGCCTGGGCCCTGCGGCTCGGCGTCGAGCCGCAGGAAATCCACATCCGGCCGATGAAGCGGAAGTGGGCAAGCTGCTCATCGACGGGCCGGCTCTCGTTCAGCACCGACCTCCTCCGGCAGCCGGCGGCATTCCGGGCAGAGGCTATCGTTCACGAGTTGCTCCACCTGAAGGTACCGAATCACGGCCGGCTCTTTCGATCCCTTGCGCGTGCCCATCTGGCAGACGTTCACGGGCCGGGGTGAGCTGTTGAGCCCCTGGCGCAGCAACGGCTTCGGCGAAGGGTAGGTGGGTGACCCCACCCGGGCGGCGGGGCAAGCTCTCCCTAGAGTGTCGCGCCAATGCGCTGAGAAAGTCGGAGTGGAGCCGTGATGAACGATCGCCGAGGGACCGCCACCCCACCTTTGCCAGAATGGGTAGTCTTGCCAGGAATCATGCACCAATATGGGGTGGGGCAGGAGGGACTCGAACCCTCACGGGGGTTAGCCAGTGGAGTTTAAGTCCACCGCGTCTGCCATTTCGCCACTGCCCCCGGCGAGCCTTCGGCTGCTCGTGTGGTGTCCCGTCGAAGCGGGAAAACGCGAAGCCCCCACAGTCATGGGGGGCTTCCTGAGAGCGGACCTGGGAGGCGGCGAGCGGATTCGAACCGCTGATCGGGGTTTTGCAGACCCCTGCCTTGCCACTTGGCGACGCCGCCACTGGGCAAACTGGACAATGCTTTGACGGGGAACGTCTCCGTCGTCCTGTCCAGCCGCCGGTATCTTACCACACGAGGGGAGGCCGGCGCAAGCACTCTCTTGACGGATTGACCAAACGACCAATCGGCATTCTTGGCGTCTTCCATGGCGATCTTGGCGTCTTGGCGGTTCGTTGTCGCTCAGCATCGCTCTAGAGCGACTCAGGGCTCTGCGGCTCGCCGGCCGGCCAACTGGAAGGCGATCACCCGCCGGAGCGTCTCGTCCAGGGGCACCCGCGGCTCCCAGCCGATCATCGCCTTGATCCGCGAGATGTCCGGCACTCGTCGGCGCATATCCTCGAAGCCGGCCTCGTACGCCTGATCATACGGCACGAACACGATGCCCGGCTCGTCTCCGACGCCACCATCCCGCGTGGCGGTTGGCGCACGGCCGGCCTGCGCCGGGGCCGATTGTTGAGTCACGGCAGCGGTGAGCTGAATCACTCGGCGCGCCAGATCCAGGATACTGACCTCTTCCGTCGAGCCGACGTTGAAGACCTGGCCGACGGACTCGCTGCACTCTGCCAGCCCGACGATGGCCCGAACGGTGTCCTCCACGTCGCAAAAGCAGCGTGACTGCTGGCCGTCGCCGTACACCTTGAGCGGCTCGCCCCGGAGCGCCCGCTCGACGAAGCGCGGCAGCACCATGCCGTACTGGCCGGTCTGGCGGGGTCCGACCGTGTTGAACAGGCGAAAAACGACGACGGGCAGCCCCATCTGCCGGTAGTACGCCAGACCGAGGAACTCGTCAACCGCTTTCGAGGTCGAGTAGCTCCAGCGGGCCTTGGTCGTGGATCCCAGCAATCGGTCGTCGTCCTCGTGGAACGGAACGCGGACGCTCTTGCCGTAGATCTCCGACGTCGAGGCAATCAGCACCTTCTTGCGGTAGCGGTTGGCCGCCTGCAAGACGGCGTGGGTGCCCAGGATATTCGTCTCGATGACGCGGACCGGGTCCTTGACGATGAGCTCCACCCCAACTGCGGCCGCCAGATGGAAGATGACGTCGCACTCGCTCGCCAGCCGGTCCAGCACCATCTCGTTCGTGATCGTATCGATGGCGAAGCGAAAGCGGGGATGGTCCCTGAGGCCGGCGATGTTCTCGAACCGGCCGGTGAAGAGGTTGTCGATGACGGTGACTCGATGGCCACGCGCCAGCAGCGCTTCGGCCAGGTGCGAGCCGATGAACCCGGCCCCGCCGGTGATGAGCATATGCTGGGGCGCCGAAGCGGCGCAGTCTGCGGGCGGCTCCATCTGCCGCTCCCTTCTCAACGGGATGGCCTAGCGAGCGAGCGCCGGAACCGTCACCGGCTGGTGGGCGGGCGGCACCCCGATCTTGAACACGTGCCCGGCACTCGACCGCGTCGCATTGCAGGTGTCCACTACCAGGCGGCTCGACCGCACGATCCTGCCGTAGTCGTAGGCGCTGTGGCCGGACACGATGACGACGCAGTCCGCCTGTTCGAGCAGCTCGTCGCTCAGCTCCTGCGACTCCATCGTCACCTGCCGGCGGAAGAAGACGTTGCCGCCGACCGAGAACTGCGGGACGTACGGGTCATTGTACTGGACATCCGCACCGCCTTGCAGCAGCAGCTCGATCACCCGCTCGGCCACCGAGTTGCGGGCGTCGTCGATGTCCTTCTTGAACGCGACCCCCAGCACGAGCATTCGGGCCCCCCTCAGCGCCCGGTCTTCCGTAGCCAGCGCCTGGACGACTCTTTCCACCGTGTGGTACGGCATGCTCTGATTCACCTCGGCCGCCAGCTCGATGAACCGGGTGTAGAAGTCGTACTCGCGCGCCTTCCAGGAGAGATAGTACGGGTCCACCGGAATGCAGTGGCCGCCGACGCCGGCGCCGGGGTAGAACGGCATGAAGCCGAAGGGTTTGGTCGAGGCGGCCCCGATGACTTCCCAGATGTCGATCCCCATCCGCTCGGCCAGCTTGGCCAGCTCGTTCACCAGGGCGATGTTCACGTTGCGGAAGATGTTCTCCAGCAGCTTGGCCATCTCGGCCGCGCGTGGCGAGCTGACGGTGTGGACCGGTGCGCCGAGCGTTGCCATGAGGGTCGCCCCCACCTGGGTGCATGCCGGCGTCAGTCCACCGACCACCTTCGGCGTGTTCTCCACCGTGAACTTCTGATCGCCGGGGTTGATCCGCTCCGGACAGAACGCCAGGTGGAAATCCCGGCCGGCGAGCAAGCCCGACCGCGCCTCCAGGATCGGCTGGACCACCTCTTCCGTCGTGCCGGGGTGCGTGGTGCTCTGAAGCATCACCAGCTTGCCCGCGCGGAGATACTGGGCAATGGTCCGTGCGGCGCTCTCGATGTACGAGATGTCCGGCGCCTTCGTCGGCGTGAACGGCGTCGGCACGCAGATGAACGCGACGTCGAATCCGATCAACGCGTCCGGATTCGTCGTCGCCCACAGACGCCGGCGCTCGACAAGGCTCCGAACGTCGTCGCTCGGAACGTCGGGGATGTAGCTCTCCCCGCCGACCAGTTTCCTCACCCGACCGGCATCGATGTCGATGCCCGTCACCGAGAACCCCGCCCGGGCGAAGCCGACGGCTAGCGGCAACCCGACGTAGCCCAGCCCCACCACGGCCACCGACGCGCTGCGGTCGGCGATCTTCTGCTCCAACACCCGACACCTCCTGGACCCACTCAGGCTTCATACGATACTCAAAATACGATACTCAAAATACAAGGCACTCTGCAAGGGCGCTGGGAACGTGCGCGGTCAGCCTGCATCAGGACGACGACTCGGCACGTTCGACCCCGGCAAGACCGGCCGGATGCTGCTCGCCGACCGCCAGACGCCTACCACGACACGTGGCCGACGTCGGCAACAGATCGGTCCGACCCAGGCAGTGGGACAGCCTTCTCCAGAGCCGCAAACGGAAGAGCGGCGGGCACCAGACGATGCACCAGCGTCAGAAGCACCTGACATCGCTCCCGACCCGACAGTCGCCGGTCGAAGATCGCTTCCAGACCGGCCAGTGGCCCCTCGACGATCCGCACCCGCTCGCCGCGCTGGAATGGACTGCTTCCGGCCTTCGCTCTGGACCAGCTCTGGTCTGTCCGCTCCCGGATGGTCTCGACGATGGCGGCCGGGAGCGGCACGGGACAGCCGTCCTGGTTGAGGATGTAGCTCACACCCGGATAGGAGCGAGCTCGGATCCATTCGGGCGAGGCAAGATCGAGCTGCGCGAACACATACCCGGGGAAGAGCGGATCCGCCCCCCCGGCACACCGCCGGCTACGCCGCCAGGGCGACTGGCTGTGCGGGATCAGGGGAAGGTACGTCACGAACGCGTGACCGGCCAATCCGTCCGCGACAAGCCGCTCCGCCCGAGGCTTGGTCTTCAGGACGTACCAGTCTAGCGAGCCCGACTCTGACATGCAGTCTCCGTTCATAGCAGCCCGGCAGTTCTCGACGCTATCGCCAGGCGTGCTAGTATTTCTTAACACAGCAAGCTGTTTCAAGTCAATCGGCAGTTTGGACTAAATGTCCAACCGGTGTAACAATGCTGTGACAGCGGAGATAGTCGTGGACGGGCTCTCCCGCCGGCAGGGCGTCGCGAAGGGACTGCCAGGTGAGAACGCCGAGCCTGCCGGGACCGGGCCGGATGCGCGCGGCGAAGTCGTCGAGCGCCGCTCGGTCCAGATACCCTTCACAGCCGGCGACGACGAGCGCAAACGAGTGGCCCTCGCCGAGCTGCTTCGCCAGCTCCTGCCCGGCCAGCCAGCAGCGCATCAACTGGTAGTGGCGGTCGCAGTCGGCGCCGGCCGGTCGTTCCGGCGACGGCAGCCCGAACGTCAGATACTCGCCGACGAGCTGCCGCGGGAAACGCTCGGCGAACGCATCCCCACCGGTGCCCCGACCCCAGTACGAGCACCCGTTGTGGCGCGGGTCCGGCAGCGTTCGGGAGAGGCGGCAATCCGGCGACCGACCGTGGACGGCCGGACAGTTGCCCAGCGGCGCGGTCAGCTTGGCCTCGACGATGGCGATCTGACGCCGGGCGGGATCGTACAGCACGGCGTCGAACTCCGATTGATGGACGCTGCTCGATTCGATCTGGTAGAGGACCGTGCGGAGCTTCGCCAGCAGATCGCCGGCTCGGCGACCGCCGGCCACGGGGCGGTTCCAGAGGCAGAGGACGGAGCCCGACAGACCGAAGGGTATCGACCGGCCCGGCTCCGGCCACAGCTCGACCGCCATCGGCTCGACTCGACCGGCGAGGCCACGGAAGACGTTCCAGACCAGCGCGTCCTCGCTCCGGCAGCTCTCGACGCGCCGCAGCAGGCCCGCGCCCGGAGCGGGGCGAAGATGGCGGAACTCGTCGAAATGAAAAAGGATGTTCGTCCAGTACGCGCCGGGGCAATCGACATTCGTCGGCCCCGCCGCCGGCCACCAGGGCGCGACGGTCGGCAGTCGGTAGTCAGCGGTCGAGAGTCGCCGGTCGGGAGTCGGGAGTCGGGAGTCGGGAGTTGGCGGTCGACGGTGAAGCGGGAGAGGCGCCGGGGGTGAGGGTTTCCCCACCGACTCTGCGCTTTTGCGAAGCGGATTTGGGGACCGGGGTTGGGCGTCTACAAGAGACGCGTCGCCGGTAGTCCCCGGCTCCCCTGCCCCACGGTCCCATCCTCCCATCAACTCCTCGCTGCCCTTGCAGCCGGCTTCTGCGTGGCTGCCGACTGCCGACTGCCGACCGCTGACTGCTGACTGCCGACTGCCGACTGCCGACCGGCGACGGCCTGGAGGACGGCGAGGAGTGCGGCCTGCCAGGGAGCAGTCGCAGGCTCCGGCCGGGGGCGCGTGCGCGGTGATTGAGCGGCACGAGGGGCAGCCCCGGGCCGCCGTGTTGGCCCTGCCGCCGTGCCGCCGGCGGTCCTCGTTCGGATCGCGGCCGGCCGGTGCATAATCGCGTCCGGCGGATGCGCCTCCCCGCCGGCCACCTGTTGGGCCAGCCGGATCTGGCTGTGCCCAACCCGTACGCCGGGGACCGATCGTTCGAGCCAACCGAGATTCTCAGCCGTCCGTCCGAGCTGGATCGTAACGACGCCGTCCTGGAGCGCAACGGACTTCACCCCGCCCTGGGTTGCCAGGACGCGGACCGTTGCCACGAACAGCAACGTCCGAGCAGGCGATGGAGGCTCGCCGAACCGGTCGCGCAGCTCCCGGCCCAGGTCGTCGACCGCCTCGACCGTGACGGCCTCGGCGAGCCGTCGATAGAGGCTCAGTCGAGCCGCCGGATCGTCCACGTACCCGGCAGGGATGCTGGCCGCCAGCGGCAGATCGACGACGGCCGACTCGGGCTCGGCGCGACGCACCTGGTCTCGGCGTCCCGAAGGACCGGGACGGGTACTGCGCAGCTCCTCGACCGCCTGGCCGAGCAGTCTCGTGTAGAGCTCGAAGCCAACGCTGCTGATGTGGCCGCTTTGCTCGGCGCCCAGCAGATTGCCGGCGCCGCGAATCTCCAGGTCCTTCATCGCGATGCGGAAGCCGGCGCCGAGGTCGGACGCCTCGAAGATGGCCCGCAGGCGCTTCTCCGCGGTCTCCGTGAGCGCCCGGTGCTTCTCGTACAGGAGATAGGCGTAGGCACGGTTGGCGCCGCGGCCGACGCGCCCGCGCAGTTGGTAGAGCTGGGCCAGGCCAAACGTGTCGGCGTGATTGACGACAATCGTGTTGACGTTCGGGATGTCCAGCCCGGACTCGATGATCGTCGTGCAGATGAGCACGTCGTACCTGCCCTCGGCAAACTCGAGCATGACGCGTTCAAGCTGATCCTCGGGCATCTGTCCGTGGCCGACGGCGATGCTGGCCTCCGGGACGAGCTCGCGCAGGCGATGCGCCACGCTCTCGATGTTGTACACGCGATTGTGGACGAAGTAGACCTGGCCGCCGCGGTCCATCTCCCGTAAGATCACCTCGCGGATCAGCCGGTCGTCCGTCGGCAGCACGAAGGTCTTGATCGGAAGCCGGTCCTCCGGCGGTGTTTCCATCATGCTCAGGTCGCGCACGCCGGCAAGCGCCATCTGGAGCGTGCGGGGGATCGGCGTCGCGGTCAGGGTCAGCACGTCGACTTCCTGCCGAAGCTGCTTGAGCCGCTCCTTGTGCGCGACGCCAAACCGCTGCTCCTCGTCGACGATGACCAGGCCGAGGTCCTTGAACCGAACGTCCTTCTGGATGAGCCGGTGGGTGCCGACGACGAGGTCGACACCGCCTGCTGCCAGCCGTTCCAGGACGTCTCGCTGCTCCCGCTCCGAGCGGAAGCGCGAGAGCATCTCCACGACCACCGGGAACGCCGTCAATCGCTCCGAGAAGGTTCGGTAGTGCTGCTGCGCCAGGACCGTCGTCGGGACGAGCACCGCCACCTGCTTGCCGTCCATGACGGCCTTGAAGGCGGCGCGGAGGGCGACCTCCGTCTTGCCGTAGCCGACGTCGCCGCAGATGAGCCGGTCCATCGGCCGCTGCGCTTCCATGTCCTCCTTGACCTTCTCGATCGCCGTGAGCTGGTCCGGCGTCTCGACGTACGGAAACGCCATCTCCAGCTCGTGCTGCCAGGCAGTGTCGGGCGAGAAGGTGTGCCCCGGCGCGAGGTGCCGGGCGGCGTAGAGCCGGAGCAGCTCGGCCGCGATGTCACGCACCGACCGCCGAACGCGCTCCTTCGCCCGCGCCCAGTCCTGCGAGCCGAGACGCGTCAGCGCTGGCGGCTCACTCCCGGTGCCGATGTACCGGCTCACGCGGTCCACCTGGTCCACGGGCACGTAGAGCTGGTCGTCGGCGGCATACTCGATCAGCAGGTACTCCCGCTCCGGCCCGCCGACGCTCCGGCGAACCAATCCGCCAAAGCGGCCGATGCCGTGCTCGACGTGGACGACAAGGTCGCCGGGGCTCAGGTCGGCCAGAAACGCGTCCCGATTAACCGGCCGGCGCCGCACGACGCGCCGGGCCTTGCTGACGCCGAAGATCTCGGCGTCGGTCAGCAGCACCACTGCCCCATCCTGCGGCTGGTCAAGCACCCACCCCTCGGCCAGCGAGCCATGCACCATCTCGATCCTGGACAGCGGCGCCGGCCGAGCGCCGGCCTCTCCGCCCTGCCCGGTGCGCTCCTCGATCAGCTCGGCAAGCCGGGCCGACTGGCGCGAGACGATCACCACCCGAGCCGCCTCTGCGAGCAGATCGGGCAGGCCGTCCACAAAGACCCGCAGCCGGCCGCCATACAGCGGCGCCGCCCGGAATGGCAAACGTGTCGGGGGTCGGGGGTCGGGGGTCGGCGGTTGGCAGTCGGCGGTCGGCGGTTGGCAGTCGGCGGTCACTCCCCCGACTCTCGACTCTCGATTCTCGATTCTCGACTCTCGACTGCCGACTGCCGACTGCCGACTCTCGACCGCCGACTCCGGACTGCCCACTGCCGACTGCCGACTGCCGACTTCCTCGAAGGTGGCATAGCGCAGGTCGATCCGGTGGGGGCGGGCCAGGTGCTCGGCCAGCTCAGCCCAGAGGAAGCAGGGCTCCGGCGCATTTGCGGGCAGCTCGCCGCGGGCAATCCGGCCGGCTCGCAAGTCGGCGGCCTGCTCGGCCAGCTCCTCCACCGCTGCCTGGAGGGCTTCCGGCTCGTCGACGACGGCGACGGCCGAGTCGGCCAGGTGGTCGAGCAGACAGCCCTGGAGCGGCTGCTGCGCCGCAACGGGATCGCCGCCCCCCTCCCGCGCCGGCCCGACGAGCACCGACGCGACCTCGCCGGTCGACCGCTGAGAGGTCGGATCGAAAGCCCGCAGGCTCTCGATCTCGTCGTCAAACAGCTCGATGCGAACCGGCCACTCGGCAGTCGGCGGATAGATGTCGAGAATACCGCCCCGACGGCTGAACGTGCCCGGCAGGTCGACGAGGGGCTCGGCCCGATAGCCGAGGTCGACCCAGCGGGCAAGCAAACGGTTCAGATCGACCCGCTGGCCCCGCCGCAGCCGATGGATGGACGCGCGAAGCTGCGCCGCCCCGAAGGTCCGTTGCATCAGCGCCTGCCCGCAGGCCACGACGACCACCGGGTCGCCGGCCGCGAGGGCGACGAGCGCCCGCATCCGCTGCTGCACGGTCAACGGGTCCGACGGCAGCGGCTCATACGGCAGCGCGTCGGGCTCGGGGAACAGCAGGACGTCGGCGTCCTGGCCGAGCCAGACGGCGAGCTGGTCAGCCCACTGGCGCGCCTGCTCCGGTCGCGGTGCCAGCACGAGCGTCGGTCTGGCGATCCGGCGAACGATCGTCGCAACGACAGCCGGTTTGGCCGCTTCGAGGACCGCGACCGAGCAGCGCCGCGCCGGTCCCAAAGCGGCCCGACCAACGGCTTCAAGCAGCGGTGAACTGTCGAGCACAGAGAGCAAGCCCGCGAGCTGCACGCCAAACCCCTTCGAGCGGTCGCGAGAGACAGCGAACCGCCAAGACGCCAAGAACGCCAAGGAAAACGCCAAGAACGTCAAGGAAAACGCCAAGAACGTCGCTTGATCGTTTGGTCGATCGCTGTGCAGAGCGCTCTAGACGACCAAAAGGGCCGGCTGAGTGACCGGCCCGTGGTAATTATAGCATGATGGGGGTCGGGGGCCAGGGGGGAAGCGTCTGCACTACGGGGCCTCCCCTCTCCCGCCGCAGCGGGAGAGGGGGACGTTTGGACCACGAGAGCCACGAAACGGCGCAAAAACGCGCGAAACAGGGATCTGCCATCGACCCGGCATCCGGCATCGACCCGGCGGACGCTCCCCCTTTCGCGGCCCTCGCGCCCTTTCGTGCCCTTCGCGATCCAAACGTCCCCCCTCGCCCGCCGCAGCGGGAGAGGGGCCGGGGGTGAGGGCCCGCTCCCGCTCCCGCCCCCTACTCCGGGTTCGCCGCGTCGCCGAAGAGGCCGAGCTCCTTGGCGATGTCGCCGCCGTTGGCGATGACGACCTGGCCGGCGCTCGCCCAGGGCGTGTTCGTCCGCCACTGCTGGAAGACCGCCCGCTGGGCCCGCACGACGAACACGTTGCCGTAGTCCTTGTAGCTCATCGGCAGGCCGAAGTGCTGGAGCGGGTCGCTGTCCGCCCAGTAGACCGCCTTGATGGCCGGATTGACGTCCAGGAAGGCCCAGTGCCGCTGCTTGATCTGCTCCCAGGAGAGGCCCCGGTCCGCGCTCGTGTCGAACGGCGGGGGCGTCGCCCGGTGGGCTTCCAGCCAGCCGCCAAAGCCCCGGTCGTGCAGCATGTCGAAGACGTTGGCGAAGTAGACCTGGCCGATCTCCGGCCGCCACTGGAGGATCATCTTCTGGGTGCCCTGAACGGCGAAGCCGTCCAGGGTCGCTCGGCGGGTGCTCGGATAGCCGAGCGACCCCTCGCCGCCGAGCCGCCGGAACTCGCTCCAGAAGGCAACGCCGCCTTCGTCCCGAATCCAGTAGCCGCGTCCGCCGCCGGCCGCCTGGGTGTAGAACCGCCCGTTCCCGGCAGACGCCGGGGCTGGTGCCGGCGCCGCGTCCTTCTTGAACTCCCGGACCAGATCGCGCGTCAGGTTCAAGTAGCGGTCGCCGTAGGCGGCGCTCGGCTCGATCTGGGAGCCCTCCACCCACTCGTTGAAGCTGGTGATGACGATCCAGTCCGGCTGCGAGGCGATGGCCCCCCGGAAGCTGGCCGTGTAGTAGGCGCCATCGCCGCGGGGGCGGGCAAAGCCGTCGGGGCGGCCGCTCCGGGTGTCGTCGTAGCCGGGCATCGCCGTCGCCACCCACATCCGGGCGGCGCCGAGCTGGGATGCCTTCGACCGCGTCCGCTGGCCGTAGCTGGCGAGCTGGCCGGCCGGATTGGACGACCAGGCGATGCTGTACGGGTGGATGCCGTCGAAGGCGAGGAGGTACTCGAAGTTGTCGCCCTCGCCGATCCAGATCGCGCTGCGGGTCGGGTCGACCTGACCCAGGACCGCCTGCCAGGCGTCGATAGGCGACTGACCGGCGGCGGTTGGAATGGCCGTGGGCCGCCAGACGAAGATGACGGGCTTGCCGCCGGAGCGCAGGAACGCGGGATGGTCGGCCCGGTTGCGCAGGACGTAGCGGAGCTGATTGACGACGTCGCCCTGCGAGTGGATGGTCGGCGAATCGGGCTCGAAGTAGACCGTCGCCCGGAAACCGCGCGCCTGCGCCGCGTCGAGCACCTTGCCGAAGTTGGCGTCGGTCCGGTTCCCCGGCCCCCACCAGGCGACAATAAAGGCGTCGATGCCGGCGTTGCGTGCCTGGTCTACCTGGCGGGCGATGGTGCCGGGGTCGTCGGAGTTGTACGGCTGGGCCGGCCGGTCGGCCAGCTTGCCGCTGTTCCAGGTGCCGTCGTCGAACCAGGGATAGTAGAACGCGAGGACCAGCCGAGACTCGGCCGCCGTGGCCGCCGCCGGTCCAGCCGATCCCGGTCCCCCCGGAAAGATCGGCGCGACGATCGCGGTGAGCATCAGGATGGCGAGCAAACGGAAGGGGCGCGCGTTCGGTCGCCGGTTCATGGAGACTCCATCCCTGTGAGAGATTCCGGGCCGCTGCCCTGAAGAGGGATGACGATCCCACGGAAATACCCGCCGAGGTCGCCCGGTAGAACGAACGTACCACATTCTGCCGATCCAGGCAAGAGCGCCGGTGCTCTGTCTTTCGGCCGGTAGGTGCGAGAGCGGTATAATACAACCAGTACCGATTGCCATAGTCATGGTCGATACGGCAAAGCGGGCCGAGGGAGAAGAGGATGACAACCAGGCTGACGATTACGCTTCCTGAGGAGCTGAGCCGCCGTGCCAGGGCGCGTGCCGCACTGGAGGGCGTCAGCCTTTCGGCGGTGATCCGCAAGCACCTGGAGGAATTCGCCGCCGGTCTGGACGTGCTGGAAGAGGCGGCCGATCTGCGCGCGGTCCGGGAGATCGAGGCGCGCCTGGCTCGAGGCGAAGAGGCTGTTTACGACTGGGAGGAGACGTTTGGACCGCGACGGCACGAAGCGGCGCGAAAGGACGCGAAGGGAGAGGGTGAAGAGTAGACCGGATGCCCTACCGGATCAGACTTACCGAGACGGCACGACGGGAAATAGACCACCTCCCGGGGCACGTACGCCAGCGCGTCCGGCGCCTGGTAGAGGATCTCGGGGACAACCCCATGTCAGCCCGCGCCGTCGAGCTTCGGGGGCTCCCAGGACGTTTCCGGATCCCGCTGCTCCACTGGCGCATCATCTACCGCGTCGATGACCAGGCCGAGACGGTCCTCGTGCTCACGGTCCGGCGCAAGCTCGGTCCTGAGACGTATCAAGACCTCGAATGAATGCCATGTCGTGGAGAGGCGCCAATACTCTCGGGATACGCTCGACGTTCGGCCGCTCCAGTGCCTGAAAAGCTTGTTGGCAGTGCATTGGCGGGCGGGAAGTAGTCCGGCACGCCGGGGATGAGAGTGCCCATCGCGTCCGCCCGGATGAAATAGGCCTGGGTATCTGCAATTGGGAAGTCGTTGAAGGGATACCCCGACACGTGGCCCTCGTAGGTCCCCCAGATCCAACGCGCTACCTCTCGGACGTTGTACATCGCCGTCCCCGAGATGGTTGCGGCGCGGTCGGACAGATCCGTTGCCGACAGCCCCGCAGGCGTCGGCGCTGCGACGAGGTTCCACCCCATCTCCAGGTGGAGCGGAATGGGATTCGTGATGGCAAACCCCGCCATCTGCCAGTCGAACGGACTGCTCATCTTGAGGAAGTAGCCCTCGCCGGGCTCCAGTTGGAAATCTTCCGACGGGTTCACCAGAGCGTTTCCGCTGATGGCTACGCCGTGCCACGCCCCCGCTGCGTATCGATAGGCGCCGGCCAGGCGCACGGCGCCATCGCCGTTGACGAGCAGCGCCAGGTGTGAGACCGACAGCGGCCGCGTCGGCATCAGCGGCAACCCGACGGCGTTCCACCCGAAGCCAAGTCGGATCGGAAGGACAACCACGGGCCGCACGTGGAGGTCGAGCGGCCGCAGGGCGCCCACGGGCTGATCGGCGTAGGCGACGCCGGCTGAGCCGGCTGTCCCCATCACGTGGGCGAGGTCGCCGGCGTCATAGGCAAACGTCCCCGTGAAGCTCTGGGTGCGAGCGCCGGCGAGGTCGAGCGACCAGTACCCGGCGGGATCGGTGACGTCCGAGAGCAGCGCCGAAGTGGCACGCGTGGACACGTCTTCGATCGCCAGGTAGACGAGGGCGCCCGCCAGAGGGACACCGGATGCGTCGAAGACCCGGCCGTAGACCCCGTCATAGGTGCGAGGGTCGAGGGTCGGTCCGGTCCGAACCGTCCCGGTGTACACCGGAGCCGGGCTGTCGTCCAGATAGGCGTGAAACTGATAGGTCGTCTCAGGGGTCAGGGTCTCGGAGGCGACCCTGCCGCCGACTCGGACCAGGTGGGTATCGCCAGGATCGGACCGGAAGTCGGACGCGATCGTCATCGACATCCCGTTGGTTCCGCTGATCCAGTAGCCAACGGACGCGATGGATGGGAACTTCGAGAGGAAAGAGACCGTAAACGAGACGTCGGTGACGTTGCTCGTCCGAACGTCGAATACCTCGTTTGGCACACCCAGCGGCGTTCGCGTAGGCGTCGGGGTGAGGGTCACTGTTGGTGTCGGCGTGTTGGTCGGCGTGGACGTCGGTGTGCTGGTCCAGGTTGGCGTGCTGGTCGCCGTGTGCGTGGCCGTTCCGGTTGGCGTGTGCGTCGAGGTCGGAGTGCTACTCGCCGTATGGGTCGGCGTTGGCGTATTGGTGGGCGTGCTCGTCGGCGTATAAGTCGGCGTCGGCGTACGCGTGGGCGTGTGGGTTGGCGCGAAGGTCGGTGTCGGGGTATGCGTCGGCGTGTTGGTCGGCGTGAAGGTCGGCGTCGGCGTCGGGGTCGCCGTGGCCTGATTGACGATGGCCGTGCCGGTCAGGTCGATGGATTGGCCGGCCAGGACGACGGCGCCGGTCGGGCCGACGGCCTTGGTGGTCAGCGTCACCGACACGTCGTTGCCGGCCGTCGCCGACCCGGAGATGTCGGTGGAGCTGCCTATGCGGGCGCGGAAAGCAAAGCTGGCGCTGCCGCCGTTGCCGGCGACCGAGACGCTCCAGGTCCACCGGAGCTGCTTACGTCCGCCGACATCGGTCACCGTCGGCTCGCCGATGCCGCCCGACGGGCTCGACGTGCTGCCGGAGACGTAGCTGAAGCCCTGCGGCAGCGTGTCGATCACGGTATCGACGCCGGCAACGGCCGACTCGCTATCGGACTGGTTGCGGATGCTTACCTGATAGGTGACCTCGGCGTTGCTGCCGGCGACGAGCGGTGAGACGTAGGTCGCCAGCTTTTCGAGCGTGATGACCGGCAGCGCCTCGGCCCACATGCTCCAGTCGGAGAAGTGCGGCGTGTTGGCGCACACGATGCCGACCTGCGGGATCGTCGTCAAATCGGCCAGCCTGGTCCAGTGCGTCGCCGGCAGCGATTCCCACTCGCCCGTCGTCAGGTTGTACACCCGAATGGCCAGGGTGTCTTCATTGCGGTTGCCCAGGTCGGCGGCGGTGTACGTGATACAGACCTGGGCATCCTTGGCGAACTCGCTGACGCGCTGCCCGTTGTCCTCGCGGATGGCCTTGACGGCGAAGGCGTTGAACGCCTGGAGGGCGCCCTCGGGCTCCGGGATGTTGCGGGATGCCAGGTTGATGTCGACGTTGACCGTCTCGGTGATGAAGCCGGGCGGGATGTTGACCTGGGCGTTGCCGCCCTGGAACTGCCTGCCCTGGCTGCTGCTGACACCCGTCAGCCGGATGGCGAATGGCGTGTTCGTCGGCGTCGGGGTGTTCGTCGCCGTCGCCGTCGCCGTCGCCGTGTTGGTCGCGGTCGGCGTGCTGGATGCCGTCGGCGTCTGGGTCGGCGTGCTCGACGGCGACGGCGTGCCGGTGAAGGTCGGCGTGACCGTCGGCGTCGCGCTGGGCGTCGGCGTGACCGTCGGCGTGCTCGTCCGGGTCGGCGTGCTCGTCGCCGTCGGCGTTTCGGTCGGCGTCGGCGTGGGCGTCGGCGCCAGGCTTTCCATCATGATCCAGAAGTCGGTGCCGTGCCCGTAGGCGTTCCGGTCGTAGTTCTTGACCCGAACGTAGTAGTAGGTGCCCTCGGTGATGGTCAGCGGCGCCGTGTAGCTGGCGAGCGAGGCGAGCTGATCCCACGGGCCGCTCCAGTCGTCGGTCTGACGACCGGCGTCAAGCGGCGTTACCAGGTCGGGGGTCAGGTAGGCGCTCAGGATCGAGCTGTCGTACAGGAAGAGCTGGGTATCGATCCGCGTGCTGAGTGCATAGCGGGCGTCGTCCGAGAGCGGGCGGATGTCCTCGGCCGTGAGGAACGTCCGGACGGTGTACTGGGTCCCCGGCGACGCGCGGAACTTGAACCACCGCTCCCGGCCGTCCTGCACGGTGCCGCTACCGTCGAGGAAGTAGTAGAGCCAGCGCTGCTGGGCGAAGCTGCGACCCTTGCTGAGCGTCCAGGCCGTCACCGCGTTGTTGTGGGC
>JACQGW010000027.1 GCA_016199325.1 Chloroflexota bacterium
GGCAAACAATCGGTGTTGTTGGCGTCTTCCTTGGCGATCCTTGGCGTCTTGGCGGTTCACCCTCACTCGGCATCGCTCTGGCTTCCCGGTATGACGTCAGGCGTATCTGGACCGACAAAGCTCACCCGGGTGCCCGGCGACGAAGCGATCTGAGCGCCGATAGTCGGAAGGTTGCTGAGTATCCGGAGTGAGAGTGGGAGGGAACCGATGGGTATCCTCACTCGGGTCGTCCGGCCTCTGGTCTCGCTGTTCCTCCTGTTCAGCCTGCTCTGGCTCCCCCCTCCCGTGGGGAGTATTCCCGCTCGCGGCCAGTCAGGGCCGTCCCAGGAGCAGCCAACCTTTGATCCGCCGTCACCACAAGTGAGTGCAGGGCAGCCTGAGATGTCGGCGGTAGCTGTACCCGCTGCTCCGGCCGAGCCCGCTCCAGGCCTGGCGACCGTCTCGGCCACAGCCAGCGCCATCGCGCCGGGGTACGGACACACCTGTGCGCTGCTGGACACAGGCCAGGTCAAGTGCTGGGGCTACAACGGCTCCGGCCAGCTCGGGCTGGGGGACACGAGCCATCGGGGCGACGGCGCGGGGGAGATGGGGGACAGCCTGCCGGCGGCCAGCCTCGGGGTGGGGCGGACCGCCAGCGCCATCGCGGGCGGAGGCGAGCGCACCTGTGCGCTGCTGGACACCGGCCAGGTCAAGTGCTGGGGCCTCAACAACCTGGGCCAACTCGGGCTGGGGGATACGAACTATCGGGGCGACGGCGCGGGGGGAGATGGGGGACAGCCTGCCGGCGGTGAGCCTGGGCACTCTCGCTACGCCAACGAACACACCAACCAGCACGCCGACGAACACGGCAACCCCGACGAGCACGCCGACCGCGACGCCTACGCACACGCCGGCGCCAACGCATACCGCGACCAGCACGGCGACCAGTACGCCAACGGATACGCCGACGAACACGCCGACCAATACGCCAACCCCAACCAATACGCCGACCAGCACGCCAACTCCGACGAATACGGCAACCCCAACGAGCACACCGACCAGCACGCCGACGCCGACCTCGACGCCGACTGATACGCCGACCACCACGCCGACCACCACGCCGACGGCGACCAACACGGCGACCCACACGCCAACTCCGACGGCAACGGACACACCCACGAGCACGCCCACGCCGACGAACACGCCGACCGGCTCGTCCATACAGACGCCGACCCCTTCGCCAACGCCGACGAATACGCCGAGCAACGCCTACTTCCTGATCGAGACGACGTGCGCGACCTCGTCGACGAGCGCCGACCCGAGCACGACCATCACGATCCAGGGGCTGAACGGCTGGACCGGCAGCGCCATCCAGATCCTGCTCGACGGCACGCAGATCGGCACGGCCAGCGCCACCGGTGGCACCTTCACGTTCCAGTACACGCTGCCGGCGAACACCGCCGCCGGGCCGCACACCGTCCGGGTGGTCCAGGATACCCACACCCAGGAAGCCACCTTCACGGTGCCCTGCCCGACGCCAACCCCGTCGCCAACGGTTACGCCGACGCCGACGAACACCCCGACGCCGACTGCGACACCCACCTGTGTGTCCGGCGGCGTGACCATCCGGATTGAGCCGGACACGGTTGGCGTCGGCGTCGGCCGCGTCTTCACCGTGGCGATCGTGATCGATGCCGGGACGGCGCAGTTCGACTCGGCGGAGGCGCACCTGAACTTCAACCCGGCGGTGCTGTGCGTCGTCGACGCCAACGGCGTCGAAACCAACAGTATCGTGCCGGATACCACCGCGGGCTTGCAGCCGGCGGGCAGCCCGGGGTCGGCGGCGAATCGCGCCAACAACACGACCGGCCAGATCGACTACGTCGCGATGAACACCAGCGGGATGAACAGCGGATCGGTGGTGATCGCCCGCATTCGGTTCGAGGGAATCGCGGCCGGCACGGCGTCCATCCAGTTCGTGTTTGAGAGCGCGAGCAATCGCAAGACCGACGTGCAGGATTCCAGCCGGGTTCTCGACCCCGACGGCCCGAGCGTTCTGTGCCGCGCGCTCGATGGGAGCGTGGCCGTCGGACCAAGTGCGCTGAGGATCATCACCGATTCTTTGCCCAACGGCGTCCGGGGCCGGTCTTACTCGCAGACCCTCACGGCAGCCGGTGGGACGCTGGACAAGCGGACGGTCGACGGCGTCTACGGTCGGGTCCTGGACGAGTCCGGCAACCCCTTCGGCGGCGCACTCGTGTACCTGACCCTGGAGCGCGTGGCCGATCGAGCGATGTCCGCCCTGCTCTCGGACGTCACCGATAGCTCCGGCTACTGGTGGATCGACCTGGCCGGCGCGAGGACGAGCGATCTGATGGCGGCGTTCTCGTACTCCCCGACCGACCTGATCCACCTGGACGCGAGCGCGGGGTCGGCGGGGATCGCGAGCGGCAACCCGGTAGCGGGCTATGCGTGGCCCTTCACCTTGACGGTCCAGCCGGTCGTCGGCCGTGAAGTGCGGCTCGGCTTCGGCTGGAACGCCGTGGGGCTGCCGCTCCAACCGACAGCGCCGATCTCGGTCTCGCAGGTGGCACGGCTCATCAACGGCGACGGCCCGCCGCGCCTGACCGACGTGTTCCGGTACGCATCCGGCCGTTGGGAGGGCGGCCAGGTCAGTGGCACCGTGGTGATCGGGGATGATTTCGTGCTCGAGTCAGGAGAGGGCTACTTCTTCAAGATGAACGGTCCGTACGTCTGGAACCTGGTGGGGTCCGTGATCACCCGACCGGTGCCCCTTGACCTGAACCAGGGTTGGAATCTGGTCGGCGTGCCGGCTCCATCTGGCCTGAGGGCGACGCATCTTGCCGACGCGGCCGGCGTTGTGTCGGGCACGACGACGTACCGGGTGCGCGAGGTGGCTCGATGGATCCTGGGTGCCTGCGAGGGGCATGTCTCGGGTTATCCGTTCAACGACTTCAACGTCGAGCCTACCAGAGCGTATTTCGTTCGGGCGGATGCGGCCGGCACCCTCGTTCCTGGCACAGAAGGATTCTTCCCGCCCGACTACGTGCCGATGGCGCTGTCGACGGGCAACGGCTCAGCCCGCAGTGGAGTTGTCGGCCGTGACGCCCCGCCTCCCAGCTGGCGACGGGCCGCTACGTGGTGATTCCGTGCGCCGACGGGTTCAGGCTTCACTGGATTGGAGCGGACAGCGGCGCCTTGTCCGGGAGCGCAGGCGTCCCGCCTGCCGGGGTTGGGGCGACAGCCAAACGGTGGTGCGCCTGGCGATCGAGGCACGGACCAGGCGTTGGTGCCGCCGAACCGGGGCAGGCGGGACGCC
>JACQGW010000380.1 GCA_016199325.1 Chloroflexota bacterium
CCAGGGCCCGCAGACCGTGGGCGTGACCCCACCCCCGGCCCCTCCCCGCTGCGGGGAGGGGAGGCGGAAGACCCCACCCCCGGCCCCTCCCCGCAGCGGGGAGGGGAGGCGGCAGACCCCACCCCCGGCCCCTCCCCGCTGCGGGGAGGGGAGGCGACAGGGAAGTCCCTGACTCCGGCAGGACTCCCCCTTCCCGCCGCGGGAAGGGGGCCGGGGGATTAGGTCTGTGCCATCGAAGCACTGCCAGCCACAGGCCCAGCAGCGGCCACAGCACAAAACCGGCCCAGTCGTTCCATAACATGCTCTCGCCATACTGCTGGATCAGGAATGCGGCGAGCCCCCCGGCAGCGCCGAGGGCTGGGCCCTGGAGCGCGGGCGGAAGAGGGGACGTCTGGATCACGAAAGCCGCGAAACGACGCGAAAAGGCACGAACCGAAGGCTTGTCGTCGACCTGCTCGGCGCTCTCCCTTTCGCGTCCTTCGCGCCATTTCGCGCCCATTCGTGCTCCAAACGTCTCCCCTCGCCCGCCACGCGGGAGAGTGACCGGTGACGAGGGCCAGCCTCCGGCGCGCCACACCGATGTTGCCACCGCGGCGACGAGCCAGATGAGCCCAATAACGCCCATCAGTCCCAGGTCGGCCCAGGTCTGGAGCAGACCATTGTGGGCGTGATCGATCAGGATCCGGTCCTGGTAGAACGTGAAGGCGTCGCCTCCGCCACCGAGGAAATATGGGCGCGCAAACGGGATCGCCAGGGGGAGGTGGTCGAGACCAACGCCGGTCAACGGGTAGAGCAGCAGGAGATCGGCGACTCGCTCCCACAGCGGCCAGCGATTCGTCAGGTAAGCGGTCCAGGGGGCCATCGGCGACGCCCGAAACAGCAGGCCGGCGACGGCGATCAGCGCAGCCCAGAGGGCGGCGACGACAAGCCACGGGAGGCGAAGCAAGCCGACGACGGTGAGCCCCACCAGCAGCGACACCATCGCGTTCCGCGCCTGCGTCAGGAGCAGGCCGAACGCCATCGCCAGGCCGGCGCCAAGGAGCAGGAACCGAACAGCGGTTGGCGTATTCGCCAGGTCCATGCCAGATCGGCGATCTCTCCGATTGTCATGCTGAGCTCTCCGATTGTCATGCTGAGCCGCAGCGAAGCATCTCCGTGACGGTGCCGGTTCAGAACGAGGAGATGCTTCGCTGCGGCTCAGCATGACAGATGAGGAGGCACCAGGATCACCAACGGACTCGCTGCGGTTCAGCATGACAGATGAGGAGGCGCCAAGATCACCAGCGGACTCGCCGGATGCACCAGCAACGGGTTTCTGTTTGCCGGTCTCTGGTCTCTGGTTGGGAAAGCGTCGATGCTGGAGCCAGGACCAGAAACCATGGACCACGGACCTGAAACCCACCGTCGACCGTGGCTCAGGGCTGATACCTGGCGCGACCAGCACGCCGACGGTGAAGGCCAGGAGCACGGCCAGGGCGCCGCCCACGCTGTTGGCGCGGAGCGGCGTTTCCGTCAGAAGCGGGAACGAGCGATAGAGCTCCGGCCAGAGGAAGTACTTGCCGGGGCCGACGCCCTCCCACTTGACCAGGAACGGCGAGGCTACGGCGACGCCGACGCCCGTGAGGACGACGAGCCCGGTCATGAGCTGCATCCGGAGAACCGTGCGGGCGCCGCACGCGGTCAGATAGACAACCGCGACGCCGGCGGCGAGCCAGAGCGAGCTCCGGAGCGCCCGCGGCACCTCCACCGCCACCGCGAGCCCGACGGCCGCGCCGAGCAGGAGCAGGCCCAGCGGACCCGCGAGGGGAAGCCCGGTGCCGCGGCGGCGTCGGCCGACGAACAACAGGCCGAGCGCGCCGGCCAGGAGCGCCAGCGCAACAACCGTCGGCATGGGCTAGCTGAGCGGCAACGCGAAGGAAAACGCCGTGCGTTTCCCTGGCTCGCTCTCAACCCAGATCCGTCCGCCATGCGCCTCGACCAGGCCCTTGGCGATGTAGAGCCCCAGGCCCAGCCCCGGCACCTTCTCCTCCCGGGCCAGTCGGGTGCGATGGAACCGCGTGAAGACCGCTTGCCTGTCCTCCGCCCCCAGGCCAGGGCCAAGATTGGCGACTGAGACCACCACCTCCCCTGGTCGAGGCTCGACGTCAACGAGAATCGGTGAATCCGGATACGAGTACTTGCCGGCGTTGGAGAGCAGGTTGGTCAGAACCTGCTCGAATCGATCGGCGTCGACCTCCAGCGGGGGGACCGCGCCGCGCACGCCGACCTCGACCGGGTGCCCCTTCGTCAGCTCCTCGGATCGCAGGACGATCTCCCGCACCAGAGCGGGGAGATCCCTCAGTTTCTTGTCGATCGTCAATCGGTGGGCCTCGATGCGCGACACGTCCAGGAGGTCTTCGATCATCCTGTCCAATCGCCGGCTGTTCGCCACGATGGCCGTCAGCGCTCGCTCCATCCCGTCGGGCAGCGATTCTCTCGTCGCCAGCCGCACCAGGTAATCGGAATACCCCCTGATCGGCGTCAATGCCCCGCGCAGATCATGGGCGACCACCGAGATGAACTCCTCTCGCCGTTGCCGCTCGACTTCCAACTCCCGGATTAGTTGCTCGCGCTCCGCCTCCACTCGCTTCCGCTCGGCGATTTCGAGCGCCAGCGGGCGGAGGACCGCCAGGTACAAGACGGGATACAAGGCCATGACCACCAGCAGGCTGTCCAGGACTGCCGCCGGCACCTCTTGGAGACCCGGCAGGACGGACGGGAGGGCGAGAGCGATGATGAAATCGATGAGTACGACCGTGGTCATCAACGCCAGGAGGAGCCGGATGGCGACGTGCGGGCGCTCATCCGCCCGGTCCACCGTCGCCCGGCCCGGTGCCTCCGATGGCCGGGGCTTTCCGTTCAGTTGGTCGACCATTCTGCATCCTCCCAGACTTCATTGCAGTCGAGGCGGTCGAGGGGGTCAAGGCGATCAGGAACAGCAACCCGGCATGGGGTGTGCCACCGGAATCGGGCTCAGTTGCCGGCCGCGGGCGCACGAGCCACCAGCGACTGGTAGATCGCCTCGTACCGGGGGACGACCCGATCCCAGCCGAAACGCTGAACGCGCGCGTGTCCACGGTCTGCCAACTCCCGCCGTTGCGAGGGGTCGGCGAGCAGACCGACGAGCGCCTCTCCTAGCGCCCGGTCCCCGCAGATGCGGCCGAACGCGCCCCCGTCGAGCACCTCCCGCGCCCCGGCGTTCGGCGTCGCCACAACCGGCGTTCCGCTGGCCATCGCCTCGACGTAGGGGACGCCGAACCCCTCGTAGGAGCTTGGCAGGCAGAAGACCCAGGCCCGCCGATAGAGGTCGACCAGCAGATCCTGGGGGACGCGCGAGTAGGAGACGACGTGCGGCCCCTCCGCTCGCTCGGGACAGACCATCCACAGCTCGGCGTCGGGCATCGCCGGCAAAACGGTCTCCAGAAAGGCCCGGCGCAGCAGATCGCCGCGCTTGCGGCCCTGGAGTGAGCCGACGAACAGGATCGACGGATACCTTGACCGGTCGGATTCCGCGCCGGGCCGAAACCGCTCCAGGTTCACGCCGCAGGGAATGACCTCCCGGATGAACGGGAGCGCCCGCCGGGTGGCCTCCGAGATGCCGACCGTCCAATCGGCCGCCCAGCCGCCGATCCATTCCAGGGGGTACTGGACGCACTGGGAAAGGGACCGGCGCACGGTCGCGCTCGATCGCGCCTCGTCCAGCGCCGAGCCGTAAAACGTCCGCACCATCGGCGCCGGCCGGTGCAGACACAGGTAGTTGTCGCCATGAGCGTGGACGACGTCGAACGGGGAGAGGTCCTGACGCGCAAAGAGAAAGGCGACGACGAACGGCAGCAGCCCTTTGCGCCGGCGCAGGTAGGCCGGCAGCCGGAGCTGCTCCACCCGGTATCGGGCCTCCGGGCAGGAGGGGCTGAGGGTGAACATCGTCACAGAGTGGCCGCGGCCGACGAGCTCGTCGGCGAGCTGGTGAACCTGGTTCGCCACACCGCCGGTAGACTCCCAGGGCAGATCGATGTGCATCATGGCTATGCGCACGGGGGATGCTCCTCGTCACCGCGAAACGACGCTGGCGACAGCGCCAGGCGGATCGTCGCGTCCACGCGCTCAGCCAGCACGCGATAATCGAAGAGCGATCGAGCCAGGCCAACCCGTTCGTCGGCCGCGGCGCGCCAGGAAGAGTCGACCAGCAGCTCGCGGATGCGCGCCGCCAGCCGCTCGGGATGCTCGTCGTCACGCACGCCCTGGTACGGGAGCCGCATCTGTTCCGGCAGGATCGCCTGCGCCTCGCCGACGTCCGTCGCCAGCACGAACCGTCCGCACGCCAGATACTCGGGGAGTTTCGCCGTCGTCCGCCCGGCGCCCACGGCGTCGTTGGATTGGGTCGATAGGCAGACGTCCATCGCGTTGACGAGGGCGGGGACGCGCTCGTGGGGCACGCGGCCGACGAAGGCAACTCGGTTGGCGACGCCGAGCTCGACCGCCCGCCGGCGCAGGTGGTCCAGACCGGAGCCACCTCCGACGACGAGCCCCTTCACCGGAAGGTCGCGCAGCTTCGCCAGCGACTCGATCAGATCCCAGCCGTAGCAGACGCGATAGCGGGGACTCCAGTTGATCGAGCCGACGACGCCCACGACCAGCGCGTCGCCAAGGTCGAGATGCTCGCGAAGATGGCGCGCGTCCTGCGGCCGAAAGACGTCGGTGTCGACGCCATCCGGCAGGAACACGACGCGACGGGCGCCCCGAGCCCGGACGAAGGGGTCGAGATGCCGGCCACGGACGACCACGAGGTCGGCAACCCTGGGAACCAGCCAGTCGCCGAACCGGGCCATCTGGCAGGTGAGGGGGTGGCGACCGGCGCCCCGCAGCAGCTCAAAGGCAGGATCGCCGATCTCGACGACGAGCTTGAACCCGAGCAGCGGGCGCAGCCCCAGCACCACCGGGCTCGTCGCCAGTCCGACGTCGATCCAGTAGACCAGCGACGGCCGCAACTGCGCCAGCGGGAGGGCGTACCGCGCGACGCTCTCAAGTCGCCCCCCTGACCGGTACAGAATCGCCGAGCGATAGCGATGGTCTAGGCGGCCGAAGATCTCCCGTGCCCGCCGGGCCTGGATGCTGTCCGCCCCGCCGTTGACGACCACGGCGAGCGCGGGCTTGCCGGCAGCGATCATCTCGACGGTTTCCCGATCAGCGTGTGGATGCGCTCGACCATCCCGACGCCGATCCAGAAGTACACCGCCGTCGGGAAGGTGTAGAGCGGCGCATACGAGAAGCTCAGCACGAACACCGCCAGGAAGTAGCAGCCAAGCACAGCGGCAAGCCAGGCAAGGTCGTCGTCGACCCGCGACCGTGCCACCGTGAAGGCTCGCCAGATGGCGACCACGAACACGAGGACCATCAGGACAAGCCCGAGCGCGCCCAACTGGAAGGTCACGCCGACCAGGAAGCTCTCGGCCCACAGCAACGGCTCGCTGGACGTCGTCAGGTGGCGCGCGGAGGCCAGCGTCAGCCCGATCCCGCGACCAAAGGGCGCCACCGACGTCGCCGTCTCAAGTGCAAGGGTAAGTCCCGGCAGCATCGACTGGAGCACGGGCGTCTGGCGCCCGCCGATCTGGCCGCTCACCGTGAGCGATTCGAAGCGGGCTTCGAGGAACGGACCGCCGAGGGTGAAGGCAAACGCAAGACCGCCAAGCACCGGCAGGGCGACCTGCGGGATGCTCCGGAAGCTGACCCCCCGGAGAACGCCGAGCATCGGTACGCTGACCATCAGCAGGACCCAGTTGGAGCGCTGTCCCCCAATCGCCGTGCCGAGGACGCTGGCGATCAGCGCCGTCCAGGCCAGATACTTCGGCCCAAGCCCCAGCGACGGCAGATTGACGACCCCCAGAGTCATCAGCACCGTGAAGAGCTGAAAGCCGCCGTACTGGCCGGGGGCCGCAAAGGTCGAGGACGGACGGAAATAGCGCAGCGAGCCGTCCGGGCCGACCTCGAACTCGATGGGCTTGAGGCCGAGCTGTTGCTCGTACACGCGGGGCCCCAGCGAAAACTGGTAGACGCCGTAGAGCTCGACCGGCAGCGCGACGAGGGTAATGAACAACGCCACCCGGACGAGCTGTTCCCTGGTCTCGCAGATCGCGTGGACCAGGTAGGCCGCCGTAATATAGATGAAGAGCGATCGCAGGCCCAGCGCGGCGACCAGCGGCCCTCCGCCGGCCGGATTCACCGCCTGGATGAGCCCGAGCACCAGCAGCCCGACGAGCACCGGGTTCAGCGGCGAGCGGAAAAGCAGCCGGTTGCGGCGGAACAGCGACTCCGCGAGCATGCCGAAGAACATGGCCGCCAGGAACACGTCCTTGACCAGGTAGATCTGCGGGTTGTCATTCAGGACGACCAGCAGCCCCTCAATAGACAGCAGCAGCAGGACGGGGAGGATGCCGAGTCGCCAGCGGAACGCGAAGAACAGGACGACCGGACCGAGCACGAACGGAGCGATCTCCAGGCCGAACTGGAGGGTGCCCTGCACGTAGCGACTGACGATCCAGAACGAGAGATAGAGCGAGCCGGCGATGATCCCGATCTTGGCGAGGGGAATCCACACCTGCGGTCCGGGCACGAAGCCCCGCCGGCTACGGAAGGACATGCGGCACGCTCCTTGGCGACGGGCGCCGGGGCGGTTCCAGGACAGCCAGCAGACGACGGGCGACCTCGGGCCAGGCGAACTCGGCCTCGAAATGCCGCCGCGCGTGACGCCCGAACGCGGCGCGCCGGGCGGGGTCGGCGGCCAGCTCGCCGACGACCGCCCGGAATTCGTCCGGCCGGTCGAGCGGCACGAGCACGGCCGAGCCGGCAGCGATCAGGTCGTCCCCGGTATTGTACCCCCGCGTCGAGACCGTCGCCAGCCCATGCGCGAGGCCGGCGATAAGCGTGGTTCGTCGCGTCGAGGCGCCGTCGGCGAACGGGATCAGGTAAAGGTCGGACGCCGTCAGGAGGCGTCCGACCTCGCCAGCGGGCAGATGTCCCGTCCACATGATTATGTCGAGTGACGGCCGGCGGGACGCGTCGCACCGGTCGAGCAGCGCGCGCACCTCGGCCTCCGTCGCGGCGATGCAGACGAGACGCGCCGGCCGGACGCGCGCCACGCAGGCAAGCGATTCCAGCACGAGCACGCCGAGCTTGCTCGGGTCGCCGGGGTTCATGGTCGACAGCAGCGTCGTCCCCTCGGCGGCACCCCACCGTCGCCGAACGTCCGCCCGCGCCGCTGCCGGGAGATCGACGACGGGTATGTTCGATCCGACCGGGATCAGCCTCACACTGTCCCGCCGGGACGGGAACCACCGCCGCAGCCACGCCAACCGCTCGAAGCTCGGCACGACCAGCGCATGGCTCCCCACGATCAACAGTGCGACAATCGCCCGCTGCATCGCGCTACGGCCCAGGGCAACCGGCGCCGGCCGCCAGGGGACGAACATCTCGTGCAGCACGGTCACGACCCGGACCCCGGCGCGGCGCAGGCGCAGGGGCAACAGCCCCATCGCAACAGGCACGCCGCGATGGTCATACATGAAGGGCGAGTACTGGAGCAGGACCGTGTCGGCCTTCGCGCGGTTCGCAAGCTCCACGGCGGCGTCGACCGCTCGCAGCCCCCAGGCGGGAGGCAGCCGGAGGACCTCGACGGGGAGGCCCTCACCCCCGGCCCCTCCCCCGCGCGACGGGAGAGGGGGGACGGCGGGAGGCTCGCCCTCACCCCCGGCCCCTCTCCCGCGCGACGGGAGAGGGGGGACGGCGGGGGACGGGCCCTCACCCCCGACCCCTCTCCAGCGCGACGGGAG